>JBHEMT010000114.1:0-18495 GCA_046262435.1 Candidatus Dormibacteria bacterium | reverse complement strand
AGTCACCACGGTGGCGGTGACCCACGACCAGGCCGAGGCGATGGGGATGTCGGACCGGGTGGCGCTTCTCCATGAGGGACGCATCGCCCAGGTGGGCACCCCCGAGGAGCTCTACCGGCGGCCCGACACCCTGTACGTGGCGGGATTTCTCGGGGAGGCGACTATCCTCGATGTGGTCGACGGGGTGGTCGAAGTGCTGAGCCTGACGGTGGAGCGCGGCGAGCGCAACGGCATCGCCGTGCTCCGCCCGGAGGCGCTGGGTATCCGGGAGGCCGGTGCCACGGGACGCGGTGGCTGCCCCGCGGTGCTGCGCAGCGTCGACTTCGAAGGCTCGAGCTATCGCGCAGTGCTCGAGGCCGACACGGGAGGCCGGCGGCTGCTGGTCACCGTGCCTGCTTCCGCCGACAGGAGCTCTCTCCCGATCGGGGGCGCGGTCACCGTGGTCTGCGTCGACACCACCCTGGTGCACGTGCTCGCGAATCCGTGAGAGCGAGGCCGACGATCCGGGAGGGCCACGCGGCGCACGCCCGCGCGCCGGTGACCGGGATACCCTCACCGGCCGCACCCTGATGTCCCGGCGAAGCGTTCTCACTGGCTGGGGAAGGACGGCCCCGACTGCGGCGGCGCTGATGCACCCTCGCGGCCGCGCCGAAGTCGCCCGGCTGCTGGCCGACGCCTCCCCGCGCGGTCTCATCGCCCGCGGGCTTGGCCGGGCCTACGGTGACGCTGCCCAGAACGGCGGCGGCACGGTGGTGAGCACTGCCCGGCTGGACGGCGCCGGATCGCCGGGCGCGGAGGGTTTCGTCACAGTCGGCGCGGGCGCCGGCCTCGACGCCCTCATGCAGAGGTTTGTCCCCCTGGGTTGGACGGTTCCGGTCTCCCCGGGCACGCGCTTCGTCACCGTCGGAGGCGCCATCGCCGCGGACATCCATGGCAAGAACCACCATCGCGACGGCACCTTTGGCGCCCACGTGTCCTCGCTGCGCCTGGAGACACCCACCGGCCCGCGCGAGGTCGGTGCCACCCAGGACCCCGAGCTTTTCTGGGCGACCATTGGCGGCATGGGGCTGACCGGGGTGATAACCGAAGTCACCCTTCGCTTGCACCGCGTTTCCAGCGCGTGGATGCGCGTCGACACGGACCGTGCCGACAGCCTCGACGACCTGCTCGCCCGGATGAGCGGCAGCGACGACGCCTACCGGTACTCAGTGGCGTGGCTCGACAGCCTCGCGGCTGGCCGGCGCTTGGGCCGCGGGGTCCTCACCCGAGGAGATGTCGCATCGGCGGACGAGGTACCTGCCTCGCAGCGCGCCAGCGCGTTGCGCTTCGCCCCCGTCAGCCGGCTCGTGGCCCCGCCCTGGGTGCCCGACCACCTGCTCAACCCCCTCTCCGTGCGGGCCTTCAACGAAGCCTGGTTTCGCCGGTCCCCGCGCCGCCAGCGCGGACGGGTCATGCCCTTCGCGAGTTTCTTTCACCCACTGGACGGCATCCGTGGTTGGAACCGTTTGTATGGCGCGTCCGGATTCGTCCAGTACCAGTTTGTCGTGCCACTGGGTGCCGAGGCTGCGCTGCGGGCGGTGCTCCAGCGCCTCGCCGACGCACGCGTGCCGTCCTTCCTCACCGTCCTCAAGCGCTTTGGCCCCGCCAACTCCGCACCGCTCTCCTTTCCCCTGGCCGGCTGGACCCTGGCGCTCGACATCCCCGCCCGCGTTCACGGCCTCGGTGCGCTGCTCGACACGCTCGACGAGGTGGTGGCAGTGGCCGGCGGTCGGGTGTACCTGGCCAAGGACTCGCGCCTGCGCCCGGATGTGCTGAGCGCCATGTACCCGCGCCTGGCGGAGTGGCGCGCGGCGCGGGACGCGGTGGACCCGGATCGGGTGCTGCAGTCCGATCTCAACCGGCGGCTCGACCTGACCGGGCAGCGCGCATGAGGGACGCTCTCGGCGCGCCGCAGTCGCTGCTCGTCTTCGGCGCAACCTCGGACATCGCCAGGGCCATCGTGTGGCGGCTCTGTGCCGGCAACCGCCTGCGCACGGTCGTGCTCGCGGCCCGCGACACCGCGGCCATGGCGGCTTTCGGGCAGGAGTTGCGCGGCAGCGGTGTCGCTCAGGTTGCGGAGGTGCCCTTCGATGCTGATGACACGCCAGCACACGGGCCGATGGTGCACACCATCTTCGACAAGCACGGGGACATCGACGTGTGCGTGCTCGCCTTCGCAGTCCTCGGTGACCAGGCCCGCACCGAGGAGGACGCCGAGGCTGCGCTTCAGGTGATGCGCACCAACCTGCTGGGCATCGTGTCGCTGACCGTTCCCCTGGTCCGCAGGTTGCGCGCTCAGGGGCACGGCAGCCTGGTTGGCCTGTCGTCGGTGGCCGGCGAGCGCGTCCGCCGGGCCAACTACACCTACGGCGCCTCCAAGGCCGGGATGGATGCCTACCTGCAGGGAACGGCTGACGCGCTGCACGGGAGCGGAGTGGAGGTGATCGTGGTGCGCCCGGGGTTCGTCCACACCCGGATGACCCGGGGGATTCCCCCGGCCCCTTTCAGCATTGGCCCCGAGGCGGTTGCCGCGGCTGTGGCCCTGGCCCTGGGGCGGGGCAGCGCCACGATCTGGGTGCCGGCGCCGGTGCGGGCGCTGATGTGGGGGCTTCGCCAGCTACCCCGCCCGCTCTTCCGCCGCCTGCCCAGATGAGGTCGTTCCAGGATGGGGGCGCCGGCGACCGAGGGTCGGGGCTGGGTTCCCTGATGTCCCTTCTGGGGCGCTTTGATGCCCGAGTCGCGCACCTGGCACAGCGCACCCGGGGCACCGCGTTGGAGGGACCTGCCCACCTGCTCAGCTCCGCCGCGGACCGCTCCAAGCTGTGGCTCGCCCTGGCCCTCCTGCGGGCCGCCGTCCAGGGTCGCGCCGGGCGCGCCGCCGCGCTGCGGGTGGCGGTGGTGGTGCCCACCCAGGTGGTTCTCGTCGAATTGGGCATCAAACCCTGGGCCCGGCGCACCCGCCCGGACACCGGCGCCCTCCCACTCCGTTTCAGAGCCCGCCGCCCGCCCAGCTCTTCCTTCCCATCGGGGCACTCGGCCTCCGCGGCGGCAGCGGCGATCCTGCTGACTGAGGGCACCTCGTTGGGCGCTCCGTTGGGCCTGCTTGCGCTTGGGGTGGCTGCCTCGCGCCTGCAGACCGGTCTCCACCATGCCACCGACGTCGGCGCGGGACTGCTGCTCGGCACCGCCGTGGGCTTGGCTACTCGACGCGCCTGGCCGCTGCCCCACGGCTGACGGCCGTGGCCGGGGCAGGCGCGGCAATGTGGCAGAGTGGACGGCCGGACATCACCCCACCGGAGAACCTGCCATGGCCGCCACCTGCGAACACCTCGACCAGATCAAGGGTGAGCCGGCGGCCCCCAGCGAACCCGTGTGCGAGGAGTGCGCCGTCGAGGGCACGACCTGGGTGGCCCTGCGCCGCTGTCTCAGCTGCGGCCACGTCGGTTGCTGCGACTCCTCGCCTGGCGTGCACGCCACCAGGCACCACCAGCAGTCACAGCACCCCGTGATGCAGTCGGCGATGCCCGGAGACACCTGGCGCTGGTGCTACGTCCACGAGGTGACCGCGCCCGAGTGAAGATTCCCTGGCTGGGAGTCGCCCTCGGGATCGGCTTCCTCGGCATCCTGATCGCGGTCGTCGCAGTCCGCGCGCACAGCGGCGGTGCCAGCGTGGCCACCAGCAACCCGGGGCTGAGCGTCAGCACCCCGGCAGGAGGCCAGGCATCCGGCGGCCAGCCAAACGGCAGCACGGCGCAACCACCGGCGTCGTCGGGCGCGGCCGGTTCCAGCGGGGCTCCGACGCTGCCCGACTCCTCACCCGGAACGATCTCCAAGGCTTTCGCCTTCACTCTCAACGGGACGCCGCCCCCCGGCGAGTCCTTTGTGCTGGTCTTCGACCACGGCACCGTGGACACGGTCACCCTGTGCGGCGGCGCCGGGGCTCCGGACTGCACCGGCAACGGTCAGCAGCTCGGCCAGGCTTTCGCCAACCTGCAGCCCCACGCCGGCGGCGCCTTCCGCTTCGAGCGGCACTCGTCCGGCGGCCGGGTCAACGCGTTCTTCAGCGGCACCGACCCGATGAGCAACAGCTCCACGATCACCGCCTATTTCAACGAGTAGCCGACGCACCGTCGACCGCTGCCAACCCAGGAGAGCCAATGTCCCTCACCACCCCGAGCACCGACCTCGCCCCGCTGATCCGTCGCGCACTCGACGGACTGCGCGGGGAGCTTGTCGAGGTGGCGCGTGAGATCCACCACAACCCGGAGATCGGTTTCGAGGAGCACGAGGCGAGCCGCCGGCTAGAGGACTTGCTTGAGCGGCGCGGCTTTGCCGTGCAGCGTGGCGCGTCGGGAATGCCGACCGCCTTTCTCGCCGAGCGGGGGCGGGGTGGCCCGGAGGTCGCGTTCGTCTCCGAGTACGACGCCCTGCGCGGCATCGGCCATGCCTGTGGTCACAACCTGATCGGCACCGGCTCCGTCGCGGCCGGCATCGCCCTGGCCGCAGCCCTCGACGAGGCGGGTCTGCCGGGCCGGGTGCGGGTGATCGGCAGCCCCGCCGAGGAGGGCGGTGGGGGCAAGATTCCACTTTGCGACGACGGCGTGTTCGACACCACCGACGCAGCTCTGATCTTCCATCCCTCCGACCGCACCTTCGCGGTGATGTGGGCGCTGGCATGCACCCACTGGCACTGGAGCTTCACCGGACGCGCGGCCCATGCCGCCGGCGACCCCGACCAGGGCATCAACGCCCTCGACGCCTTCGTCCACGCGTACAACGGGATCTCACTGTGGCGCCAGCAGCTCAAGGACGGCGCCCGCGTGCACGGTTTCATTGCCGAGGGTGGTACGGCACCCAACGTGATTCCCGAGCGCACCTCGGGAGAGTTCATCACTCGCGCCCGGGATGGCGGCTACCTCGCCGAGATGGACGTTCGCTTCCGGGCCATCTTCGAGGCGGCTGCCCAGGCGACCGGCTGCACCCTGGAGCTCCGGGCCGGTGGGGACTCCTACCTCGACCTGCGCTCCAACCCGGTCCTCGCGGAGCGTTGCCACGACCACCTCGGCGTGGTCGGACTCGACCCGCACCACTCCATCCCGTGGGACCGTGTGGGCTCGACCGACGTGGGCAATCTCTCCTACGTGGCGCCCACCCTGCACCCGGAGATCGCCATCACCGATGAGGGCGTGTCCTGTCACACCCACGAGTTTCGTGAGGCGGCCGACAGCGAGCGGGCCTACCGCGTGCTCCTCCAGGCTGCCGAGGCCCTCGCCCTGACCGGGGCCGACGTGATCGCGGACCGCGAGGTGCGCGATGCCGTGCGGGGTGCATTTGCGACGCAGCCCGACCGCCGCACCGAGTGGACCGGCTCGGGCCACTGATACCCGGGCCCGAGGGTGGCCCGCCCCCCCTAGACCAGTTTTGACAGGAACTGTCGGGTACGCTCGTGGGCAGGACTGGAGAAGAACTGCGCCGGCGGCCCTGCCTCCACGATCGCGCCCCCGTCCATGAGCACCGCGCGGTGGGCGACCTCCCGGGCGAAGCCCACCTCGTGGGTGACCACGACCATGGTCATTCCGTCCTCCGCGAGCGAGCGCATCGTGGCCAGCACCTCACCGACCAGCTCCGGGTCGAGTGCCGAGGTCGGCTCGTCGAAGAGCAGCAGCTTGGGGTCCATCGCCAGTGCCCGGGCAATCGCCACCCGCTGCTGCTGACCGCCGCTGAGCTGCGCGGGGAAGGCGGCGCCGCGGTCGCCGAGGCCGACCTTGGTGAGCAGCTGGGCCGCCCGCTCGCGGGCCGCGGCCGGAGCGATGCCGCGCACCCGAATCGGTGCTTCGGTGATGTTCTCCATGGCGGTGCGATGGGGAAAGAGGTTGAAGCGCTGGAAGACGAAACCGATGTCCGCACGCTTGGGAGCGGTGCGGCGCTCCGGCTCGTTGATCAGCTTTCCCTGCTCCTCGCGATAGCCGACCAGGTGGCCGTTGACCAGGATGCGACCGTCGTCGATCCGCTCCAGGCAGTTGATGCAGCGCAGAAAGGTGGTCTTCCCCCCCCCGCTGGGGCCGAGGATGGTGACCACCTCACCGCGGTGGACATCGAGGTCGACTCCCTTGAGCACCTCGTTCGCGCCGAAGCGCTTGCGGACGCCGCGGGCCTCGACCACGACCTCGCGGTCAGGGACATGCGTGGTGCTCACCGCGAACCCTTGGACAGGCCACTGCCGAGCAGGCGGTTGAGCATCCTTGCCTGCTGGGGCAGGGCGATCTCTGCGTACCCGGCGTTGAGGCGGCGTTCGATCACCGCCTGGACCCGACTGAAGAGAAAGGTGAAACCGATGTACCAGATTGAGATGGTGAGCAGCGGCTCGAAGTACTTGAGGTCATAGCTGTAGTGCTGCGAGGCCACCGTGAAGAGCTCGGGCACGGCGATGATCTCGAGTAGCGACGTGGTCTTGAGCATCGAGATGAACTCGTTGCCGGTGGGCGGGATAATCACGCGCAGCGCTTGGGGCATGATGATGCGGCGCATGGCCAGGCCCCCGGTCATCCCCAGCGACCGGGCTGCCTCGAACTGGCCCTTCTCGATCGAAAGAAGACCCGCGCGGATGATCTCAGCCATGTAGGCCGCCTCGTTGAGGGCCAGCGCCAGGATCCCGGCCACGATGGCGTTGCGGGTGATGGGGTGCACCAGCACGGAGCTCCCGGTCAGCTCGTCGAGGCCGTCGAACACGAGCACGATCTGCACCAGGATGGGAGTCCCGCGAAAAAAGAAGACGTACGCGGATGCGGGGGCCCGGACTACGGCGAGTTTGGAGCGGCGCAGAAGGGCCAGCAGGAAGCCGAGAGCGATCCCCGAGACCTGTGCGGCAAGCGTAATCAGCAGCGTCCGGATCCCCGGAACGATGAAGTCCGTGCCGAACAGATCCGCCTTGAAAACGGAGAAATCGAAGCCGCCGACCAGCGCGTGCATCTCAGTCAGGCGGTCGTGCGGGTGTCCTGGTCAGCGAGGGGAGATGGAGTGCGGCCGGACGGAAAGATCGCCGGCCGCACCTGCCATCGGGTCAGACCGCTCCGCTGGAGACGTTCCACTTCGCCAGGATGGCCTTGTACTCACCGTCGGCCTTGATGTCGTTGAATGCCTTCTGCACAGCGTTGAACAGAGCGGTGTTGTCCTTGCGTACAGCGATGCCCTCCGGGGCCGTCTCGAAGACGTCGCTGGACTGCGCCAGGTCACTCTTTCGCTGAACGTCATAGGCCGCCACAGGGGAGTCGGTGAAGTACACGTCGACGGCGCCCTTGCTGATCTGCTCAGCTGCCTCGGTATCGGTGGCGTAGGTCTGAGAGTTGGGCGCCTTGCCGTCGGAGCACTTGACCGTGGCGACCTCGTCAGCCTCGGCCGTGCCCTTCTCAACCGCTACTGAGTGGCCGCAGAGGTCGGGTAGCTGCTTGGGCATGTAGCTACCGTCCTTCTTGACAACGAAGGCCTCGCCGGCCGTGAAGTAGGGGACGAACTGGACTGACTGCTTGCGCTTGTCGGTGATGGTCATGGCGCTCACGATGATGTCGAACTTCTTGGCGTTCAGCGCTGGGATGATGCCGTCGAAGCCCTGATTGATCACCTTGTACTGCAGGCCCATTTTCTTGGCGATCGCCTGGGCGATGTCGAGGTCGAAACCTGTGGGTTTCTGGTTGGCGTCGTAGAACTCCTGTGGCGCGTAGGAGATATCCGACCCGACGGTCAGCGTTCCGCTCTCGAAGAGACCCAGGTCAGCTCCCGAGCTGCTGCTGCCCGAGGTACTCGACGACCCACACGCGGTGAGCCCGACCAGCACGGTGGCGGCAAGCACGACCGAAGACTCTCGGATGCGATGGATTCCCATGGTCGGTTCCCCCAACTGTCGACTGAAACACGAGGACGCGTCCCGGATGATGGCATGCCCAGCGCCCCCTTGCGCAGCGCTCCCGTGGGTGAGCTCAGGCGGCCTTGGCCGGGTGGGCCCGACGGAGCACCCCGGGCGCCGGCCGGGGGAGCAGGAAGACCAGGAAGAAGGTGAGGCTCCATACCGCGACGTCATAGCCAATGGACCGCTCGATGGTCCAGAGAAAGTTCTCGGCCCTCCCAGTGGTCGCAGCACTCTGCACGACCGAGCCGACCTGCGCGCTGGCGGCGCTGCTTTGGCGGCAGCTTGCCGGGGTCGCGGTTGGATCGGCTGCGTTGGATCGGTCGCGGAAGCAGGTATCGAACCCGGTCGCCACCCGCGCAATGGCCGGTGCCGGGACACCGGCGCGCTGAAGCTGACCGCTGATCGCCGGATGCAGGCCCTGCGCCACGACTCCGGCGTGACTGCCGAGCAGGTTGAAGTAGATGAGCCCAACCAGGGCCACCCCGATGGCACCCCCGATCTGTTGGGCGGTGGTCAGCACTCCCGAGGCCGCTCCGGCGTTGGCGCCGCGGACCCCCGCCAGGATGGTGTTGACCAGCGGCGCGACCACCAGCCCGAGACCCACCCCGCTGACCAGGAGCGCGGGGATCAGGTCGGTGCCGTGGATGGCCGTGCCCTGATGCGCAAGGGTGAGGACGACGGCGAGCATTCCCACGACGAGGATCGCTGCCCCGATGTTGAGCAGACGCTTGCCGAGGACGCGGACAAGCCGCACCGAGGCCAAAGAGGCGAGGGCGGAGCCGACGGCGAACGGGATCGTGGTCAGGCCCGCGTGCAGCGCGCTGTAGCCGAGCCCGATCTGGAGGAAGAGGGTGAAGGTGAAGAAGAAGGCGGGAATGCCGCTGATGAAGACGATCGAGATGATCAGCCCGACCACGAAGGCGCGGTCGGCAAACAGCCCGGGGTCGATCAGCGGCGAGCGACCGCTCCGCCGGCGGGCGACGATGTACACCCCGAATGCCACGAGCGCCGGCGCCGAGGCCAGCAGGCAGGCGTACGCCCACCACGGCCACCCGGCCTCACGGCCCTCCACGAGGGGGAAGGCGAGGAGGAAGAGCGCCGCAGTGATCAGGACAACCCCGGCCGGATCGAGCGACGGTCGCGACGGGGCGCGAGACTCGCGGAGCAGGAGCGATGCGGCCGCCAGGGTGGCCATCCCGACCGGAACGTTGACCAGGAAGATCGGCCGCCACCCATCAAAGAGGTCCAGCTGGATGAGCAGGCCCCCGACCAGCGGTCCGCAGATGGTGGCGATCCCGATCACGCCGCCAAAGGCGCCGAAGGCGCCCGCCCGCTCGCGCGGCGGGAATGAGACCTGGATCACCGCCAGGATTTGGGGGTACATCAGTCCGGCCATCAGGCCCTGGACGACGCGCGCCGCAACCAGCTGGGTGGGGCTCTGGGCCAGGCCGCAGAGAGCAGACGCCAGGGTGAAGCCGCTGACCCCAATCAGGAAAAGGCGCTTGCGGCCGAAGATGTCGCCGAGCCGGCCGCCGGTGATCAGCATCACCGCGTAGGCCAGCTGATAGCCGGCGAGCACGAACTGGATCTCGGCGAACGTGGCCCGGAGGTTGGCCTGGACCCGGGGGATGGCGACGTTCACGATCGACACGTCGAGCAGGACCATGAACGAGGCGCAGAGAACCACGCCGAGCGCTACCCACCGGCGTGGATCAGCCTCCGGCTGCGATACGGGGGAGCCGTCGGCGGCGACCGGAGCGGGGGGTGCGGGGGCCATGGGGGCAGTCACTGAGAGCTCCGTCGAGGCGGGGGTGGCAGGGCACGGTCTTGCCGGCGAGGCCACCACTGTATGGCTTCCGGTCCGGCCGGCCACGGGACTGCAATAGCCTGTCCTAGTGGGCGGCCCTCGAGCCGCCTGACCTCAGCGGGACGCCGGAGGGAGCGCCCCGTTCTCCTCGGCGGGAGGTTCCGACACCGCGGCTCCCACCGGCCCGAAGAGGGGCTTGCGTGCGCGCGCGGCCAGCCGGACGCAGAGGTCGACCAGCTGGCGGCGTTCCTGGTCATCAAGACCGGCCATCAGTGCACGCTGCTCGTCCCAATGGGCCCTGGCCACGCGTTCGACGAGGGCCAGGCCGGAGGGCGTCATCCGGGCGAGGATGACCCGCCGGTCGTGGGGGTCCGGGACCCGCTCGACCAACCCGGCATCGGTCAAGCCCTCGACAAGTCCGGTGATGTTGCGCGGGCTGACGTTGCACCACCCCGCGACCTCGTGCAAAGCCGCCTGGGAGTCCTGGGTGCGCCATAACCGCATCAGGACGGCGAACCGGCTCATCGACAGGCCGGCGCCGGCCATGCGCGCCTCGAGGCGCTCGACGAGCGCCTGGCTGGCGCCGAGCAGGCTGAGCAGCGCTTCGGTGGCCTGGGGCTCGGGGTGGAGGTCGCCCAGCTGGGTGAGCATGTGCCGGAGGCCGGCGTCGTAGTGGCGCCCGCGGGCGTCGCGAGACGGCTCGGCATCGAGGCGGGGGTGGAACGAACTCCCGGGCATCTCCCAACCATACGCGGAGGCGCCAGTGAAACGGAAGGCCCTCAGGAACTTGCCGAATCGTCCGGGGTCGTGCCCGCGGCGCGGCGCTCCATGGCGGTGAAGGCCAGGCGGCGCACGGCACCGGCTCCGAGCCGCCCGTTGAGCGCTGCGATGATCTGGGGTGACTCCTGCTGCAGCTGCTGGGCTAGGGCGCCGTGGGCGGTCGCCACGACCAGCCGTCCTCGATCGAGCGAAACCGCCCGGCAGTGGGGCGCCAGCGCGGCTCCGACCACGTCAGCGAACTCCTGCTGCAGCCTGACCGCCCGGACTTCGCGCTGCACCCCGAGGCGGCGCAACGCTGCGTCGAGGCGGTCGCCGATGCGCTCCTCCGCCACTACCCGACACCCCGGGCCGCAGCCACGTCGTGACTGGTCACCACCCCGGCGCGCACCTCATGCCGCCGCACCGGGCCCAGGTCCAGACCGGCCATGGCGTCGACCTCGGTGCTGGAGAGCAGAACCTGGGCACGGCCGCGGGCGCCGAGGGCGTCGAGCAGTTGCAGCCGGCGTCCGGGGTCGAGCTCGCTGAGCACGTCGTCGAGGATGAGCACCGGCGACATCCCGGCGCGCTCGGCCAGGTGGCGCACCTCGGCCAGCTTGAGGGCCAGAACGATGCTGCGCTGCTGCCCCTGCGAGGCACCGCTGCGCGCCGGCCGACCGTTGAGGATCACGGCCAGGTCGTCCCGGTGGGGCCCGGCGACGGTGATCCCGCGGGCGATCTCCTCGGCCCGCCTGGCTTCGAGCTCGGCCGCGAGCGCGCCGGCAGCCGTGGCGGCATCGGCGGGTACGGCGTCGTCCTCCTCCTGCTCAGCCAAGCTGGGCGCAGGCAGCGCCATCGCCGGGCCATCCGGGCCGCCGCCGTGGCGACCCTCATCATTGGCATCCGCCTCCCCGACCGGCCGGGTCACGCTGTAGCGGATGTCCAGGACCTCGCCGCCCCGCGAGAGCTCCTCCAGCGCCGTCCTTGCCAGCGGCCGAAGTGCTGCGACGAGCTGTGCTCGGGCCACCCGGATCCGGCCCCCGGTCGCGGCGAGGTCGGCGGTGAACCCCCCCAGGCCATCGCCCGATCCCAGCCCCAGGCGGAGCCTGCGGAGCAACGCGTTGCGCTGGTCGAGGATGCGCCGGTAGCGAACCAGGTCCGCAGCACTGCGTGAGTCCAGCTGAGCGAGAACGACATCGAGGAGCCGTCGCCGTCCCTCGGGTCCCCCTTTGACGAGGAGAAGATCCTCAGGCCAGAACAGCACCACCGGACACACACCGAGCAGCGCGCGAGCGCGCCGGGGAGTGCCGTCCACGCTGATGGTGCGTACCGCCGCACCAGCGTCACCGCGGCGCAACCGGAGGCTGACCTCGGTGGCGCCGAGGGGCCGGGAGAGGCGCGCCTGTAGCTGACATTCCTGCGCGCCCCAGCTGATCAGCTCCGCCGCTGTGGCCGCCCGTGGGGAACGGCTCAGCGCCAGGGTCGCCACCGCCTCGAGCAGGTTGGTCTTGCCTTGCGCGTTGGGTCCGAGGACGACGTTGACGCCCGGGCCGAACTCGACTGTCTGCTCGGCGTAGTTGCGGAAGCGATAGAGGCGCAGGCCTTCCACCCTGCAGGCGGGGGCGGGTGCGCTCAACGGACGGGCAAGCCGGGCGCGGCCGAGCCTTCGGCATGGGTGGCGATCAGCTCGGCGATGCGCTCCGTCGCCTCGGGGCGCGCCGCTCGCCGTGCTCGCTCCCGGAGCGCGGCGAGCCCGGGGGAGCCCGGTGCGGCGAGCTCCGCCACGGTGTCAACGAGGTCACGAAGGCGGGGCACGTAGCGCCCCGCGCCGGCGGCCAGGACGTAGGCCACGTTGTGCCGCTCCTGCCCCGGGACGTGCCAGGTGAGCAGCAGAGGCACCCCGCAGCACAGCGACTCTGCGATCGTCCCGGGACCCGCCTTGCTCACCACCACGTCGGCGGCACGGGTGAGCTCCGCCATGTTGTCGACGAACCCGTGCACTGCGACCGGCCGTCCCCGGCCGTCCCTCAGCCCGCGCAGTCGCCGGCGGAGCCGCGCGTTGTGGCCGCAGACCACGAGCAACTGGGCGTCGACTCCTGCGTCCACCACCGCCCGCACCCGTGCCTCCAGGCTTCCCGAGCCGTCCCCGCCGCCGACCACCAGCATGGTGAACGCCTCCTCGGCAAGCCCCAGCCTGCGCCGCAGCGCCGCCCGCTGGGGCAGCGACAGCCGGGCTTGGGCGCTGAAGGCGGCGTCCACGGGCAGTCCGTAGTCGAAGCACCGCCCGGTGGGAATCCCCGCTCGGCGGCACCGGTCGAGAACGCTTGGCGAGGGCGCCACGACGGCGTCGACCTCGGGACACAACCAGGAGGCGTGGACACTGCTGAGATCGGTGATCACGGTGATCACCGGGATCGGATGGGACGGCGCATGGCCCACCGTGGCCGCCACGTGGTTGAGCAGCGGATGGAAGGAGACCACCACCGCGGGGCGCAGCCGGGTCATCCGCTCGGCCAGGATCGGGCTGACCAGCCGTCCCAGCGAGCTGCGCAGGGCGGCCACGGCGGCGCGCGAGTTGGTGGCATGCCAGACGGCACCCCACGCTGCGGGAGCGACCCGGATCAGCGGCCCGTAGGCGACCGGCACCTGGCGGGCCGCCCACACCTGCGAGGCGGCAAACGGGTCGAGCACCTCGATCTCGAACCCGGCCGCACCCCTGGCCGCGAGAAGCTGGCGGGCCACGGCCCGCGCGCTGGCCCGGTGCCCTCCGCCGGTGTCCGCCACAAGGAAGAGCAGGGGTACCCGGGCACCCTCCCCGGAGGGCGGGGGCCGGTCAGCAGGCATGGCTCGACACCCTACGCCGCGTCGTGGCTCGCGGCCACTCCGAAAGCCGGGCCGGCGTCGAAAGCGCCATGAGCCGGTTGGCAGCTCAGCCCGACACGCTCACCGCCACCGCGGCCCGGTCACCACTGGCAAAGGGGGTGATCGGAGTGGGATTGCTCCCGTCGGCATTTTCGATGAAAGCCTGGCGGACCCCTCCCGGGTCCAGGTGGAGGTAGGCGAGCTGGCGGCCGCCGGCTGTGGCCACCAGGGAGCCGAGGTCAGCCGTCGCCACCCCGGGGACCGACGTGCGATCGCCGCTGGCGAGGTTGACCCGGACCAGACCCGGCCCGCCAGTCCCGCTGGCGAGCGCAAGCAGGGTGCTCTCACCCGCCCACGCGACCGGCGTGAGATCGGCCGCGACCCGCGCCGGAGCCCCCGGTGCCCCGGCTCCGCCGGCCAGGGGTATGGTCCACGTCCCGTCGGTCAGAGGGTCGCCGTCACGCCGGACAGCCAGACGGAATCCACTGGGGCTGAGGGTTGGTGCACTGAGGATGCCACTGAGCACCGGAAGCGGGTACCTGATGCCCAGCGAGGCGTCGGCGAGATCGATCCCCGCGGTCGTTCCCGGGTCGCCGGGGGTGCCCACCGGGAGGACCAGCGAGGACCCGCCCGGCTCCCAGAGCGCCGGGGCGCTGAGCGGCCGCCCCGGCGGTAACGTGAGGTCCGCGCCGTTGCCGGCACCGACGATGTGGACGCTCCCCCCAGCCGCGTAGGCCAGCCGGGTCGAGTCCGGTGACCAGGAGAGGTGACTGGCGCCCCCGGCGAGGATCAGGGACCCGCCACCCCCGGTCGGTTGTACGACCAACCTGCTCTCCCCGGGGGCCCCCCGGTCGTCGAGGACAAGCGCCAGCAGGCGCCCGTCGGGTGAGATCGCCGCCTCGGCGATTCCCTGCAGCCGCTCGCCCAACCCGAGGGGTCCGCAGGCGGAGTCCGAGCATCGAGGCGTCTCATAGATGCTCGCCGCGGGAACGGGGTCCCCCGGCACCCGCGGCCCCAGAGCGGTGAGCAGTACCTGGTCGGCGGGGCCTCCGGTGCCCGGACCGGCGAGAACCAAAGCGTGGCCGTCGTGGCTCAGCGCACCCGCGGTGAACCGGATCGTGGCGGGCGCTGCCAGGGGGAGACCGTGCTCCTCAACGGCGCCTCGCGTCACCCGCACGGTGTAGGTCCGCCCCGGGCTGAGCAGCCGGCCCGGGACCACGACGAAGCGGTCGTGATCGCGCGAGTTCGCGTACACCCGGGTCCCCGGTAGGGGCGGCTCCAGCGACACGGCCGCGGCAACCGTCTCGGGGCGCATGTGATTGTTGAAGGTCATCACCACCGCCGCGTCGGCGGCAACCCCTGTTGCGCCGTCGGCCGGGCTGATCGCGCTGAGCCGGGGCGGGGCCCCGGTGGTGATCTCCCAGCGGTGGTCGAGCGAGTTGCTCACCCCGGCCGTGTCGACGAAACCGCCGTCGAGCCGGAATGTGTACTTCGTGTCGGCGACAAATGGCGCTCGGCGATGCTGGAGCTCGACCAGGGCACCCCCATCGAGGACACGGATGTGGCAGCGGGCGTCTGCAGGGCTCGACCACGCAGCTGCCAGATCGCAGCCCGCGATCACCGGATCCACGTGCAGGCGCGGTCGCAGCGACCCAACCGTGACCGCGCGATCGAACCGGACCCGCACCGGGGCATCGGCCGCCACGTTGGCAGAACCGTTGTTGGGCTCGAGCGCCACCACCTGGGGCGGAGCTGAGAAGCAACTGGTCAGGCTGCCGCAGAGGATGGCCAGAAGCCCGGGGAGGGCGACCCGGTCGGGCCGACACCAGAGCCACCCCCTCACGGTCGGCGAGCCCGATCGCCTGGACAAGCGGCTGCCGGCCCCTGGAGCCGGCACAGCCGGGGTCAGGAGGAGCGGTTCAGCGCGGCCTCGACGTCGATCCCGCTGATGTCACCCATGCCACCCTTGACCTCGATGCGCGCCGAGCGTTCGGTGGCGAGCTTCTGCACCCCGTCGGTCTTCTGGTCCAACTTCGCCTGGGCCTGGGTATAGGCGCCAAGCACCTCGCCACGGCGAAGCAGGATCACCCCGGTGTCCTCGTCGGTGGCGACAATGACGGAGCCGTCGACCTGCTCCTCGGAGAGGTACTCGATGAGTGACGCGAAGTTGATGAAGCGGCCCATCAGGCCGGTGAACATCGGCCGTGCCATCAGCAGCTGGGCCAGCGCCACCACGGTATCGCCGGGAAGGTCGATGACGTCAAGGACACCCTCGCCGCGCTCCATCCGGGTCTGCACGTCCTTGAAGGCGGGCTCACCCTGCCTCGCCGTCTGGGTCTTGGCGAGCGCCTCGAGGAGATGCCCGTCATGAAAGATCAGGACGCCGGTGAACTGGTCGCCCGCCAGCCGGACGTATCCAGTGTGGGTGTCCGTGCGCAGGGTGCGGAGCAACTTGGGAAAGTCGACGAAGGCGCTCTTGAGGCCCTCGTACACGGCCTTGCCCGACGGCAGCGGGTAGAGCTCGGCGAGGGGAGGGGCATCGGTGGCCCGCCGGCCGTAGGGGTCCTCGCCTGCGCTCTGAGAATTCGCGGACGCCGCCGACGAGCCGTCGGCAAACGGGGGAGGCTGGTAGGAGTCGGACGAACCCGGATGGGCCTCGGCAGCGGCCGGGCTGACCTCCTCGGCCGGGTGAGCGTCGACGGGCGACGCCCAGCTCGTGCTCTCAGTCGGTGAGGGCGCCTCGGCCGGTTGTGACCATGCCGAGTACGCCGGCGCGGGCTCCGGCTCCCAGGCGGGGCTGTAGCTCGGCGCTGCGCCGAGTTCGGGTGCTTCGCCGCCGTCCTGGCCCGACTCGTGGCCGCCCACTGAGTCATGGCCGCTTCCCGGGTCAGGACCCCCCCCGAGCTCATGGCCGCCAGCGGAGTCAGCTGGCGCACCGGTGGCATGGTCACTCTGGGGCTCGGCCGACGAGTCGACCCCGGCCCCGGTCGCTGTGCCGTTCCACTGCTGCTCCATGCCGGCCGGCTGGCGCTGCTGGGCTTCGGCGATGAGGTCGGCCGGTGACGCTTTGATCGTCTCCTCGGCGGGCAGTTTCGCGCGGGGATCGAACCGGAAGGTCCCCTGGCCCCAGCTCAGCGCATCGACGACGACGTCTTCGCCCTGACCCTGCGGGCCCGAGGCGTGAAAGAGGTGGCCGAAGAGGAAGTACAGGGCACAGTCGTTCTCCCCGTTCTCGACGGAGAGGGTCCCGGTGGCGCGCTCGGACTGCATGGCTTGGAGGAGCGAGGCGAGCGGGGCCTCTGCGAGGGAGCCCTGTGTCTGCAACTGTCTACTCCTCTGAGCGATTCCTATGGCACGCTTGTAGGTCCACGCGATCCGCGCGAGATCGCACGTAATGGTAACCCCTGGGCGCCGGCGTGCTCGTCATTGACGCGAATGAGTCGCCCGATGTCGCGCTGCTGCGACGGCTGTGGCGCGGACCGCTGGGTGTCTCCTGACGCCCGCCGGGCGGTTGCTACGCTCGCCGCGGATCCAATGACAGCCAGGAATAGCAGCGGTGGTTGACGCACCGGCACGCATCCTCGTGGTCGACGACGAGGGTCCCATTCGCCAGGCGGTTCGGGTTGCCTGCGAGGCAGCCGGCTACGCCGTCGGCGAGGCCAAGGACGGCGATGAGGCAGTGGCCGCGCTGACCACCTTCCGCCCCGATCTGGTGCTCCTCGACCTGATGCTGCCCGACATCAGCGGCTTTGACATTTGCCGCGACCTGCGCCGGGCCGGCTCACGGGTCCCGATCATCATTCTCAGCGCGAAGAGCGACGAGATCGACGTCGTGGTCGGGCTCGAAATCGGTGCCGACGACTACATCCTCAAGCCCTTCCGGCCCCGCGAACTGCTCGCCCGGGTGTCGGCACACCTGCGCAAGGCCCGCCAGGGCAGCGGTGTCGAGCAGGACGAGGACACGCTGTCCTTCCGGGGGCTCACCATCGACGTCGGCGCGCGCCGGGTGTACCGGGACGAGCACGAGGTGGCTCTGACCCACACCGAGTTCGACCTGCTCACCTGTCTGGCCGCGAGCGCGGGCAAGGTCCTCTCCCGTGACTCGATCCTGCGCACGGTGTGGGGCTACCACCGTCCGCTCGAGACCAGGGTGATCGACGTTCATGTGCGCAACCTCCGCCGCAAAATGGAACCTGACCCGGCTCGCCCCACCTATATCCACGCGGTTCCGGGCATCGGATACCGCTTCGCGACGCTTCGCGCCTGAGGGCAGCGGAGCCGACCGACGCCCGGGCGACCGCCTTTACACTTGGCCCGATGGCCACCCCGCCGATGCTCGGTTCCCGCGTGCCGCTGCAGAACGGCGTCAGCCGCGGACCCGACCCCGTTGTCTGGCTGGCGGTCGGACTGATGACGCTGATCGCCCTCGGGCTTGGGATCGCCGGGGTCCTTGCCGTCTACGACGTCAAGACCCCTGCGTCGCTCGCGCCCCTGGTGGCGATGGTGGCGGTGCTGTTCGGGTTGATGCTGCTGACCCTGGTTCTCGGCGCCGCGGTGCGGCACGCACGGCGGATCGGGCGGTAGTGGCCAAGGGCCCCCAGGGAGGGGACGTCCCGGCCGAGACGACGCCCGGATCCCGGCCGGTCCTCCCCTCGTACGAGGAGCTCGCCCGTGACCTCCTCGAGGCGCTGGACCGGGGCGGGCTGGCGGTTGAGGATGCGCGCAACCAGCTCGAGCCGGAGATTGGCGAGCGCCGCTTCGAGGTGACCGTGCGGCTCGCCGCCGCGGAGGCGGGATCGCGCTACCACGCCCACCTCTCCTTTGCCTGGGATGCGCTGCTGACCCATCTCTCGGCCTATGGCGCCGGCTCGGAATGCGAGCTGTATCACGAGGAGGACGAAGAGCTCGACTGTCCCCACCAGCACCTCGCGCCCCAGCCCTTCGTCGAGGTCGAGGCCGAGTTCGCCCTAGGCGACGGAGGATACGAGCTGCACGACGTCGACGAGGTTGCAGGCTGGGTGGACACCGTCCAGGCTCTGCTGGGGAAGGCGTTCCCCGACGACGACCGCCCCAGCGTGCACATCGGGATTGCCGCGCTGGGCTCGGTGATGCTGGTCGAGAAGCTGAC
>JBHEMT010000113.1:0-3931 GCA_046262435.1 Candidatus Dormibacteria bacterium | reverse complement strand
TTCATGGACCGATTCCTCCTCTTTCGCACCTTCGACGAACTCCAGGTCGGCGACCGGCAACGCACCCGCGGTCGGACCATCACCGAGACCGACATCGTCTCCTGGTGCGCACTGACCGGCGACTGGTTCTACCCGCATATCGACGCGGTGGCCGCCGAGCAGTCCATGTTCGGCCAGCGCGTCGCTCCCGGGATCATGGTCTTCGCGATGGCAACCGGTCTCGGAGTTCCCGCCGACGCCACCACCATCCTGGCCAACTACGGCACCGACGCCCTTCGCTACCTCAAGCCGACCTGGATCGGTGACACCGTCTATCTGGAGATCGAGCTGCTCGAGAAGGTGGAGCGCAACCCCGGGTCGGGCCTGGCGACCTACCGCTGGGACGTGCTCAACCAGCGCGGCGAGACCGTGTGCACCAGCCGCTTGAAAATTCTTACCGCGAAGGTGCGCGCGCCCTACCCCGGCGCCCCGAGCGCGCCCGGCCCGGAGGAGTGACTCGCATTGTTCCACCGGCGCAGCGCGGCCGTCGATGACTGAGCGCTACGCCCGGTACCCCAGCCTCCACTTCGCCCGCCCGGACAGCGGCATCCTGGTGATCACCATGGCGACCGAGGGGCGCCTCAACGCCGCCGGGGCGGCGATGCATGCCGACCTGGCGGCAGTGTGGCAGGAGGTCGACCGCGACCCGAAGACCCGGGTGGCGATCATCCGTGGAGCCGGTGACGCCTTCTCCGCGGGCGGTGACCTCGACCTGGTGAGCGCCATGGCCGCGGACCACGAGGTGCGGATCAGAGTGCTCCGCGAGGCGCGCGACCTCGTCTACAACGTGATCAACTGCAGCAAGCCGATCGTCTCGGCGATGCGCGGGCCGGCGGTCGGCGCCGGCCTCGTCGTGGGGCTGCTGGCCGACGTCTCCATCGCCTCCCGCACCGCACGGATCATCGACGGCCACACCCGCCTCGGCCTCGCCGCCGGCGACCACGCCGCCATCGTCTGGCCCCTGCTATGCGGGATGGCCAAGGCCAAGTACCACCTGCTCACCTGCGAGCCGCTGAGCGGCGAAGAGGCTGAGCGCATCGGCCTGGTGTCGCTGTGCGTCGACGACGCCGAGCTCGACGAGCGCGCGCTCACCGTCGCCAGGACGCTCGCAGCCGGGTCACAGAGCGCAATCCGCTGGACCAAGTACGCGCTCAACAACTGGCTGCGCGCCGCGGGCCCCACGTTCGACGCCTCGCTCGCCCTCGAATTTCTCGGCTTCGCGGGAACGGACGTGGTGGAGGGGGTCGCGGCCCGCCGCGAGCGTCGCGCGCCAGACTTTCGCGGACCGGCCTCCGAGTAGGCGAGGAGTCAGACCCGCTCGACCAGGGTGGCGATGCCCTGGCCCACCCCGATGCACATCGTGGCTGCGCCCCGCGCACCGCTTGGGAGGCCGCTCAGCTGGTGCAGCAGGGTGGTGAGGATTCGCGCTCCGGAGCAGCCAATGGGGTGCCCCAGCGCGATCGCACCGCCGCGCGGGTTGACCCGCTCGGGGTCGATCGCCAGCTGGCGCAACACTGCCAGCGACTGCGCGGCGAACGCCTCGTTGAGCTCGACGATGTCGAGGTCGTCCAGGCGCCAACCCGCCCGCGCCAGTGCCTTGGTCATTGCCGGCACGGGCCCGATGCCCATCCGGCGCGGTTCCACCCCGGCCACCGCAAAGGTCACCAGTCGTGCGATCGGCGTCAATCCGAGGCGCCGCACCGCCGGTTCAGCAGCCAGCAGAAGCGCAGCGGCGCCGTCGTTGAGCGGGCTGGAGTTGCCCGCGGTGACGGTGCCGTCGACGGCAAAGACCGGGGCCAGCGAAGCGAGCGTGGCCAGGGTGGTGTCGGGCCTTGGACCCTCGTCGTCGGTCACGGTCACCCGCTCGCGACCGCGGTCCGCCTCGACCGGAACGATCTCGCCAGCAAATGCGCCGCTGCGCATCGCCTGAATTGCGCGCTGGTGGCTGCGCAACGCGAACTCGTCCTGCTCCTCTCGGCTGACCTCGAACTCGCGGGCGAGCACTTCGGCGGTCTCGCCCATCGACAGGGTGTGCTGCTCTGGCATGCGCGGGTTGACCAGGCGCCAGCCGATGCTGGTGTCGGCAATGTGCTGGTCCCGGGGGAACGCCGCCTCCGCCTTGGCCATGACAAACGGCGCCCGGGTCATCGACTCCACCCCACCGGCGATCGCCAGCTCGCCCGCGCCAACCGCCAGTGCAGCCGCCGCGCTGTTGACCGCCTGCAGGCCCGAGCCACAGAGCCGGTTCACGGTCGCCCCGGCAATGCTGAGCGGCAGCCCGGCAAGGATCAGCGACATCCGGGCCACGTTGCGGTTGTCCTCCCCCGCCTGGTTTCCCGCCCCCATCCAGACGTCCTCAATCTGATCGGCCGGTACTCCGGGGTTGCGTTCGAGAAGCGCGCGCAGGACCTCGGCGGCAAGGTCGTCCGGCCGTTGCATGGCCAGAGCCCCGCGGAACCGTCCCACCGGCGTCCGGCAGGCATCTACCAGGTACACGTTCACCATGTGTAGAACCCCTGGCCGGTCTTCTTCCCCAGTCTGCCCTCGGCCACCATGCTGCGCAGCAGCTGCGGGGGAGCAAAGCGCTCACCAAGCTCCGCCGTCAGGTACTCGGCGATACCGAGGCGAATGTCCAGGCCGACCAGGTCGGTGAGCCGGAGTGGTCCCATCGGATGTCTGTAGCCGAGCACCATTGCGGTATCGATGTCCTCCGCCGACGCGACGCCTTCCTCGAACATCCGGATCGCCTCCATTCCCAGGGCGACGCCCAACCGGCTGCTGGCGAAGCCGGGCGAGTCGCGAACCACCACCGCAGTGCGTCCCAGCCGCTCAACCCATGCCCTGGCGCGAGTCACGGTGGCGGCTGAGGTGCGCTCGCCGGTGACCAGCTCGACCAGCTGGGATCGCGGCACCGGGTTGAAGAAGTGCATACCGAGAAAGCGCTCCGGACCAGCCACGCCAGCGGCGAGATCGCTGATCGACAGTGCGCTGGTGTTGCTCGCGATCAGCGCGTCCGCCCCCACCGACCTCGCCACCGCACCCAGGACATCCAGCTTGAGTTCCAGGTTCTCGGGCACCGCCTCGACCACCAGCGTGGCCTCCGCCGCCGCGGCGTAGCCCACCGCAACCGTGATCCGGGTGTCGGACGCGGATGGCAGTACATCGGGATGCCTGTTCCGGGTGCGCTGCAGCTGCTCATGCAGTCGCTGCCCGGTGCTCCGCGCCTCAGCCGCGGTGCTCTCAACGACGTGCACGGAACAGCCCGCGGCGAGCATCACCTCGGCAATCCCCACGCCCATGGTGCCGCCTCCGACAATCACCACAAGGTCGGCGGCTGCCGCGCTGCTCACTGGCGCGGACGGTGAGGCGCAGCTGCTGCATAGGGGCGCAACGACTGCGTCTGGCGCACCATCTCGCCGGGTAATGTACCAGCCGATCGTTTGGTTCCGAACCGGGGGCGCAGTCCAATGAATGACGAGTCAGCCGTCCTCTACGAGACCTCAGGCGCGGTGGCGACGATCACCATCAACCGCCCCGCCCGGCGCAACGCGGTGAACGAGGCGGTCGTTGCCGGGATGACCGTTGCCCTGCAAACCCTTGAGGCGGACGCTGCCGTACGCGCCGCGGTGGTCACCGGCGCCGGCGCCCTCGCCTTCTGCGCCGGAGCGGACCTGGAGACGTTGGCTCGCGGCGGCTCCATCTGGTCCGAGCAGGGCGGCTTCGCGGGCTTCGTCCGCTACCCCACCACCAAGCCGATCATTGCCGCGGTCAACGGGGTGGCCCTGGGTGGCGGCTTCGAGATCGTCCTCGCCTGCGACCTGGTGGTGGCCGCGGACCACGCTGCCTTCGCGCTGCCCGAGGTCAGCCGGGGCATCGTCGCCGCGGGCGGCGG
>JBHEMT010000112.1:0-7953 GCA_046262435.1 Candidatus Dormibacteria bacterium | reverse complement strand
GGCGGCGACCGCAGCCATTGCCAGAGCCGGCACCCAGTCGCGGTTGCCCGCAGCATGGGACGGGTCAACGATCACCGGCAACGGGCTCCGCTCACGCAACACGGCGATGCAGGAGAGGTCGAGGGTGTTACGGGTCGCCGTCTCAAACGTCCGAATCCCGCGCTCGCACAGCACCACCTGGTCGGTGCCCTCGCCGAGGATGTACTCAGCGGCGCCGAGCCACTCGTCCAACGTGGCGGCCATCCCCCGCTTGAGGATCACCGGAAGGCCGGAGCGCCCTGCGGCCCGGAGGAGCGGCGTGTTCTGCATCGAGCGGGCGCCGATCTGGAGGGCGTCGACGTGATCGGTGAGTGGGCCCACCTGCTCCACCGAGAGCGGTTCGGCCACGATCGGCAGGCCGGTGGCCGCCCTCGCTTCATCGAGCAGATGGAGGCCTCCGGCGCCCAGTCCTTGAAAGGTGCCCGGCTTGGTGCGCGGTTTGTGGACGCACCCACGCAGAGCATCGACTCCGGTGGCGGCCATGGCCCGGGCGTGGGCGACGTAACCGGGCTCAACCGAGCACGGGCCGCCGATGACCGGGACCGCCTGGCCACCGAAGATGACCGAGCCAATCGCCACCTGGATCCCGGGGCCGCGTCGCGGCGCGCTGGGAACGAGGGACCTGAGTGCCATGAGAACCTCCGAGAGTGATCTGGGCCACTCCGGAGCTCAACACCGGTGTGACCCACATGAGTGGGGCCAACCGGTGGAGACTGCGTGCTAGGTCAGGGGACCCTCGGCAGCCTGTCCGGCCGGCCGAGCAAAATAGATGGCCCAGTAACGTTGCACAGCGACGAGCCTAGCAGATCGCTGCGGGACGCGCAGCGACGTACTCGTCGCCGGGCGCCCGCTCGCCGGGCCGCTGGACCCAGAGGAAGCTGGTGAGGTTGTTCTCCATGTCCTGAAGGTTGTCCTCGACAATCGTCAGGGGGTGGAGGTCGGCCAGGGTGCGACTCCCCAGCGTCGCCACGGTGGGCGGGATCCGCCCGTCACCCAAGAGCTCGGCGACCTTGGCGTGGTCGATCAACTCGCCGTCCCCGCTCACCTGACGTAGGCCGGGGTACTTGCTCGCCAGGGTCGCGCGGCATTGGCTCAGGACCTGGGGGTGGCTCATCACCGTGTCAACAGCGGAGAGGTCTGCGGCCGAAGCGATCAGCAGGGCATGCGCAATCGTGATGGCGAACTCCTCGACGATCGCGAAGCGGTAGCGGGCCATTGCCTGGACGGACTCCTCCACCACCCCGCCCACGGAGTTGTGGATGGCGAACTGGCCGCGATCGACCTCGCCCTCATGGAGGGCGCGGAGGACGTCCTCGGTGGTGTGCAGGTAGATGAGCTCAAAGGCCTGGTCCGATGTTCGATTCAGGTAGTGATGAGCCGCTTCCTCGTTGAAGCTGCCCCGGCCGCCCTGGATGCCGACCACCAACCGGTCGCTGGTCACCCGGTTGGGAAGCAGTTGGTCAAAGACCGCGTCCTGTGCCGCTGACAGCCGCACCCGCAGGGCACGGGTATACGGGTTGCGCGTCTGCAGATCGACGAAAAGCTGCCAGGTGTCGTTGGCGACCTGGCCGGTGAGCTCGTGGAGCCTGCGGGCCCCGGGGGTGTCGATCGGCGTGGTCCTGAATGCGAAGCGCTCGAGCACGCGGCCGACGAAGTGGGTCACTCCCTGACTCTCCGCAGCCAGGCGGTCGTGCTCGTCGGCGGACATGACCACCACGCGCAGTCCTCGCGACTCGAAGTACGCGACCCAGGCGTTGAAAGCGGGCTCGGTCACGCGGTACTGGTCGACAACGATGGTCTGGCCTGCGATGTCGACATCAGTCACGCTGTCGGGACCGAACATCGGATGGGTGAGCATCGCCTGGTGCGGCTCGGGGAGGCCGCGGTCAAACACCGCGCGCGGATACAGCTTGACGGAGAGCATGTCGATGAGCGTTGCAGGCTTCTCCCGTTGCGCAAGCAATGGCAGGTGCTCCTTGAGCACCGCCTCCAGGGATGAGATGGGCACGCAGTAGAAGATCGCGTCGGCAGCGAGAACGTCGCGCAGCGGCGCCACCGTCAGACCGGCGCGCGCGGCCTGCGCAGCCCGCTCCGGGTCCGGGTCATGGACCAGGACCGCGAAGTCCGCCTGGAGGCTGCGGGCCCAGAGGAGCCCGAAGCGGCCGACGCCGATTACCCCAACTGAGGCAGGCAGATCGCCAGTCGTCAGCTCGTCGGGCGACGTCACGAACCGCTCGGGTGAAGGCGAGCAGACCGGTGCGGCCGGGTGAGGCGAGCGCCGGCGACCTGGTTGGCTGCGCGAACCTCAGCCATCGCGGGGCGCGACCAGCAGGGCGGCAGCCTCCAGCGCCAGCCGGTACCCGATCCATCCGAGACCGCTGATCTGTCCTCGGCACACCGGGGCGATCAGCGAGCGGCGGCGGAACGACTCGCGCGCGTGCACGTTGCTCAGATGCACCTCGATGGTGGGAATGGCGCAGGCCACGATGGCATCGCGGAGAGCGACGCTGGTGTGGGTGTAGCCGGCGGCGTTGACGACCGCGGCGTCGGCCCATCCCATGGCGTCATGCAGCGCCTGCACCAGGGCGCCCTCGAGGTTGGACTGGACGGTGCGAAGCCCGATGTCGTGGGCCGCGGCGTACTCGGCCAGCCGGGCGTCGATATCCGCCAGGGTGTCCTGGCCGTAGACCTCAGGTTCCCGGGTCCCCAGTAAATCGAGATTCGGGCCGTGCAGCACCAGCACCCTGCAGATCACCGCCGGACTCCGCGCGCGGCGAGCAGCGCGGCGTGCACGGCGGCCGCCGGCACGGTGTGGACCACCCCGGCCCCGGCCACGGTGGGAAGAACAAAGCGCTGCGCCGACCCGAGCCGTTTCTTGTCATGCGCCATCGCTTGGACGAGCAACTCCACGTCGGTGTCCCCGAGGTCGATGGGCAGGCCGACACGGCCGAGCAGGTCAACGAGCCGTTCCAGGAGCCCGACACTGCACAGACCCAGGTCGAGGGCGAGCCGGGTGGCCACCACCATCCCCTGGGACACGGCCTCGCCGTGGGGTACCGCATACCCCGAGACGGTCTCCACCGCGTGCCCCACCGTGTGGCCAAAGTTGAGCAGCATCCGCACACCCCGGTCATGCGGGTCGCGCGCGACCACCGCAAGCTTGCCGCGCGCGCTGCGCTCCACCAAATCGGGGCGTCCCAGGATTGCGCTGGCCCCGTCGAGTGTCTCGAGCTCGTCAAGAAGATGGGCATCGAGGATCAGCCCCAGCTTGACCATCTCAGCCAGGCCGTTGCGGAGCTCTCGCTCCGGCAGGCTGCTGAGCAGGGCGGCGTCGACCAGCACCGCGTGCGCCGGGTGCAGCGTCCCGACCACGTTCTTGGCCTGCACCAGGTCAACGGCGGTCTTGCCTCCCACCGCGGCGTCCACCTGGGCGAGCAGGGTGGTTGGCACAAGCACCAACGGAAGCCCGCGCAGGTAGGTCGAGGCCACGAAGCCCGAGAGGTCGGTGATCACCCCACCGCCGACACCCACCACGACCGCGCCACGGTCAACCCCGGCGGCGAGCAGCCTGCCGTAGAGCGCGGCCGCCGTGTCAAGGCGTTTGGCAGGCTCGCCACCGGCGATCGGAACCTCGACAACCGGCAGGCCGCCGGCGACCAGAGCCTCACGCAACGGCGCGACCAGCGCGGTGGGGAGGGATGCGTCGGCGAACAGCACCACCGAGGTTGGCTCCCGGCCTCCGGTGGCCTCGCGCACCGCGGCGACAACACCGGCGGTGGCAGAGCCGAAGTGCAGCCCGGTGGACCCCGCGGTGGTGAATGCGCCAGGGTTGCTCCCCTCAGCGACCGGGGCCATCGACGTCGCCCGGTGGAGCGCGGCCACGTGGTCGGCCACACCCTCGGGTGAACGACCGCTGGTATCGACACCTGGGTACCGCGCGTACAGACCGGCGCGCTCCGCCAGCACCGCCTCCACTCTGTCCCGCCGGCTCCCACCGGCGAGCAACGGGCGATCGCTCCCCTCGAGGCGGCCAAGCAGCTCAGGCAGCGCGCAGGTGAGGCTCACGATGCCGGCGCGGGCCTCCGCCAGGCTGCGACTGGTGTCATCGAGCAGGGCGCCCCCGCCCAGGGCCAGCACCCGCGCGTCAGCCGCCAGTAGATCGGCAACCACCGCACACTCCAGGACGCGCAGGGCCGTCTCCCCATCCGCGGCCACGATGTCGCTCACCGATCGGCCGGCGCGACGCTCGATCTCGACGTCGCCGTCGACAAACTCGAGACCCAGACGGCGCGCGACCAGCGGCCCGACGGTGGACTTGCCGGTTCCCATCATTCCGGTGAGCACCAGGGTCCTCACCCCACACCGTCGGGGCCGGGCAGCCGCTCCCGCAGCTCGGCGATGCTGTCGCCGCCGAACTTCTCGAGCAGGGCGTCGGCCACAACCAGCGCGACCATCGCCTCGCCCACCACCGCCGCCGCCGGCACCGCGCAGATGTCGGAGCGCTCGTACTTGGCCCGGGTGGCCTCGCCGCTGCTCACGTCGACCGAGCCGATCCCGTGAAGCAGGGTGGAGATCGGCTTCATCGCCATGCGCACCACCACCGGCTGGCCGTTGCTCACGCCCCCCTCCAGCCCACCGGCGCGGTTGCTGGCCCGGCCCAGCCCGTGCAGGCCAGGGATGACGTCGGCCGCGGGGAGGATCTCGTCGTGCAGCTCGCTGCCCAGCATGCCGGCGCCGCGAAAGCCGTCGCCCACCTCGACCGCCTTGATCGCCTGGATGCTCATCACCGCCTGGGCCAGCCGGCCGTCGAGGCGTCGATCCCACTGCACGTAGCTGCCCAGCCCGGCGGGCAGGCCGAACACCTCGACCGAGCAGATCCCGCCGACCGTGTCGCGAGCCAGGCGGGCGGCGTCGATACGCTCCACCAACTGAGCCTCGGCGTGTGGGTCGGCGACGCGCACGCTCGACGCCTCCACCCGTTCGCGCACCGCGGGATCGGCGAGGTCGGCCGGCTGCACGCCGACACCGCCGATTGCCACCACCTGGCTCGCCACGGTGATGCCGAACTCGCTGAGCAGCCGCCGGGCGATGGCACCCGC
The DNA here is from genome assembly GCA_046262435.1 of Candidatus Dormibacteria bacterium. Lineage (GTDB taxonomy): Bacteria > Chloroflexota > Dormibacteria > Aeolococcales > Aeolococcaceae > JBHEMT01. The sequence continues at coordinate 2,815 of JBHEMT010000112.1, read as the reverse complement.
GGCCACGCGCGCCGCTGTCTCCCGGGCACTGGCGCGCTCCAGCACCACGCGGAGATCGTCGTGCCGGTACTTGAGCGCGCCGGCGAGGTCGGCATGTCCGGGGCGGGGGATGGTCATCACCGGCCGCGTCCGGTCCTTCCAGTTCTTCCAGTCGCGGTTCTCGACCCGCAGGGCGATCGGTCCTCCGGTGGTGCGCCCTGCGGCGATGCCGCCGACAACCTGGGCGGTGTCCTGCTCGATCACCTGGCGGCGCGACCGTCCATACCCCTGCTGGCGGCGGCGCAGATCCCGGTCGATGTCCTCCTGGGCCACCGGCAAACCGGCGGGCACGCCGTCGAGAACGGTCACCAACTCGGGACCATGGGACTCGCCGGCGGTGAGGAAACGCAGGGTGTGCAAGGAGGAGCTCCGCGTCAGGCCGATGATGGAACGGGGACGGCGCCGCGAAAGACGGCGTCGGGGACGCGTTCGCCGGTCCACAGCGCGAACGAGTCGGCTGCCTGGGCAGCGAGAAGACCGAGGCCGTCGAGAACGGTAGCTCCGGATGCCTCGGCTCGGCGGAGCAGCGCGGTCCACCGCGGCGTGTGCACGGCGTCGCACACCAGCCGGACGGAGCCCAGGCCCACCGGGCTTGGGAGTGGCGAGGCCAGCGGGTCATGCATTCCGACCGAGGTTGCGTTGATCAGGATCGAGGCTGCGCCAAGCGCTCTCACGAGGGCGTCGAGGTCGGTCGCAGCGACCGTGGTGAGTCGGGCGACCGGTCCAAGCGGCCCCTTGCCCGAGTCCCGCAACGACTCGACCATTGCCGCCGCGCGGCCGGCGTGGCGGTTGACGACGATGAGCTGGGCGCATCGGCTGCGAAGACCAACCACGGCCGCGCGCGCCATTCCACCCGCGCCGAGGATGACCGCGGTCGCACCGTCGAGAGGATATGGTGCGAGCATCCTCGCCAGGCCGGTCGCGTCGGTATTGTGCCCAACCCATCCCGCGCCATCGGCACAGAGGGTGTTGACCGCGCCCGCCGCTGCGGCGCCGGATGCCAGGCGTGTCACGGTGCGGAGCACCGCCTGCTTGTGCGGGATGGTGACGTTGACCCCGATCACGTCGCGGTCGCGCAGCGCGGCCAGACAGCCGTCGAGATCCGCATCGTCGACGCTGACAACCTCGTAGTCGCCGCGCCGTCCCGTCGCCGCCATCGCAGCCCGGTGCATCGCCGGTGACGGGCTCAGCTCGACCGCGCCCCCCACCAGAGCGAGGCGCAGATCAGACGTCATGAACCACCGCACCAAGCCCGCGCAGCATGCCCGCAAAAGTCGGAAAGGACACGGCCGCGGCCGCGGCACCGTCCACCGTGGTGACCCCAGATGCCGCCACGCCGGCCACGGCGAGCAGCATCGCCAAGCGGTGGTCGCCGCCGGCGTCCACCGTGGCGCCGCGCAAGCGCTCGCCCCCCCGCACAGCGAAACCGTCGTCGAACTCCTCGATGTGCGCACCCATCCGGCGCAGCTGGCCTACGACGGCGGCGATCCGATCGCTCTCCTTGTGACGCAGTTCGGCCGCTCCTCGAACCACCGTGGTCCCGGTCGACGCGGTGCCGAGCAGAGCCACAAGGGGAAGTTCGTCGATGAGGGAGGGAACCCGCTCCGCGGACACCTGCGCAGCCCGGCGCGGACGGCCGGCGACGCGCACGTCGGCCACCGGCTCCCCGCCCCGGTCGGGGCGCCGCTCAAGGGTGACCTGACAACCCATCTCGTCGAGCACTTCGAGCAGGCCGATGCGGCCAGGGTTGACCGCGACCTGACGCACGGTCACCGCAGAGTCGCACAGCGCCGCGGCCACCAGGGGGAAGGCCGCGGAGGACGGGTCGCCGGGAATGCCGAGGTCGAGCGGAGCGGGTCGGCCCCGGCCGATGACCGTGGTGCCGGACCAGTCCGACGCCACCGCCACTCCGGCGTGACGGAGGAGCCGCTCGGTGTGGTCGCGCGTGGGCAGCGGTTCCACCACGGTGGTCTCCCCCTCCGCGAAGAGCCCGGCGAGCAGCAGAGCCGACTTCACCTGAGCGCTGGCCACCGGCATCGTGTAGCGGATCCCGCGGAGCGCGCCGCCGCGGATGCGTAGGGGCGGGTGGCCGTGGTTAGTCTCGACCAAGGCGCCCATCAGGCGAAGGGGGTGCGCCACCCGCTCCATGGGCCTGCGGCGCAGCGAGCCGTCGCCGTCGATGACCGAGGCGAACGGCTGGGCGGCGAGCAGCCCGGCGAGCAGACGCATGGTCGTGCCGGAGTTGGCGGCATCGAGATTTGCAGCCGGAACGGACCAGCTTCCTGCGTGGACCGTGGTCTCGTCGGTACCCCCCGTGATGACGACGCCGAGACGCTCGAGGCAGGCCCGGGTGGCCGCGACGTCCGCGGAGCCTGGCAGTCCGCGCAGGCGTGAAACCCCCTCAGCGAGCGCGCTCACGAACAGCGCGCGATGGGCAATCGACTTGTCACCGGGGACCGCGGTGGACCCGGCAACGGTCGACGGCTCCACCCGCCAGCGCCCGGCAGTCACCAGGCTTCGGCCCGAGGTCATTGCCGCCGCGGCGCTGGCGTTCGCGGGCGCCCATTGCGTGCCGGCTGGTGCGCCGCCGGTACGTGGGGTGCCCGCCCCGGTCCGGCCTCTGCACCAGCCGCCCTGAGCAACGCGCTCCGCCGTTCCCCCAGCGCGGCGATGGCGCCGTCCAGAGATGCCACGGCCTCGTGGCACTCGCGCACTGAGGTGAGGTGGAGATGGCGGGTGGTCGCGGCGAGCAGGTTGACCCCGTCGACAATCGCTC
>JBHEMT010000111.1:0-23271 GCA_046262435.1 Candidatus Dormibacteria bacterium | reverse complement strand
CCGCGCCTGGGCCGGGGAGGTGAACGAGTACGTGATCGCCTCGTCAAAGCCGGCCCCGACGCAGACGTCGCGCACCCGCTCGTCGAGCGGGACCGCGGCGGCCAGCTGGCCCACTGTGGAGCGGCGCCCGGGGAGGGTTGCGGGCACCCGCGCGTAGCCGATGCAGCGGCCGACCTCCTCCACCACGTCCTCGGCGATCGCGACGTCGCGGCGGAAATGGGGCGGGCTCACCAGCAGCCGGTCACCCTGCTGCTCGACGCCGAAGCCGAGCCGGACCAGCACCAGCACCGCGTCGTCGGTGTCCACCTCGTAGCCGAGGAGGGCGGAGATTCGCGAGACGGTCACCTCGATGGCGGGGAGCGGCGGCTGCGGAATCCCGGCAACGTCCACGCGGCCACGCAGCACGTGGCCACCGCTGAGCTCGGCGATCAGCGCCGCCGCCCGGTCGAGGGCGAGCGGCGGCAGGCTGTCGCTGAGCCCCTTCTCATACAGGGCACTGGCCTCCGTCCGCCGGCCCAGGCGCCTGGAGCTCGCCCGGATGGTGGCGCCGTCCCAGCTCGCCGCCTCGAGCAGGACCCGCCGCGTGGCCGGCTGAACCGCGGTGGTGCTGCCCCCGATGATCCCCGCCACCGACACCGGGACCGCCCCCGAGCACACCGCCAGGTCGGCCTCGCCGAGCTCCCGCTCCACCCCGTCGAGGCAGGCCACCCGCTCGCCGGCGCGCGCCCGCCGCACCACCACGTGGGCGCCTGCCTGCGCGGCCGGCTGGCCAACGGACGGCACGGCCGGCCGCGGGGGACCCGTCTCCTCCGCGCCGGTGGCCGCCTCGATAAAGCGGTCGAGGTCGAAGGCGTGGAGTGGCTGGCCCAGCTCGGCGGCGACGAAGTTGGTGGCGTCGACCACGCTGTTGATCACCGGCAGACCGACCGCCTCCAGGCGGCGACGCAGCCAGGGGGGTGACGGGGCCACGGCGACGTTCTCGATCACCCGCACCGCGAAGCGTGGGCACCCCCGCGGATCGTCGATCTGCACGGTGACCCGGCCCTCGATCCCCACTGCCGACTCGTGCACCGCGGGCACGCTCAGGTCCGGCTCGCGCAGCTCCTCACCCAGCGCGGCGGCAAGCTCCCGCGCCACCCCGAGGTGACACAGGCAGTCGGGCCGGTTGGTGGTGGGCTCCACCTCCAGGGCCACGTCCAGGGGCAGCACCTCCTGGAGCTGCTGGCCGGGGAGGCCACGCTCCAGGATCAGGATGCCGCTGGCATCCTCGCCGAGCCCGAGCTCGACCGCCGAGCAGAGCATCCCCGGCGAGGTGTACTTGCGGAACATCACCCGCGCGGCGAGTGGGTGGTCCCAGCCGGGCAGGGTCACGCCCACGGGCGCCCACGGCACCAGGTCACCGACCCGCAGGTTGGCTGCGCCGGTGAGGACCCGGACGGGGTCGCCCCCGGTGTCCAAATCGGCGAAGCGCACCCCCTTGGTCGACTCCGGCACGGCCTCGAGACCGGTGACCCGGCAGACCACGACGCCCTGAGGGATCCGTTCCACCCGGTCCACCTCGGTGCCGGTGTCGACCAGGGCGGCCACCAGCGTCTCCAGCGGAGCGTCCAGGGTGGCGTACTGGCGCAGCCAGTCGAGGGAAAGGCGCATCTCAGGCCTCGCGGAGGAAGCGGACGTCGTTCTCGAAGAGCTGACGTCCGTCGTCGATGGCATAGAGCAGCTGGGCCACCCGCTCCACCCCGATCCCGAAGGCGAAGCCGGAGTAGACCGCGGGGTCGACGCCGCCGTTGCGCAGCACCTGGGGATGGACCAGCCCGCCGCCGAGCATCTCGATCCAACCGCTGAACTTGCAGGTGCGGCAGCCGTCGCCGCCGCAGACCATGCAGGACACGTCGACCTCAATCGACGGCTCGGTGAATTCGAAGTGGTGGGGACGCAGCCGCACCGCCCGGGCGCCACCGAAGAGCGAGCGGGCGAAGTACTCGAGCGTCCCCTTGAGGTCGCCCAGCGAGATGTCGGTGTCCACGCACAAGCCCTCAACCTGGTGGAACATCGGGAAGTGGGTGGCGTCGTAGTCGCGGCGGAACGCCTTGCCCGGGACGATCACCCGGAGCGGGGCGCCGATGCTCACCAGGCTGCGGATCTGGCCGGGTGACGTGTGGGTGCGCAGCACCCGCTGGTCGTCGATGAAGAAGGTGTCCTGGGTCGCCCGGCTGGGGTGCCCCGGGGGCATGTTCACCAGGCTGAAGTTGTAGCGGTCCCACTCCACCTCGGGGGCGCTCACCGCGGTGTAGCCGAGGCTGGCGAAGATGCGCCGCATCTCGCGCAGGCAGCGGGTGATGGGATGCAGATGGCCGCGCCGCAACGGCACCGCCGGGAGGGTGAGGTCGAGCCCCTCCTCTGCCAGGCGGCCCGCGCTCTCCCCCGCCTCAAGCTCCGCGTGCCGCGCCTGCAGCGCCTGGTCGACCCTGCCGATCAGCTCGTTCAGGGTCTGGCCGAGCTGGCGGCGCACCTCCGGGTCGGGAACCTCGCCCAGCCCCCGGCGTCGGGTGCTCAGCAGGCCGTCACGGCGCCCCAGATAACGGCCTCGCTCCGCCTCGAGGGCGACGAGGTCGGCCGCAGCGGCGATGTCGTCGAAGGCCCGCCCGGCGATGGCGTGCAGGTCGTCGCCGTCGCCGGATGGGCCGGCGGGCGGCGGCTGGGCGGCGCTCACCCCGCGGTCAGCGCGCCCCTGGCCACCTCGACGATCTGGCCGAAGGCGGCGGGGTCGGACACCGCCAGCTCGGCCAGCATCTTGCGGTTGACCGTCACCCCGGCGGCGGCCAGACCGTGCATCAGCTGGTTGTAGGGAATGCCGTTCTGCCGCGCCGCCGCGTTGATCCGGGTGATCCACAGGGCGCGCATGTCCCCCTTGCGCTGCTTGCGGTCGCGGTAGGCATATGCAAGCGAGTGCATGACCGCCTCGTTGGCGGGCTTGAAGAGCCGGCGGTGGGTGCCGCGGAAGCCCTCGGCAAGGTTGAGGATCTTCTTGTGGCGGGCGTGGGCGGTGACGCCCCTCTTGACGCGAGCCATTGGCTATCTCCCCTTGAGGTACGGCGCGACGCGCAGCACGTGCTTCACGTCAGCGGGTGCAACGGTGTGCTGCATTCCGTAGTTGCGCTTTCGCTTGGCGCTCTTGTGCTCCAGCATGTGCGACTGGAAGGCCTTGCGGCGCATCACCTTGCCGGTGGTGGTGACCCGGAAACGCTTCTGCGTCCCCTTATGGGTTCGAATCTTGGGCATCGCTGGTCGTGCTCCCCGTGTGGGTGGCACCTGCCGGAGCCGGCTGGGTGCTGGTCGTGGTGACTGGAATGGTGGCCACCGGAACCGCGGTGGCACTGCTCTGGACTTCGCTGTCGACCTGGGAATCGGTGTCGTGCTGCACGGCCGAACCGCCGCCCGTCGCGTGGGTCTCGCGAGGCCGCTCCTCGTGAGCCTCCCCCTTGGCATGCTTCTTGGCAACCGGGTTGAGGATCATGATCATGTTGCGCCCCTCGACCAGCGGCGCCCGCTCAACGATGGCAACCTCCTTGAGCTCGGCGGCCATCCGGTCGAGCAGCTTGCGGCCGTACTCCTGGTGGACCATCTCGCGGCCTCGGAACATGATCGTGAGCTTCACCTTGTCGCCCTCGCGCAGGAAGGTCCTGACGTAGCCGAACTTGGTCTGGAAGTCGTGCTCCGAAATTTTGGGACGGAGCTTCATCTCCTTGACCCGGATGATGCTGTGCTCCCGGCGGCTCTCTTTCTCCTTTTTCAGGGCCTCGAACTTGTACTTGCCGTAGTCCATGAGCCGGCAGACCGGCGGTTGCGCGGTGGGCGCCACCTCCACCAGGTCGAGCTCGCGCTCCAGGGCCATCTGCCGCGCCCGCTCGGTGGCGACGATGCCGAAGGCCTCCTGGGTCGTGTCGTCGAAGAGGCGGATCTGAGGAATGCGAATCTGCTCGTTGACTCGAAGCTCACGGAACGCGATGGGTTGAGGCCTCCAAACACAAAAAATGGATAGCGAACCGCTATCCAGAAACCGGTGGGCTGGACCTCCAAGGCAAGCCCGGGGAGGTGGGGTCCGACCGCTCGGAGCCCCTTTGCGGCGCCACGCTGGCATCCGGCGGCTGAGTATACCCGAGGCAGCGAAGGCGAACCATCTGCGCAAGGCGGCCTTCGGCCTCGACACCGGCCATCCCCCACCGGAGGCTCCGTGCTCGGCTGGGCTCAGCGGGTGCTCAGCCCGCTGGCGTTGTGAGCAGGGCCTCGGTGGCCCCGCCCGGGGCCGGGGTCCCAGCTGCCCGGGAGCGGCGCTCGGCGGTCTCGGCGGAGAGCTCGCCGATGAGTTCCGCAACGCCGAGCGTCCGCTGTCCCCCGGCCCGGGTGTCGCGAACCGTGACCACGTCGTCGCCGCGCTCCACGTCACGACGGCCGACCACCACCACGTAGGGCAGGTGACGGCGCTCAGCCTCGCGCACCTTGGCCTGCATCCGGGCCCCCGGTCGGTCGTCGATCTCGACCCTGAGCCCCGCCGCGACCATGCGCGCGCGGACGCCGGCGAGGTAGTCGACCACCTCCGGGGCGTCGTCCTGGACGGCGATCAGTCCCACCTGCGTGGGAGCAAGCCACAGAGGGAAGTCGCCGGCGTAGTGCTCGATGAGCACCCCGAAGAAACGCTCGATGCTGCCCAGCAGGGCCCGATGCACCATGACCGGCCGGTGGCGGGCGCCGTCCTCACCGATGTACTCCAGGCCGAAGCGCTCCGGCTCGTTGAAGTCGAACTGCACAGTGGCGCACTGCCACTCGCGGCCCAGCGAGTCGAGCACCATCATGTCAATCTTGGGACCGTAGAAGGCGCCGTCCCCGGGGTTCAGCCGATAGTCGATCCCCCGCCGTCGCAGCTGGTCGGCGAGCACCGCCTCGGCGCGCTCCCAGTCCGCGTCGGACCCCACCGCCTTCTCTGGCTTGGTGCTCAGGTAGATGCGCACCTCCTCGAAGCCAAAGGTGCGGAAGACGTCGAGACAGAAGTCGACCACGCTGCCGATCTCCGTTTCGATCTGGTCGGGGCGGCAGAAGATGTGCGCATCGTCCTGGGTGAAGCCGCGCACGCGCAGAAGTCCGTGGAGGACGCCGCTACGCTCGTAGCGGTACACGGTGCCCAGCTCGGCGAAGCGCAGAGGCAGCTCGCGGTAGGACCGCTGCCGCCCCGCAAAGATGAGGATGTGAAACGGGCAGTTCATCGGCTTGAGCTGGAAGAGCCGCTCGTCACTCTCCATCGGGCCGAACATCGACTCGGCGTAGAAGTCGAGGTGCCCGCTGGTCTCCCAGAGGCTGCGCAGCGCAATGTGTGGCGAGTAGACGATGTCGTAGCCGCCGCGGCGATGGGCGTCTCGCCAGTAGTCCTCGACGATCCCCCGCACCACCCCGCCGCGCGGGTGCCAGAGGATCAGTCCGCCGCCGAGCTCGTCGCTGACGCTGAAGAGATCGAGCTCACGGCCGAGCCGGCGATGGTCACGACGGCGCGCCTCCTCGAGGCGCTCCAGGTGTGCGCGCAGCTCGTCCCGGTCGAACCACGCCGTGCCGTAGACCCGCTGCAGCTGCTCACGGCGCTCGTCGCCACGCCAGTACACGCCGGCGACGTGGAGCAGCTTGACCGCCCGCAGCACTCCGCTGTGGGGCACGTGTGGTCCACGGCAGAGGTCGACGAAGTCACCGGTGCGGTAGACGCCCACGTCGTCGACGTCGGCGGGCATGCGATCGATGATGTCGACCTTGAAGGGCTGCCGCATGTCCGCGAACAGGCTGCGGGCCTCCTCGCGACGCATCACCTCGCGCTCGAAGGGCAGGCGGCGCTTGGCCAGCTCGCGCATGCGCTGCTCGATGCGTGTCAGGTCGTCCTCGGTGAAGGCGGCGCCCTCGGGAAGCCTGAAGTTGTAGAAGAAACCGTCCGCAATGGAGGGGCCGACGTCGTACTGGGCTCCCTCAAAGAGATCGACCACCGCGGCGGCCATCAGGTGGGCTGCGCTGTGCCGGAGAATGTCGAGGGTCAGCTCGACCGGCGCGTCGAGCGGAGGGCCGGCCTCGGCCGCGGCGTCACTCTCCTCCTCGGCCATGCCCCGCGATTGTAGTGGCCGTCCCGGAGGGGGCGCCGAGACTGGCTCCGCTCAGCCAGCCCACCGCGACAGGCCACCGGGAACATCCTCGCGCCCCTCACAGAGCAGCGCGAGTTGTGCCTCGTCACCGCTGGCGGCATTCAGCTGAAGCCGCAGTTGACGGGAGAGTGGCAGCATCGATCGATCGCTCTTGCGGGCACCCTGGCGGCGCAACCGCTCGCGACGCACCGGGTCGACGCTGCAGCAGCGGACGCTGCAGTATTTCGCGGTCGGCTTCTTCACCGGCTCGCTGCATCCCCGCCGAATGCAGCTACGCATCCCGTCAGTCAGTTGCATGGGAGGACCGCGGGGAGTTGCATCGCGGCGAGTGTACGCCTGCCCTCTGACGGACTGTCAACCGTCTCTGCAAACCGGACGACGATGCGCGGGTTGCATCACAACCGGCGCAGTCAGATTGCTACAGCGGAACTGGTGGGCCACCCTGTGCGTACTGTGCAAAATGTGGAAAACAACGCCATCCGTCGATCGGCGGGATGTGACGACCACCCACCGGTGGGGAGCAGCGGCGTTCGGCCAATCCTGTCGGTGCCGGGAGCGCGCATCGAGGGGTGATGGTGGGCGCATCAGGGATCGAACCTGAGACCTCAGCCATGTCAAGGCTGCGCTCGTACCAACTGAGCTATGCGCCCATACTCACCGGCTGTCCGCGAGCATAGCAGGCGGCTGGGAGGCTCTCTCAGGCCACCGCGCGGGTCGGTGCCGCGACCGCGCCGGCAGCGGCGAGGTCGGTGGCCGATACGTCGACTCGCAGAACACCCTCGCACCGATGGCACACCAGGTGGAACGACTCGGGGCGTTCGATGGCTCGCGCCACGGCCTGGCGGTGGCCGCAGCACTCACAGGTGACAACCGCTCGCATGTGCTGGTCCTTGCACCTTCGTGGGCATGTTGGCGATGTGCCCAGCACTGTTGCACTGCCGGTGCGGTGCGGTGTGGGGCCCACATAGCCTTCGCCTTCCCGCGACAGGGCCGTTGCAGGGGTACGTGGTTACCCTCTGCCCTGACCCGCTGCTACAGCGGTTCGTCGAGAATTCGCACCTGGGAGCGCAGAGCCGTCGCGGCGGCCAGGCCACACAGGCCGAGCAAGACCCCGAGACCGGCGATGACCCGGTCCACCCCGAAGGCATCGGCGAGGCCACCGGCAAGGAGCAGCGGCGCTGCCACCGCGGCATTGATGACCGTGAAGATGCCTCCGAAAATGCGCCCTCGGCTGGCCGCGCTGGTGCGCTCCTGGAGCACGGTGAACGCCGGAATGAGCAGTCCGCCAAGGGCGCATCCGAAGGTGGCGGAGAGCACCACCGCCGCAGGCACGAGCAGGTCCTCATGGTGCGAGTCCTGCAGGCCTCCCGGAACCAGGCCGATGCCGACCAGAGTGAGTCCGCCCACCACGGCGGCGGTGACCAGGGTGCGCGCCCGCGAGATGCGGCGCGTGGACTGACCTAGCACCACCGCGGTGCCGGCCAACCCCACGGTTGCGGGAATCAGCACCAGGTAGGTGTCGGCCGATGGGCGGTGCAGGATCGTGGCCATGTACACCGGGCCGAGTGCGAAGACGGTGAACACCACCACCAGGGCGACGGTGAGCTGCGCCAACGCCACGCGCAGAGCGGGGTTCCCGCCCAGCAGGGCAAGGCCCTCGCGCAGCTCACGGGCGAGATGCCGTTCATCGGAGCGGCCCGCCGCCGCGGCGGTGAGCGGGGTGCGCAGCGCAGCGACACACACCGTTGCCACCAGGAAGAGGGCGGCGGCGATGTAGAAGGGCGCGGTGGTGCCGAAGATGCGGATCGCCAGGGTGGCGCTGGGCACCCCCACAACCAACGTGACGATCAGCGTGGTCATGAACAGTGAGGTGGCCGACATGATCTGGCGCGGACGCACGAGCATGGGGATGCTCGCCGCCTCGGCCGGGGCGAACACCTGGCCAACGCTGCTGAAGGCAAGGGTGATCAGCAGCAGCGGCCACGCCTGGGCGCGGAGCCCAGGCACCGCCTGCGCAGCGGGGATCAGCAGGATCAGCGCCCCCCGGCCCAGGTTGGTGGCCAGCATCAGCCTCCGCTTGTCGGCCCGGTCGACGAAAACGCCCGCCGGTGCGCTGAGCACCACGCTCGGAAGCGTGTAGGCGATCATCAGCAGCGACTCCAGAGTGCCGTGCCGGCTGAGCTCGTAGACGACGATCAGCAGGGTGAACATCAGGAATTTGTCAGCCAGCTGGGAGGCGAGCTGCGCGCCCCAGAGCAGCCGGAAGTCGCGCTGCCGAAGGACCGCGGCGAAGCCGGATAGCTCGGGGGTGCTCTGCACCAGGGCGGGACGGCCGGCGCGCAGCTGGGCCTCGTTCAGCGGCCGCGGCGCGTCGTCGCCGAGGCTGTCCGGCGCATCGTCCAGGGCAGACGGCGGCTGGTCGAGGGACTCGTGGCTCATCTAGCTACGTCGATAGTCGGTGGTCGCCGCAGCCAGCGCGCGCCATTCGTCGAGATCAAGGGTGCCCGGACGGCGGCCACTGTCGATCGCCGCGCGGTCGAGCACAGCCAGAGCTGCCTCATCATCGCCAAGCGCCCGGCCGATCCCATGGCGAAGTGTCTTGCGCCGCATCCCGAAAGCGGTCCGCGCCAGCTCGAGAACCGCGGCGCGGTCGGCGGCGTTGAGGACCCGGCCGGGTGTGATCCGGATCAGCGACGAACGCACCGCCGGCGCCGGCTCGAAGCTCTCGGGAGGAACGTCCAGGAGCCGCTCGACGGTCGCCAGGGAGCGCACCGCCACGGTGCTGAGCCCCCACTCCCCCGCGTCACCGCTGAGGCGCATGGCCACCTCGCGCTGCACCAGGAGGACCGCACGAGCGGGGGGCTGCGGCGACTCGAGCAGGTGGGTGAACAGCGCTCCGGTGAGGTTGTAGGGGATGTTGCCGGCCACCAGGTGCCCGCGTGGCAGCAAGAGGGTTTCGGGGGTGGTGCGGAGCACATCGGCGTGCACCACGCGCACGTTGTCCAGGCCGCGCAGGGTGATCGCGCACGCGCGCACGCAGCCGGGGTCGAGCTCGACGGCGACAACCTGGTCGGCGGTGGAGGCCAGGGCCACGGTCAGCGTCCCGATGCCCGGGCCGACCTCCATCACCACCGCGCCGGTGGGCGCGAGCTCGGTGATCACCCGGTCGAGCACGCTGCGGTCGATCAGGAAGTTCTGTCCAAGACTGCGCTTGGCGACCAGGCCGCAGCGCCGCGCCACCGCGCGCACCGTCGCCGGGTCGGTTAGGTCGAGCCGGCTCGGGCCGGCGCCCCGACTCAGTCGCCCACCCGGTCGCCCGACGCCGGGTCGGGCAGGTTGAAGAGGCGGCGTGCATTGGCCCCGCAGCGCTCGGCGAGCGCCCCGGCCGGAACCCCGCGCAGCTCAGCGACGCGCGTCGCGGTGGCCGTGACATAGCCGGGGAGGTTGGGCCGGCCGCGAAACGGGACGGGAGCGAGAAACGGGGCGTCGGTCTCCAGCAGGACCGCGTCGTCGCCGATACCCGCAGCCGCGGCCTGGATCCCCTCGCTGCGCGGAAAGGTCACCGTGCCCGCGTATGAGGTGAGCAGGCCGGCTGCCACGCAGCGCTCCGCGAAGGCGAGGTCGCCGCTGTAGCAGTGCATCACTCCGCCGCCGAGCCGGGTCCGATCGCCGAGCGCGCCAAGCACGTCCTCGTGGCTGTCGCGGTCGTGGATCACCACCGGCTTGGTCCGCCCCGCGGCGAGCTCGAGCATCGCCGCAAGGGAACGTTGCTGCACCCCCAGAGGCACCTCGTGGTATCCGGGGCGCCAGAACTGGTCGAGCCCGATCTCGCCCACCGCCACAGCCCGGGGATGGGCGAGCAGCTCGTCGAGCGCACGGAGCTGCGCGCCGGTTGGCGGCGCGGGTTCGTGTGGATGCCAGCCGACGGTGAAGAACACGCCCGGATGCGCCTCGGCGAGACGCCGGTTGCGCTCCGAGTCGTCGAGGTTGAGGCCGACACTGACGATCTGCTCCACGCCGGCGGCGGCCGCCTCCTCGAGTGCCCGGTGGAGAAGGCCCCGCTCCTCGAGCAGGACCAGGTGGCAGTGGGTGTCGACCAGTCCCGGCAGCGCCGAGGCCCCCCGCCCGGTACCGCCACCGCCGTTCGGCATCGGGCTCACCAACCCACCAGCCCAGGATCCGCGGCTTGGGCGGCGGCCGGCAGCGGGACGGCGACCCCCGGTGCCACCACCACTGTGCACTCCCCCCGGGGCGGTGTGGCCAGAAACGCGGCACTGAGCTCCGCGGCCGTGCCGGCGTAGTAGCTCTCGTGCAGCTTGCTCAGCTCGCGGCCGACGACCACCTCGCGCTCACCGACGAGGTCGACGAGCAACCGCAGGGTGCGCGCCAGGCGCGGGGACGCCTCGAAGAAGACAACGGGGAGTCCGGTTGCCAGCGCACCGGCGAGGGTGCGCCGGAGCTTCCCCGGTGTGCGTGGCGGAAAGCCCAGAAAGCAGAACCCTCCGCCGCCACCGACCCCACTTCCGGCCACCGCCGTGGTCACCGCCGACGCCCCCGGCAGAGAGGTAACGCTGTACCCGGCCGCCCTCGCCGCCCGCACCAGCACCGAACCCGGGTCACTGACCGCCGGCGTCCCCGCGTCGGTGCACAGAGCCAAAGACTCGCCGGCGTCGAGACGCGAGAGCAGCGCCGGCACCCGGGCGCGCTCGGCATGCGCCGGCAGCGAGATCACCGGCCGGCTGATGCCGTGCGCCGTGAGCAGGCTGCGGGTGCGGCGCGAGTCCTCGGCCACGACCGCGTCGCAGTCGCGGAGGACGCGCAGGGCGCGCAGGGTGATGTCCTCGAGGTTGCCGATCGGGGTGGGCACGACCGCCAGCGTGCCGTGGCTCACGAGCCCCAGTCCCGGGGATAGCGGAACTCGCGGTCGATGGTGCGCGGCCCCAGCTTGGCGATCAGCGGTGGCCGGCGTTTGAACTGACTGCCCCGGATGCGCTGCCGGATATCGGCGACGAACCCGTCCTCAAACCCAAGGGCACGCAGCTCCGCCGGGGTGCGGCGCTCATCGACCAGGAAGTGCAGCAGTGCGTCCACCACCGCATATCGGAAGCCGAAGTCGGTCTCGTCCGACTGGCCCTCAAAGAGGTCGGCGCTGGGCGCCTTGTCGATCACCGCGGCGGGCAGGTCGAGCACGCGGGCGAGGGCGAACACCTGCGTCTTGTACAGGTCGCCCAGGGGGTTGAGCGCACTGGCGAGGTCGCCGTGGATGGTTCCGTAGCCGAGCAGCAGCTCCGTCTTGTTGGAGGTGCCCAACACCAGCGCCCGGTGCGCCCACGACATGTCGTAGAGGACGCTCATCCGCTCGCGTGCCATCTTGTTGCCGCGCCTGCCCCGGTCGGCCTCCGGAAAGCGCTCGAAGTAGGCGTCCACCTGTGGGGTGATGTCGACCCGCAGTGGCTCCATGCCGAGCGTGGCGCACACCGTGAGCGCGTCGGACACGGAGGCCGCGGCGCTGTTCCGGTACGGCATCAGGACCGGGAGAACCCGGTCGGGTCCCAAGGCCCGACAGGCGATCGCCGCAGCCAGGGCAGAGTCGACCCCGCCGCTGAGACCGAGGACGATGCGGTCGAAGCCCACCCTGCCGACCTCCTCGCGCACGAAGCCGCAGAGCAGCTCGGTGACGAGGTCGCCGTCAATCGAGAGTGCGTCGACGCCGGAGACGGTCTGATTCTGCATCGCTGACATCGTGACGCTCATCGCGCAGCAGCGGCTGCTCCACCCGGGCCCGGCGGATGGAAGCTAGATCGAGGGTCCGTAGTGCCAGCTCTTCGCCGCTCCCCGCGACCCCGCCGACCACCCAACCGTCGGGGCCGACCACCCTGGAGCCGCCCCAGAAGGCGACCCCGTCCTCATAGCCCACCCGGTTGCAGTACACGACGTAGGCGGTGAACAGCTCGGCGTAGGTCCGAGTCATCGCCGCGTAGGACTGCTCGCTCCCCAGCTGGGGGCCGCGATGCACCCCACGCGCCGGGGACGAGGACGGACAGAGGAACACCTCCACCCCGTCGCGGGCGAGCGCCGCTGCCGCCGACGGGTGCCACATGTCCTCGCAGACCAGGATCCCGGCGCGCCATGGGCGGCGCGGCGCAGCCCCGGCCGGCGGCGCGAAAGCGCGGAAACGGTCGCCCTGGGCGAGGTAGCGACCCTCCTCGAACAGGCCGTAGGTGGGCAGGTAAACCTTGTGATGCACATGCTGGATGCGACCCGCGGAGAGGTAGACGGCGGCGTTGTAGAAGCGGGCGTCCTCACTCTCAAGGACCAGACCGACCAGGGCGTCAACCTCGGTGCACGCCGCAGCCAGGGCGCGCAAAGGGGCGGAGTCAAGGCGCACAGCGACATCGGGCACCAGGTCCTTAAGGAAGTAGCCGGTCAGCGAGAGTTCGGGGAAAACCACGAGCTGGGCGCCCCGCTGGGTCGCCTCGGCGAGCAGCGCGAGGTGGCGGTCGAGGTTGTGGTCGACATCGGCGAGCCGAGGAGCGAGCTGGGCGAGCGCCACCACCAGCTGGCCGGCCGGCTGCGCGGCGTCCGCCGCCCGGGGTGCCGGTGCCTGGCCGGGTCGCATCCCGGGCGTGGGGTCACTCCCTGCCGCGGACGGGCGCGGCACACTCGGGTCGGCGTTGAGCAGAGTCATCAGGCCTGCTCAGAGTGCCAGACCTCGGCCGCCGGCGCGGGCCTGCTGTCGGGGTCCACCTCGACCCACCGCCCCTGAACGAAGTCCTCGACCACCCGGGCCGCCCCGCTCAGCGCGGGGCGGGCGACCCGGGCGGGCGGCAGCGCCGCCAGGAAGGCCGGGCCGTACTCGTGGGTGGCGATGCGGGGATCGCAGAGCACCACCGCGCCACGGTCGCCCTCGCGGCGGATCAGGCGCCCGAAGCCCTGGCGAAGTCGCAGGGCCGCCACCGGCAGAGCATGGTCGCGGAAGGGGTCGCCGAGCCCGGCGGTGCGCGCCTGGACCAGCGGGTCGGTGGGCACCGGGAAGGGAAGCTTGGCGATGACCACGCAGGAGAGGGCGTCCCCGGGGACATCGATCCCCTCCCAGAAGGTCGCGGTCCCCAGCAGCACGGTCCGGCGGTTGGCGAGGAAGGAGGCCAGCAGCTGGCGCCGGGTGCCGTCCAGTCCCTGGCCGAGGACGGCAATGCCCTGAGGCTCGAGGCGGCGCTTCAGGGGCGCATGAAGCCGGCGCAGCGGCCCGTACCCGGTGAAGAGCACCAGGGTCCGGCCGCCCAGCCTGCGCCCGAGGTCGGCGACGAGCGACTGCAGCGCCGCATCGTAGTCGGGGTCATCGTGCCGCGGAATGCCCTCGGGGACCACGGTGAGCGCTTGGCCAAGAAAGTCAAACGGGGAGGCGACCACCAGCTCCTCCCCCTCCCCGCCCAGGCCGAGGCGGTGGCGGACGTAATCGAAGGAACCGCCGACGCTCAATGTGGCCGAGGTCAGCACCGCCGCATCCGGCCGGCGCAGCACCGCCTCGCGCAGACGGTCACCCACCTCCACGGGCGCCTCGTGGAGCTCGGCCTGCTCGGCGCGCAGGGCCACCCATCGGACGTGGCCGGCCCGCGGCGCCAGCAGCGTGCGCTCCAGGGAGGCGCCGATGCCCTCGAGGGCCAGCGCCGCCAGCTCGAGCTCGTCGCGGAGCTGCTCGGGGCGCTCCGGGCCGGCCGGCGCCGCGGGCTCGTCGGAACCCAGCGCGCGCAGTTCCGCAGCCGCCCGCTGGACGGCGCTCACCAGGGCGCCGGCGTCGCGCAGCACGGGCCGGAAGCTGTCGGCCGCCCGAAGCTCCTCGGGGAGGCCCAGCGAGGCATTGCCGGGCTGGTCAGTTCCGTAGTGCTCGGTGAGGAAGCCCTTGAGGGCGC
Source organism: Candidatus Dormibacteria bacterium (assembly GCA_046262435.1). Taxonomy (GTDB): domain Bacteria; phylum Chloroflexota; class Dormibacteria; order Aeolococcales; family Aeolococcaceae; genus JBHEMT01. The sequence goes on along the minus strand of JBHEMT010000111.1, from coordinate 9,188 downwards.
CGAAAAGGCGGCCGGAGCCGTCGTGCACCCGGGCCACCGCGAGGGACGCCGGCGCCTCCCGCTCCAGCTCCGGGAGGCGCTCCAGCACGGCCTGGACGTCGGCGGCGGTGAGCCGGACCCCCCACTGCCGGGTGGCCGACTCCTCCAGCCGGTGGGCCTCGTCGATGACCAGCACAGAGTGGGGGCCCACCAGTTGGCCGTGACGCTCAGAGTCTGCGAGCAGGAGCGCATGGTTGGTCACCACCAGGTCGGCCTCGGCGGCCGCGGCGCGGGCCCTGGTCATGTAGCAGCCGGCATTCCCCCAGTTGGCACAGCCCGCCCCGAGGCAGTCGTCGGCGGCCGACTCCACCAGCCGCCAGAGCGGCTCCTCAGCGGCACCCAGACGGAGCTCGGCGCGGTCACCGGTGCTGGTCTCGGCGAGCCAGGTGAGCACCTTGAGCTTGAAGCGGACACGGTCGAGGTCCACGCCATGGGCTCCGGTGTCGGGACGGCCGAGAAAGCGGGACCAGCGACGCAGGCTGAGGTAGTGCTGCCGCCCCTTGAGCAGAGCCACCCGCGGTGGATGGTCGAGCCAGGCGGCGACCCGGGGGAACTCGACGTCGACGAGCTGTTCCTGGAGCGGAATGGTCGCGGTGGCCACCACCGCCCGCGCCCCCGGCGCCTGGGCGTGGAGGCTGAGGGGCAGCAGGTAGGCCAGCGACTTGCCGATTCCGGTGCCCGCCTCCACCAAGAGGCGCCCGCTCCGGTCGATGGTCTGGGCCACGGCAAGCGCCATCTGCTGCTGACCGCTTCGCACCTCGTACCCGTGGCCGCCCCCCAGCGGACCACCGGGGCTGCACAGGGCGGCGACCCGGTCGGCCAGCGACTGGCGTGATCCCGAGGGAAGGCGGGGATCGTCGGGCAGGCCCGCGGATGGCGCGGCGCGAGCGGCCCCCCCAGCCTGGGGGGCCCCGCCGGCCACGGTTGCGGGCAGGCCGGCCCTCCTCTTCGGCACCGCTCCTCTGAACTCGGGAACCCGGACGTGGAAGAAGCTGCGCAGCGGGCTGCGCAACGGTTCCACCAGTGAGCCCATCAGCCGCAGCGTTTCGCCGGGCAGCGCCGCGGCCACGGCCAGGAGATGAAGCAGGAGGTCACGGGTGGCTCCCGCATCGCTGTCGGCCCGGTGCGGCCGGAGGTGGACCAGGCCCAGGTCACGGGATAGCTGGGGAAGACTGTGGCTGGCCGCCACCGGCAGCAGCACCCGGGCCAGCTCGAGGGTGTCAAGCACCTCACGGCCCATGAACTGCTGGGGGAGCAGGCCGGCACAGAAACCGAGGTCGAAGGCGGCGCCGTGGGCGACCAGCTGGGCGCCGGCGCAGAAGTCGGCGAACTGGGCCACGGCCTCGGCGGCGGTCGGAGCACCCTCAACCAGGGCCGCCGATATGCCGGTGAGCCGTTCAATGGCCAGCGGGATGGCCATGCCGGGGTCGACCAACACGTCGAAGTCGCCAAGCAGGGCGCCGCTGCTGCGGAAGCGGACGGCGCCGATTTCGATGATCCTGTCGCTTTTCGGGGAGAGACCGGTGGTCTCCAGGTCGAATGCGACCAGGTCGGACATCACCCGATCATACGGACGCCTCGATGCCCGGACCCCGAGCTGACGCGGCCGGCTGGATGACGCCGTATGGCCCGCGCAGCTCCGCCGGCAACAGCGCGGCGATCCGGGCCATCACCAGCTCCGCGGCCTCCCGGTGGGAGGCCGGGCGGTCCTCGGCGCCCTGTTCGGGGAGGGTGAAGGCCTCACCAAAGCTGACCGTCACCCGGCTCCGGCGGGGACGGTGGCTGCCCCGTGGCAGCACCGCGTCGCTGCCCCACACCGCCACCGGCAGCACGGTGGCCGAAGCCCGCTGGGCGAGGAAGGCAACCCCGGCCTTGGGCTGACGCAGCACGCCGTCCCTGGCCCGCGACCCCTCGGGGAAGACGAGCACCGCCCGGCCCGAGCGAAGCAGGGTCAGCGCGTATTCCAGATGACTGCGGTCGGCGGCGCTGCGCAGGATCGGAAATGCGTGCGCGGCCCGGAAGAACATCGCCCGTGGCCCCTCGAAGTGCTCGCTCTTGGCCATGTAGTGCACGTCGCGGCGGGGCAGGAGGACACCGAGCAACGCGGGGTCGACGGTGCCCGCGTGGTTGGCCGCGATCACCAGCGCGCCGCGGCGGGGAATGTTCTCCCGGCCAGCGACCACCAGGCCGCGACCCAGCACCAGCCGGACAAGCAGCCACACCAGCGCCCGCCCGGCCACGTAGATCACTGTCGGGCGCGCTCGCGCAGCGGGGTCAGCCCCGCCTCGCGGCAAAGACGCAGCGCCTCCGCGTAGGTGCTCTCGATGCTCCGGTTGCCGGTATCGATGTGGTGGGCGTCGGCGGCGGCACGGAGCGGCGACGTCAGCCGGCCCATGTCGCGGCGGTCGCGGCCACCGATCTCCTCGGCCAGGACACCGGCATCGATGCTCGCGCCGGTGTCGCGCAGTTGGGCGGCCCGCCGGTGGGCCCGCACCTCCCCGGCTGCGTCGAGGAAGAGCTTCAGCGTCGCCTTGGGAAACACGACGGTGCCGCAGTCACGGCCCATCGCGACGCAACCGTCCGCGCCGAGCCGCCGCTGGCGCTCGAGCAACACAGCGCGCACCCCGGGGAGCCCACTCACAGTCGAGAGCAGCGGGGCGGTGCGCGGGTCACGGGCGGCCGCGCTCACGTCGGCGCCGTCAACCCGCAGCGTCCACGCGGACCCGTCCGCAGCCGGGTCGGTGTTGAGCTCGATCTCGGTGCATTCGGCAAGGTGCTGGACGGCGTGCGGATCCGCCGGGTCGACCGCGTCACGGAGCAATGCGACGGTCAGGCCGCGGTAGAAGAGGCCGCTGTCCACCACCGGAAGGGAGAGGGCCTGGCCCAGCCGCCGGCCGAGGGTGCTCTTGCCACTGCCGGCGGGGCCGTCGACGGTCACGACGGGCGCCGGGGCCCTCATCGCGATCGCCCTGGTCCGGCGGGGCGGAGACCCGCAACCCTGTAGAGGGAAATCCGCTCGCCGCTCTCCAGTTCGCGGAAATTACCAGCCGGCAACGAGGCGAGCCGCAAGGGGCCGAAACCGATCCGCTCCAGGTCGACGAGGTCGAGGTCGAGGGCCTCGCACAGGCGTCGCACCTCGCGCTTGCGTCCCTCGGCCATGACCACCTCCGCCCTCCCCCCGCGCGCCGGTCGCACCGCCGCGGGCAGCGCGGGGCCGTCCTCGAGCACCGCCCCGCCACGCAGCCGCTCCAGCTGCTCACTGGTGATCGGCCTGGAGAAGGTGAGGCGGTACAGCTTCTCCACCCCGTGGCGAGGATGGGTGAGCCGCTCGATCAGGTCACCGTCGGAGCTGAGCAGAATGAGTCCCCGGCTGTCGGCGTCCAGCCGGCCCACCGGCACCAGACTGCTGTCGCCGACCAGGTCGATGACGGTGGGCCTGGCCTGGGGATCACACCGGGTGGAGAGCACGCCGACCGGTTTGTTGAGAACGACGGTACGCGGGGGCGGCGCTGCGGGGAGGGGCCGCTGGTCGAGGCGCACGTCCTGCCCCTCTTCGACCACGGTGCCGAGCACTGCGGTGCGCCCGGCCACCCGGACCCGTCCGGCGGCGATCAGCTGGTCGGCCGCCCGGCGCGACACCCCGGTCCGCCTGGCCAAGTGACGGTTGAGCCGCTCGCCGGCGGTCACTGGGCTGGCGGGCCCGGCCCGTGCACCGGCTCGTGGCTCAGCTCCTCGGGTCCCTGCTGGTTGTCGCTCGGTTCGTCGTCGGTGAGCTCGAGCTCGGCCTCGAGCTGGGGAATACTGACGCCCTCGGGCAGCGGCGGGAGGTCGTCGATCCGTTCCAGGCCGACCGTCTGCAGGAAGCGCAGGGTCGTGCCGAACAACCGAGGGTGGCCCGGGGTCTCCTGCCTGGCCACCTCGGCCACCAGGCCGCGGCGCTCCAGGCTTTCGAGCACCGCGTCGCAGTTGACGCCGCGGATCGCCTCGATGCCGGCGCGGGTGATCGGCTGACGGTAGGCCACAATCGCCAAGGTCTCCATCGAGGGCCGGCTCAGCCGCGCCGGACGTTCCGGATGGAGTGCCCGCTGGACGGCCCAGGCCACCTCCGGCCGGGTCACCAGCTGCAGTTCGTCACCGTGGCGCTGGAGCATCAGCCCGTGGCCGCGCAGCGACAACGCCAGCGCGTCGAGCGCCGGGGCCAGCTCGCGGGTGGGCCGGCCGAGAACCGCCGCCGCCTCCGCCAGGGTGAGGGGCCGGTTGAGAGCGTGGCAGAGCGCCTCGAGGGCGGGGACCAGCTCCTCCACGGGCGCGGTCAGCGCCGCCGGAGGAATGACCGCGCCGGCCTGCCCCGGAGCGACGCGACCGTCGGCGTCGACCAGCGAGGGCTCGGGTTCAGCCACCGCGGGCAGCTCAGCCAAGGCCGGACACCGTGATCGGGCCGAAGGGCTCGAGCTGTTCGACGCGGGCCCCCCCCTGGCGGAGCAACTCGAGCAGGGCGAGGAACACGGCCACCGCCTCCATGCGGCTGCCCACCCCTGCAAAGAGCTCCTCGAAGCTCATCCGGCCATGGTCGGCGAGCAGAGCACGGACGCCGGCAAGCTTGTCCTCGACCGAGAAGGTGGGCAGCCCACCGAGCACCTCGGCGCGGGCGTCGATGCGCAACAGCACCGCACGGAGGGCAGCCGCCAGTCGCTCGGGGGCGATTGCCAGCCGCTCGACGGGGAGTACCTCGGGCGCCACCAGGCCGAGGAAGGAGCGGGCTCCCTCCTCCGCCGCCTCGCTCAGCAGGGCGTCGGCAGCCTCACGGAAGAGCCGGTACTCGGCGAGCCGGCGCCCGGGCAGGTCAGCAGGGTCGTCAGGGGTACCCGCATCCTCGTCGACCGTGTCGAGTGGCCCATCGGGGATGACTCGTTGCGCCTTGAGCGAGAGCAGCCGCGCGGCCAGCCCGAGGAAGTCGGCGATCTCGCGCGGCTCGATGGCAGGGTCGGCCTCGGCGAGCGCCCGACGGTACCGGCTGGTCAGCTGGTGCACGGGGACCGCGGTGAGATCGATGTCGCCCCGCTGCGCCCGGGCCACGAGCCCGGCAAGCGAACCCCGGTAACCGGGAATATCGACGATGAAGCGCTCGGCCTCACTGCTCGGGCTATCCATCTCGTGGGTGTCCGGGCCTCCCGCAGCGGTGGCCTCGAGTCCGGGTTCGCGCCGGCCGGTGACCTCCATCGGGCCGTCCTGCGGCCCGTCCTCCGGTCCGTCCGCCAATCCCTGCGACCCGTGCTCCCACCCGTTCTCCGCGGCGGTCAGCTCACCGCACTGGCGCCGGTACCACGGCCCCGCATCCGGCAGGGGACCGCCTGGCCGAGACGCCGGGCTCCACGGCTCATCCCCGCTCATCGCGGCTCATGGTACGAGACCCCGTCGGAGCCGAGCCCAGGCCCTCGCTGAGCAGCTCGGCGGCCCGTGCCAGCGCGGCCGGCGTGCCTCGCCCAGAGAGCAGACGGGCGACCTCGGCAACCCGGTGCTCGCCGGTCACCACCTCGATGGTGGAGCGGGCGCCACCCGGCGATTCGCGCTTGCGCACCAGCAGGTGATGGCCGGCCCGGGCGGCGATTTCGGCCCGGTGGGTCACCGCCAGCACCTGCCGGGCGTGGCCGATATCGGCCAGGGTCTCGCCCACCCGGGCGGCGGTCTCCCCACCCACGCCGGTGTCGATCTCATCGAGAACCAGGGTGGGGCGATCCTCGGCGTCAGCCACTGTGGCACGCAACGCCAGTGCGAGTCGAGAGAGCTCGCCTCCCGAGCTCCCCTGGCCGAGCGGCAGCGGAACGCCGTCACGGTTGGCCGCCAGCCGGAACTCCACCTCGTCCACCCCCTCTGCGCTGCACGCCAGCCGGCGGTCGCCGATGCGCAGTCCCGTCGCAGTCTCGCGCTGGTCGACGAGCACCCGGAAACGGGCGTGGGGCAGCCCGAGCCGATGCAGCCGGCTGTCGACGGCTCGCGCAAGCCGCTCGGCCGCCGAGCGGCGCAGGCCGCTGAGCCGCTCAGCGGCCTCGGCCGCGTGGTCCTCGGCGGCGCGCGCCTGCGTCTCCAGCTGCTGCACCTCGCCGGAACCCCCCTGAGCCTCGACCAGGGTCCGCGCCTCCTCGAGCGCGACCAGGGCCGCGTCGATGGAGCCGCCGTAGCGCCGGCGAACCCGTTCGAGCTCGTCGAGCCGCTCCTCCACCGCGGCCAGACGGCCCGGGTCAACGACCACCTCCCCGGCCAGGCGACGGCCGTCCAGTCCCAATTCGCGAAGCGCGACCACAACCGCATCCACGGCGGCCGCCAGCGCGCCCAACCCGGGGTCGAGCGAGGCAAGCGCAGCCGCGCCCTGCACCGCCGCAGCCAGGGCGTCGGCCGCCCCATCCAGTGCGCCACCGGAGGTCTCCCCGGTGTCGCCGCCTCCGGTCGCGGCCACGGCGATCGCCTCTGCGGCAGCGCGGATGGCCACCGCGTGACGGAGCCGGTCGCGTTCCGCGGCGAGCTCGCCGTCCTCGCCGGAGCGTAGGTCAAGCCTGCCAAGCTCGGCGAGCACCGCCTCAGCCTCCCGAGTCGCCCCCGCCGAGGCCTCCCAGCGCGCTCTCCCGGCCTCCGCGACGGCGACGGCTCCACGCCAGGCGGAGACGGCAGCAGCACACTCTTCCCGAGCGCCGGCCAGCACATCGGTACCCGAGGCGTCGAGCAGGCTGCGCTGCCATTCGGGGCGCAGCAGGCGATGGCTCTCTCCCTGACCGGTGACCTCGACCAGGGCATCCCCGGCATCGCGGAGCACGCTCTGCGAGACCAGGGCGCCATTGATCCGGCACTGGGCTCGGCCGGCCGGTGATAGTTCGCGCTGCAGGGTCAGGTAGTCATCGTCGGGCACCCCGAGCGCGGCAAGCCGCTGCAGCAGGATGGTCGGCGCCGCGCTGAACACCGCGACCACCCGGACGGCGGCACCTCCGGGCGGCACCAGCTCCGCCTCGGGGCGGCCACCAAGCACGAACTGCAGGGCGCGGATGCACACCGACTTGCCCGATCCGGTCTCGCCGGTGAGGACGCAGAAACCGCCCTCGAGTTCGAGTACCCCGCGCCGCACCACCGCCATGTCGTCGATGCGCAGCTCGAGCAGGGCCATCAGTCGCTTCCGGTTCGCTCGCTGGCCCGGTCCTCTACTGACGGCGCAGAGCCGTCGTCGAGTGCGCCGCGCAACGGGGTACCGAAACGGACCTTCTCGCGGAGGCGGCGGAGGAAGGTGGGCGAATCCGGCAGCCGCACCACCCCCAGCTGCGGCCCGGGCGCGATGCGAATCCGGGCGCCGTCGTCGAGGGGCACCTCGTCGTGCCCGTCGGTGGCAGCGAATACCCTCCCCCGAACCACGGTAACGGTCAGCGGCAGGTCGTCGGGAATCACCACAGCGCGCGAGATGACGGCGTGCGGAGCCAGCGGCACGACCACCAGGGCCCGGATCCGTGGATCCACCGGGGGGCCACCGGCGCTCATCGCGTACGCGGTCGAGCCGGTGGCGGTGGCCACCACGACGCCGTCGGAGTCGAAGTCGCCAAGCAGCTCACCATCGGCCTCGACTCGGATCCTGGCCACTCCCACACCGCGCGACTTGACTGCAACGTCGTTGAGCGCCGGCCCCTCAAGGGCGACGACCCCCGCCGCGTGCTCGATGCGCACGGCGAGCAGGCGGCGGGGCTCAATGGTGTGCCTCCCGGCGACGAAGTCGTCGATGGCCCCGGGCAGGTCGGCCGCCTCCACGTCGGTCAGAAAGCCCAGGCGGCCGCGGTTGGCGCCGAGCACGGGAATCCCAAGGGGCGCCGCCAGGCGAGCGCCGAAGAGGAAGGTGCCGTCGCCGCCGACGGTGACCAACAGCGCGGTTCCAGGCCCATGCTCGGCAACCGCCGCCACCGGGTCGCCGGTCGCCGTCCAGGTCGTCAGGCCGTGTTCCCGAGCCCGGGAGATGGCCGCCTCGGTGACCGCGTGGGAGCGCGGGTGGAGCAAAAAACCGATCGAACCGCCGCTCATCAGGGGGCGCCCCGGAGACGGAGATGAAGCATCCACTCCTGGTTGCCCTTGGTGCCCCGTACCGCAGCCGGCACCGGCGGCTGGGCGATGCAGCCGAAGCGCTCGACGGCCCAGGCCAGAAGCGCGTCAGCCCCGGCGCGGGCGCGCTCCTGGTCGGTGACCACCCCACCCTTGCCAATGGCGTCGCGACCGAGCTCGAACTGCGGCTTGAAGAGGGCGACGACGTCGGTTCCGGGAGCTGCCAGGGCGCAGACCCGCTCGAGCACCAGGCGGAGTGAGATGAAGGAGAGGTCGAGGGTCACCAGCGACGGTGGCGGCCCGGGCAGCTGCTCCAGGTGGCGCAGGTTGGTGCGATCCAGGACCACCACGCGGTTGTCTCCGGCCAGCCGGGAGTCGAGCTGGCCGCGGCCCACGTCCACCGCATAGACGCGCTCGGCACCACGGGCGAGCAGCACGTCGGTGAAACCGCCGGTGGAGGCACCGGCATCGAGGGCCACCCGTCCGGCGGGATCGACCATGAAGTGGTCGAGGCCGCCGGCGAGCTTGGCCCCGGCCCGGCTGGCATAGGGATGGTCCCGGCCCAGCACTCGCAGCGCACTGCTCTCCCCCACCGGCTGGGCGGCGCTCACCGCTCGGGCACCGTCGACCTCGACCAGGCCTGCGGCGATCAGGCTCTGGGCTCGTTCACGGGTGGGCGCGAGCTGGGACTCGACAAGCCGGAGGTCGAGTCGGCGGCGCGGGGGCGAGCTGACCATGGGTTCAGGGATTGTTCCACAAATTTGTGGTGCTTCGATCGCTAGAAGGGAATCTCGTCGGGGTCGACCACCGGCTGCTGCGGCCGGCCCCCGCCCGGGGCGAAGGGAAGGGGACCGCCCACGCTGCGCGCCCTGGCCGGTCCCGGCAGCGGCGCCCGCTGGCCGGGCGGTGGCGCATCAGGGTCGGGTGGTGAGCTGATCCCAGCCGGTCCGGTCAGCGGTTCGAAGGGCTGCTCGCGCTCGCCCCCGCCACCAACAACCACCTGGGTAACCTTCTGCTCCGTCCGATCGAGAAGCCGTTCGCAGTGCTGAGCGAGCCGCGTGCCCCGCTCATAGCAGCTGATC
>JBHEMT010000110.1:0-5699 GCA_046262435.1 Candidatus Dormibacteria bacterium | reverse complement strand
TCGGCGACCGCGCCGCGCCGCGCCTGACCCGCGGCGACACGACAGCGATCCGCGGCGATCCGGGCGCGGTCGAGCCAGTACTCCTCGGGAGAGTCCATCCGCACCGGGAGCGCCGGAGCTGGGGCGTCGCCAATACCAAGGCGGCGACGAAGCCAGGCCAGCAGTTGTCTCATCCGGGCAGCGTACCCGGGCGCCCGAGAGGGCTCAACGGCGCTGGGCGGCTCACCAGGCGTAGGCCTCCGGTGCGCTGCCTCCGGGGCCGGGGAAGATCTCGTCGAGGCGCGACAGCGCGGCGCGGTTGAGCTTGACCTTGAGCGCGCCCAGCGATCCGTCAAGCTGCCCGGCCGTGCGCGGTCCGATGATCGGTGCGGTGACCGCGGGCTGGTGCAGCAGCCACGCAAGGCCGACGTCGGCGGGCTCGTGGCCGAGCTCGGCGCAGAACGACTCGTAGGCGTCCACCGCCGGGCGCTTCTCCTCGAGAAGCTTGCGGATGCGCTCGCCGCCGCGCCGGCCCTCGTGCTGTTTTCGCAGCACGCCCCCGAGCAGACCGCCCATGAGCGGGCTCCACGGGATGACGCCCAGCCCGTAGTCGAGACACGCGGGCAGGACCTCGAGCTCGACGGTCCGCTGGGCCAGGTTGTAGATGCTCTGCTCACTGCTCAGGCCGACGAAATGACGGGAGGTCGCCGCCGCCTGTGCCTTGGCGATGTGCCAGCCGGCGAAGTTGCTCGAGCCGACGTAGAGCACCTTGCCCTGCTGGACTAGCGTCTCCATCGCCTGCCAGATCTCCTCCCACGGGGTGGCCCGGTCGACGTGGTGCATCTGGTAGAGGTCGATGTGGTCGGTCTGCAGGCGACGCAGCGAGTCCTCGCAGGCACGCCGGATGTGCAGCGCTGACAGGCGTCCGCTGTTGGGCCAGTCGGCCATGTCCGCGTACAGCTTGGTGGCGATCACCGTCCGCTCCCGCCGGCCGCCGCCGGTGGCGAACCACCGGCCGATGATCTGCTCGGTGATGCCCTCACCCTTCTTCCAGCCGTACGCGTCGGCGGTGTCGAAGAAGTTGATCCCGAGGTCGTGAGCGCGGTCCATGATCGCGTGGGAGTCCTCCTCGGAGGTCTCCGGACCGAAGTTCATGGTTCCCAGGCAGAGCCGGCTCACCTGGAGACCGGAACGACCGAGATGGGTGTAGTCCATCGACTGCTTCTCCTCCGAGCCTGCTGACCGGCGACCGACTCTACAGTCGCGTCCGGAGCGGCAGCCCCGGGCAGGTGCCGGGGTGTTGGAGCGGCATGGCCCCACCGGTCCGATTGGCACCCCGTGAGGTCGGCGGTCCGAGCGCGGCCGAGAGGATGGTGGGCGAGGCAGGATTTGAACCTGCGCGCGTCGGGTTATGAGCCCGCTGCTCTAACCGGCTGAGCTACTCGCCCCCAGCGCAGGGTAGCGGACCCCTGAGGGCGACTTCGCCGGCCCGTGCGGCAGCGCGGTCCTCGGCTCGCGCTACGCTCCGGTTGTGGCCGACGTCGAACCGCTCACGGGTGCCCAGCCGCCGGAGGGGCGCACCAAGCGACCGGACAAGCAGCACTACTTCCTGTTGATTGCGCTGGCCGCGCGCACCCGGGCGGACTGCCTCGGCCGAAGGGTCGGCGCGGTGATCATCCGCGACGGGCGGGTGATCTCCACCGGGTACAACGGGACCCCCTTCGGAATGACCAACTGCTCCCAGGGCGGCTGCCTGCGCTGCGCCCGGCGCGGTGATGGGGCGACCCTGCGCGGTGGCGCCTACGACGTCTGCCTCTGCGTGCACGCCGAACAGAACGCCATCCTCACCGCGGCACGCTTCGGCCAGCAGACGCTCGACGCGTCGCTGACGAGCACCACCCAACCCTGTTTCGGCTGTCTCAAGGAGATGCTCCAGGCGGGGATTCGCGAGGTGGAGTACCTGCATCCCTGGGACCCGGTGGAGGCCTATGGCGACCCGGCGCTGGCGGAGCAGTACGCCGCCCTCCGCACCCGCTTCGCCCGATTCGAGCAGGTCGGCGACCCCGCCCTCGACGGCGACGGACTCTTCGCTCCCCTGATCAGCGGCTGAGCTCAGCTCTGCTCGACCCGCGTGGCCCCGGGGGCCTCGCGGGCCCCCACCAGGGCGGCCACGCGGCCGAGGGTGTCGATCTCGGCGATGTCCTTGTCATGGCGCCAGCGCACGATGCGAGGAAAGCGCAGGGCGAAACCTGAGCGGTGCCGTGTGGAGCGCTGCACATTGTCAAAGGCCACTTCCAGGACGATGCGCGGCCGGACGGTGCGATACCTGCCGAACTCGTGCAGCGTGTCGGCGCGCAGCTGGCCGGTCATCTCGGCGATCTCCGCGTCGGTGAGGCCGGTGTAGGCCTTGCCGATGGTGACCAGCTCGTCACCGTCGTCCACGCGCACCGCGAAGGTGACGTCGCTGAGCACCCCGCGCCTGCGTCCGTTGCCGTACTCGGCACCGACCACCACCACGTCCAGGGTGTCCAGGGGTCGTTTGAGCTTCAGCCAGTACAGCCCCCGCCGTCCCGGAAGGTAGGGGGAGTCGGGATTCTTGGCCATGAGCCCCTCATTGCCGCGCGCCCGCGCGTCCAGGAACAGCCGGTCGAGCTGCGCCGGCCCGCGGGCGCTCTCCAGGTGCGCCAGCGCGAAGCTGCCGCCCAGTGACAGTGACTCGAGGCGCGCCCGGCGCTGGCGCAGCGGCAGGTCGAGCAGGGAAGTCCCGCCGAGGTCGAGGACGTCCCAGGCCACGTAGACCACGGGCACCTCGGCGAGCAACGCCGCCGACGGCCGCAGCCGTCCCAACCGCGTCTGCAGCGCAGCAAAGGGCAGCACCGCACCGTCGCGCATGGCCAGCAGCTCGCCGTCGAGGATCACCGGTCCGGGCAGGGTGAGCGCCGCAGCAGCGATCTCGGGAAACTGCGCGGTGATCGTCTTGAGGTCGCGACTGAAGAGCTCAGCGCGGTTGCCATCGCTGTGCAGCCCACACCTCACCCCGTCGTACTTGTCTTCGACCCAGACCTCATCCCCGAGCCGCTGAACCACCTCGGCGGCGTCGGCGACCGGCGAGGCGAGCATGAACCGAAGCGGGGCGAAGAGCCGGGGTGCGGCCTCTCCGAGACGGTCCCCGCGGGCGAGGAGGGCCACCTCGCCCAGGTCGCCCACGAGCATGTCGGCGCGCGCCACGGCCGTCGCGTCGCGCGCGAAGGCCTGGCCGATCGCCTCCTCGACCAGCCCCTCACGCAGGCCGATGCGCATCTCGCCCGCGAGCAGCTTGGTGACGTACCGAGCCTCGGCCGGCGTGCAGCGCGCCAGCAACTCGCCGAGCCGCGCTGAGCGAGCACGCGCGGATGCGGTGGACGCGAGGCCGTCGAAACCGGCCTCCACCTCGCGCAGTGGCACACCTCCCTGGCCGCGGTGACCGGCCGTGTCGAGCAGTTCCTGGATCGTGTCGCCGACGTCGGCGTGACGTCCCCAGACGGCGCGGAGCTCCCCCTCGGCGACGCCGGTGAGGCTGAGCAGCACATCGCGGAAGGCCGCACCGCCCACCCGCGGCACCCGCGAGTCCCAGGCGGGAAATACCCGCCCTGCGAAGAACCGGGCGGCGATGGCGAGAGAGTCGGCGTCGAGGCTGCCCAGATACCCCGCGAGCGCTTCCACCTTGGCCCGCTTGGAGCTGGTTGCGGCGATGGCATCGGCGGTGGCCGCGAAGGCCAGCATGGTCGAGTGGTGGTGCACCGGACTGATGCTACGTCCGGCCGGCGTCCGCTCCCGTCCGCTCAGGCGCCGATAGACTCGACGGGTGAGCGATGGTGCCAGCCGGTTCAGCGAGGTCAACCTACTCGCCGACCCTCTGTACGGGTACATCGAGGTCACCAAGGGCGGGCCAGGGGAGGCGAGCGAGCGCCACCTCCTCGACACCCCCTGGCTGCAGCGGCTGCGACGCGTCCATCAACTTCAGTCGGCCTGGTGGATCTTTCCCACCGCCGAGCACTCCCGCTTCACCCATCTTCTCGGCGCGATGCACCTCGCCTCGCTCTTCGCGCGGCGGATCGACGACTCCTTGCGGCAGGCGTTCCCCGACGCGCCCTCACCGGCCTGCGTCGAGGAGACGCTGCGTCTGGCCAGCCTGCTCCACGACGTCGGCCACGGGCCCTTCGGCCACTTCTTCGACCGCGAGTACCTGGCGCGCTGGGGCATCGACCATGAGGACATCGGCCGCCACCTGATCACCACCCGGCTTGCCGACCTGATCGCCTCGATGCGGACGAGCCCATCGGGCCGGTTCGCTCCCGGCGAGAGCATCGATCCGCGCTGGATCGCCTGGATTATGGCGCCCGCGGACATGCCCGGCTACACGCCGCCCGGCTGGCTGCGCGCGTGCAAGCCGGTGCTCTGCGGGCCGGCGACGGTCGACAACCTCGACTACGTGCCCCGTGACGCCTACATGTGCGGGGTGTCGGTCGGGGTGGTCGACGTGCAGCGGATCATCCACTACTCGTTCGTGCACGGCGACACCATGGTGCTCCATGCCCACGGGGTTGCGGCCCTGGAGATGTTCCTCACCGCGCGGCTCTACATGTACACGCAGGTGTACCTGCACCGCACCGGGCGTCGCTTCGACCTGGCGATGCGCGAGATCTTCGCGGAGTCGGTGGACCGGCTGATCCCGGGCAACCCGATCGAACACACCGATGCCTACCTCGACCTCACCGACTGGTCGCTGCTCGAGGCGGCCAACCGCTGGCGCCACGCGCCGGCCGGCAGTGACGAGCGCCGTTTGGGCGATGCCTGGGCGCGGATCACCGCCCGCGACCTCTCCTGGCGGCTGGCGTACGAGACGATCACCCGTCGCGAGTACGACGTCACCACCGTGCGCGAGCGCATCCGTGCCGAGCTGCCCGCCCACGCGCGCGCGATGCGCTTCGAGGTGGACGTGGCCAGCGCCACCGTGTCACCGGACAACCCGATGACCGACGACGGCATGGTGGTGATCTACGACCCGCTGCAGCAGCAGGTCGAGAAGAGCCGGACCCGGGAGCTGGTCGCCCGGCTGCCGCAGTACAACCAGCTGGTGCGGATCTTCACCGATGACGCCGACGCCATGGGGACTCTGGAGCGCGCCGCCCGTTGCGCCCTGGGCACCGGCTGACGGGCCGGTGTCAGGCAGAGGGCTCGGTGAGGAGTGCGGGCAACCGCTCCGCCAGCACCGCGTAGTTCTCCAGGCGGTTGTAGAGGTGGGCCGAAAGCCGGATGAACCCACGCCCGCGGGCGCAGGTGACCGCCACCTCGGCGCCGAGCCGCTCGCCGATCTCGGCCTGGAGGCGGCGCGCCAGCGGTGGGCTGTCGCCGACACCCGCGGGAAGCGGGACCAGCTGCATTGGCAACCGAGTGTCGGCGTGCGAGGCCTGGAGAGCGGTGGCCGCAAGGGCGGAGCCAGCGAGCGCCAGGGCACGGTTGTGCTCGCGTACCGCTGCGAGCCCGCGCTGCTCGAGAAAGTCGAAGGCCGCCGGAGTGGTGAGCCAGGCTGAGTAGTCGGCCGTCCCCCACCACTCGAGGCCCGCGGGAAAGCCGTCTGCGGTCAGCGCGCCGGCGACTCCGGCGCGGAGGCCGGCAAGGCGCCCCGGGGCGATCGCCAGGAACGCCGATCCACGCGGGGCACAGCACCACTTGTGGAA
>JBHEMT010000109.1:0-3700 GCA_046262435.1 Candidatus Dormibacteria bacterium | reverse complement strand
GGATGCCTGGCCCGCCGCGTTCTACACCCAGAGCCTGCCTCGGGCCACCGTCTTCTACAACCTCGGGATCGGCGGCGAGACCACCGCCGCGGCGCTCAGCGACGAGCTACCCCGCGCTCTTCAGCTCCGCCCCACCCTGGCGACCGTATGGCTCAACGTCGATGACCTCGGCGCAGGCGTCACCGTCGCCGACTACGAGTCTCAGCTCACCACCCTGGTGCGCAGCCTGCGTCAGGGCGGCCGAACCCGGGTGTTCGTCGCCAACACGCCGGTCCTCGACAGCCTGCCCCTGGTCCGCTTCTGCCTCGGCGAGGGGCCGCCCCCGTCGAACAGCGACGGCGGCTGCCCGATCAGCCTTCCCGGAGGCGTCCAGCTCACCCGCGCCCTGCTCGACACCTCGGTCGCTGCCTACAACCAGGCGATCGGCAGGGTGGTCACCGCCGAGGGCGCGGTGCTCGTTGACCTGCACGCCCAGGGCGACGTTGCGGGCGCCCACCCGGACTACGTTGACCGCGAGGACGGCTTCCATCCCAGCGACCGTGGCCACGCGGCCATCGCGGCGGCCTTTGCCAGCGCACTGCGGGGAGCCGGCGGAATCTGATTGTGCCGTCGGTCGCGCCAAGCCGCCGGCTGCGGCCCGGGCGGTGCACCGGTCCACGGTCTGCCTGCGTGGTACCCGCCAGGTCCTGACCGCGCCGGCCATCGGGCACACTGGCGCCCGTGGCAGCTCGGGTGGCGTCGAACGCGCTCCTCCTTCTCTCCGCCCGCACGCTGAGCAAGATCGCTGTCTTCTTCAGCGTCATCCTCACCCTGCGCGCCCTGCACCCCGACGGCTATGGCCAGTTCACCGCCATCGTGGTGCTCGGCAACGTGGCCAGCATCGTCGCCGACCTCGGCCTGCAGACCGTCTTCGTTCGCGAGGGCTCGCGCCACCGGGACGAGCTGGGCCGCTACCTCGGCGTCACCCTCGCCGCCAAGCTGCCCCTCGCCCTGGCCGGCGGCCTGGTGCTCATCCTCATCACCGCGCTCTTTGCCCACGACCTGCTCTTCCTGGTCGGTCCCACCCTGGTTTTGGTGCTGGTCACCGGCACCGGCAACGTGCTCCGCTCCTGCTTCTTCGCCCGTGGCGAGATGCGTTACGAGGTGTACGCAATCGGTGTCGAGACCGGGGTGCTCCTCGTCCTCACCGTGCTCTTCTCCCAGACCCACCAGGGGGTCGCCGCCTTCATCTGGGCCTACGCCGCCTCCTACACGGCCGCGGGCGCCTTCGCCGCGGCGGTGGTGACCCGGCGGTACACCCCGATCCGGCTGCGTTTCGAGTCCGTGCTGCTGCGCCGCACCGTCCGCCAGTCGCTCCCGTTTGCGATTGCCTTCGTGCTCGGGACCCTGTACTTCCGCATCGACGTCGTCCTGCTCCGCGATCTCACCCGCTCCCCCGACCCCAACCGCCAGGTGGGCATCTACAGCGCCGCGGTGAAGTTCATCGACGGGATCACCTTCATCCCTCAGGCGGTGATGAACGCGGTGTACCCGGCGCTCAGCGTGCTGAGTGGCGAGGGCGTGGCTCCGTTCCGGAGAGCCTACGAGCGCGCCTACCGGCTGCTCGCCGCGCTGGGGATGCCGGCCACGGTCGGGTTCGTGATTTTGGCACCGGCCATCGTGCGCTACACCCACGTGTTCCGCGAGTCGGCGACCAGCCTGCGCATCCTCGGCATCAGCCTGTTCCTGATCTTCGTGGTCAACTCCTTCCTCTACGTGCTCGGGGCGCTCGACCGCCAGGCCAACTTCATCGTCCTCACCGGGCTGTCGGTCACCTTCAATGTGGTGCTCAACGTGATCGTCATCCCGCGCTTCCCGGTGGAGCGGGGCTACGACGCCACCTCGTGGACCACGGTGGCCACCGAGTTGTTCCTTTTCGTGCTCGGCTACATCGCTCTGTCCCGCGCGCTCGGCCGGCTCGCGTTTTTCCGACCGATCCTGCCCATCCTGCTGAGCGGCGCGGTGATGGCGGCGGTGATGTACCCGCTGCGCAACCGCGCTCCCATCCCCGACGCCGTGCTCGGCCTGGCCGTGTACTCGGTTGCCATGGTGCTCAGCCGCGGCGTCACCCGGGACGAACTGAGGATGGGCGAGGGAATCATCCGCGCCCGGCTGGGCAGGCCGCGTCCGGCGCCGTAGCCGGTCCGAGCCGACACGTTCGCACCGGCGGATGCGCGAGCGGCAGCTGCGACGCTCAGTAGAGCAGCGTGGTCCGCACCCGCTGCGCGTAGGCGTGCGCGGCACGCTCGCCGGCGGCGTTCCACAGCGCGTAGCGGCGTCTCCGCAGGGGAAGGTCGAAGGTCCCCGCGTATTCGATGATCTGGTCGGCGTAGCCGGACTTGAAGCGCCACAGTCCCCACAGCGGGTGGCCCTCGCGCAGTTCGGCCGCGGGCGGCACGCCGACCATGTCGTAGCTCTCCACACCTTGCTCGCGCAACCAGCGCATCGCCTCCCACTGGAGCAGGTGTGGCGCCATCACAGCGGTGTGCTTCTTGTAGGAGCCACCGTCCTTGTACCAAGCCCGTGCACCCATCCTGGTGACGAAGACCCCGGCGACCACCTCCTCGCCCACTCGGGCGAGCAGCAGCTGGCCCAGGCCCGCGTCGCTGAGCGCCCGCCAGTACCGCTGAAAGTATCGGGCGGGCCGGTAGCGGAAACCCGGGAAGTCGGAGCGGCCGTGGGTCACGGCGATCAGGTCGTACATGCTGTCGAGCACCTCGGGCGTGGGGCCCACCCGTTCCACGCGCACTCCCCGGCGTTCCGCCAGGCGGATGTTGTAGCGGGTCTTCGCCTTGAACCGGGCGAGCAGCTCCTCCTCGGTGCCGCGCAGGTCGACGATCACCGTAGCCAGGTAGATCTGCACATTGAGCGGCGCCTTGACGATGGCGTCGCTCGGGCGCAACGCGGCCATCGCCGCGACGCTCAGCTCGGGCTCGACCCGCAGCGCAAAGGCCGGGGCGAAGAGTGGATGGCGGCGCACCACGCGACGGAGCTGCTCGACGTCGCGCACCGCCGGGCCCTTGGGGCAGTACCAGAGCTCGCCGACGCCGGGAAAGCGCCGGCGGAGAAACTGTGCGGCGATGCGCTCGTCGCCGTCCTCGAGAATGAGGTGTGCGGGGCGCCAGCCGTCCCGCTGCTTCAACTCACCCCACTCACGCGACTGCCAGATGTGGCCACCGCCGGGGTTGGCGGCGATCAGCTCGTCCCAGCGGCGCAGCTCGTCGGCGCGTGCCCAGCGCACTCCGGTGGTGCCGGGCCGGTCAGCGGTCATGGCGGGACAGCCTAACGGGAGTACGCCGGGATCGAGTCGTTGGCTCGCGTCGCGCGGTCGAGACCCCGGCTCGGACTAGCAGTGCAGGTAGTTGTTGGTAGCGCTCGGCGCCTGCATGATCGAGGTCGAGGGGCCGCCCCCGCCACACTGCACGTCGGACACCAGCGACCCCGACTGCACCTCCTGGACGATCACGTCGAGTGCCTCCTGCGAGGCGGGGCCGAAGGTGAGGGTCACCCGCACGTTGTAGGTGGTCGGCCCGTCGGCGGTGGGTCCGGCAACGCCGTAGCTCACTGACTGATAGGTGTTCTGGCAGCGGCAGAGAGCATCGGCACCACCCGTCGGCCCGGAGAGGGGATGCTGGTCGAGCCGCTGCGCGAGCTGCGGATA
>JBHEMT010000108.1:0-5823 GCA_046262435.1 Candidatus Dormibacteria bacterium | reverse complement strand
CCGGAGGCGGGCGCCCCCGCGGTCGAGAGCCCGGCGCCAGACCACGCCGCGGTGGCCGATGCCGACGAGCCTCCGTGGCGCGGCGGCCTCAGAGTGCACAGCCCTGAGCCGGAGGCCGCCCACGAGGCAGACCTTCCAGCGCCGGTGGCAGTGCTCACCGACGCCCGGACGGCCGCGCCGGAGCTGGCCGCACCTGACGCGCCGGCCGCCCACGCAGCACCGTCGCGCCGGGCGCGGCGGCATCGCACCGGGGTGCTCCCCAACCTGGTGGAGGCAGCGGACGTCCCGGAGGACGCGGAGGGGCGGGTGGTGTTCTACGTCCTCGTCCCGCCCCCGGACACCCCGCCGGGGCCGGAGCTCCTGCCCGCCGCGGTGGCCGAGGCCGAGCCGGGCCCGCTGGAGGAGGCGATGACCCGAGCGGCCACCGGGCCGATGCGGCTCATCCTGCGCGGCGGGCTGGCCGGGTGGGCCCCCGTGGTGCTCCTGGGGTTGCTCTTCGTCGGGGTCTTCCTGCTGGGGATGCGCATCGCCCGCTGAGCTGAGCAGCGTCGCCAGGGACGTGTGCCTGCCTTGACATACACACATTCACGTGTATATCGTGCGGCCATGCTCCCCGCCATCGCCGTCGACTCCGACACGCCCCCCGGGCGGCAGCGCCCGCGGTGCCGCGCCCAGCTCGCCGCACTCGCCGACCGGGATCTCGGCTCGCGCAGCGACGCCGAGCTGATCGCCCAGGTGCTGGGCGGCCCGGAGCCCGCCGCCGATGTCCTGCGCTGCGCCGTGCGTCTCTCCCGGCTGCCCTTCTGGGAGCGGCGCGCGCTGGGCGTGACCGGGCTGATCGAGGAGCACGCTGTTGCGCCCCGCCGGGCGGTGCGGCTGGCCGCCCTATGGGAACTCGCCGAGCGGTGGTATCCCGACGAACGGCCGGCAATCAACTCACCGCGTGACGCCCTGCTTCTGGTCGACGGCCTGCGCCTGGCCGCGGTGGAGCGCGTGGTGGTGCTCCTCCTCGATGCGCGGCAGCGGCCGGTGGGCCGGGAAACGGTTGCGGTGGGCACGGTCAACGCGTCGCGGCTTCAGGCCCGGGAGGTCTTCACCCCGGTCCTCCGCGCCGGCGCGGCTGCCTTCGTCCTTGTCCACAACCACCCCAGCGGCGACCCCTCACCGAGCCGGGCCGATCGCCAGGTGACCACGGCCCTCCGCGAGGGAGCAGCCCTGGTGGGCATCACCATGCTCGACCACCTGGTGGTCGCCCGCGGAGGCCACCACTCCTTCCGCGAGGCGGAGGGCTGGGACCTGCCCGGCGCCCGTCCCGCCGGGTAACCCGCGGTGCGCCGACGGCCGTCGCCCAACGGGATCAGGTGAACGCGTCCTCGCCGGTAATCGCCTTGCCGATGATCAGGGTGTGCACCTCCTCGGTGCCCTCGTAGGTGAGCACGGACTCGAGGTTGGCCATGTGCCGGGCAACCGGATAGTCCAGGCTGATGCCGTTGGCACCGAGGATGGTGCGTGCGGCCCGCGCGGTGTCCAGGGCGATGCGGACGTTGGCGCGCTTGGCCAGCGAAACCTGCACCGGGGTGACTCGGCCGGCGTCCTTGAGCTGGCCCAGGCGCAACGCGGTCAGCCGCCCCTGAACCAGCGCGGTGGCCATCTCGGCGAGCTTGGCCTGGGTGAGCTGGCGGGCGGCGATGGGGCGGCCGAAGGAGATGCGCTCCTTGCTGTAGGCCAAGGCGGCCTCGAAGCAGGCTCGTGCCGCACCGAGGGCGCCCCAGGCGATTCCATAGCGTGCCTCGGAGAGGCAGGACAGCGGACCGCGAAGGCCGGTGACCCCGGGAAGGACATTGGCATCGGGCACCCTCACGCCGTCGAGGTGGAGCTCCGAGCTGATCGACGCCCGCAGGGACATCTTGTGATGGATGTCGGTGGCGGTGAATCCCTTCATCCCGCGCTCCACCAGAAAGCCACGAATGCCCTCGTCGGTGGCCGCCCACACCACGGCGATATCGGCGACCGACCCGTTGGTGATCCACATCTTGGCCCCGTCGAGGATCCAGTCACCGCCCTGGCGGCGGCCCGCGGTGCGCATCGAGCCCGGGTCGGAGCCCGCGTCGGGTTCGGTGAGGCCGAAGCAGCCGACCAGGCGGCCGGCTGCCATCTCGGGGAGCCAGCGGCGCCGCTGCTCCTCGCTGCCGAAGCGGTGGATGGGAAACATCGCCAGCGAGCCCTGCACCGACACGAAGGAGCGCAGACCGGAGTCGCCAGCCTCAAGTTCCTCGCAGGCGACCCCGTAGGCGATCGCCGAGGCGCCGGCACAGCCGTACCCCTCCAGGTGCATGCCGAGCAGGCCCAGATCGGCGACGCCGGCAATCAGCTCGCGGGGAAAGGTCCCCGCCTCATAGGCCTCGGGGAAAAGCGGGAGGGCCCGCTCGCGGACGAATGCCCGCACCGTGTCGCGCACCAGTCGCTCCCCATCGTCGAGGAGTTCGTCGACCTCGAAGAGGTCGCCGGGTACCAGGGTCGCGGGCGGGCGTGAAACCGTCGTGGCCATGTGCCAAGTGTCGCAGACGGCGTGGGGACTAGACTCCCAGGCCATGCGGCTTGAGGGCACCGCCTCGGAGGCAAACCTGCGCGAGGCATTTGCCCGTGAGGCCCAGACCCACCGCCGGCTGCACTACTTCGCCCGGCGTGCCGACATCGAAGGGCATGCCGAGGTGGCGGGCATGCTGCGCCAGATCGCCGAAGGGGAGACGGGCCACGCCTTCGGTCACCTGGAGTTCCTTGAGGAGGTCGGAGACCCCCTGAGCGGCGAGCCGCTGGGGGACACGCGCACCAATCTCCGGGCGGCCCTCGCCGCTGAGACCGCGGATGCCGACGATCACTACGCTCGCTGGGCGGAGACGGCGCGCTCCGAGCGGCTTGGGGAACTGGCCGACTGGTTCGAGGCGTGTGCAGCGGCCGAGCGGGCTCACGCCGCCCTGCTGCGCAGGCTGCTCGAGGACGTCGAGGGTGAGTGACAGGGGAGCGGCCGGGTCGCTCGGCCAGGTCCGACCGCCGCAGGCGTACGAGCCGGAGCGGGCAGAAGCGCGGCAGCGGTTGGCCGAGCATCGCCGCGACCGCCGGCTTGCGCTCGGCGACGTGGTCAGCCTGGTGATCGAGGACCGGGAGACCCTGCGTGGGGCCCTGGAAGAGGCCCTCCGCGCCGAGCGGGTCGAGCAGCCGGACCGGGTCGCCGCGGAGGCGGCTGTGGTGGCGACGGCGCTGCCGGGTGCGGACGAGCTCTGCGCCCTCCTGGTGCTGGAGATCGCCGACCCGGCCGAGCTGGGCCGCCGACGCGCCGAGCTGCGCGGTCTGCACGAGCGGGTGCGGCTGGAGCTCGACGGTGTCGCGGTGGCACCGGCCGTGGACGCCAGCGATGCCGAGGGGTCGGTCCTGCTGCTCCGCTTCCGGCTTGCGGGGGGCGCCGAGAGGGTGCGCGGCGCCGCCGAGGTGAGCATCTCCGTCGAGCATCCGGCGTACCGGGCGCGGACGCTGCTCACCTCCGCCCAGCGCGAGGCCATCGCCGCCAGCGTCGGGTGAGCGGTCGCCCCGCCCAGCTGCTCGGCGCACTGCTGTGCGGCGCCGCCCTGGCGGCCTGCGGCCAGGGGGATCCGGCGGGGGCCGGCTGGCGGGCCACCCACCCCGACCCCGGCGGGTACGCGTTTCTCGAGCAGGGCCAGCTGGGCGGAGTGTGTGCGATCAGCGTCCACTACCCCGAGGACGCGCCATCGGCGATCGTGCACGGCGGCACGCTCTACCTGCAGCGGCGGCGGGCGGCGCGGCGCGCGACCGGTGCCCCGGACGTGGTGGTGGCGCGCAGCGCCGACTGGATGCTGGTCCCGGCGGCCGGCGGAGGGCTTGCATTGCTGACCCCCAGCGACCGATTCGAGTACGACCTGAAGTCGACCTGCTGACCTCAGCCGCGCTGACGGCGCGGCTCTGACGCGGTCACCGACCGACCCATCGACGGGTCGGCTCCCCCAATCCAGGGTGCGGTTTTCCAGATCAGGGCGGGGGATTGAGCAACGCGTCGTACAGAGACAGGGTCTGCTCGGCCGCCCGCCGCCAGGTGTACCGGGAGGCTGTGGCGGCGCCCTCGAGCGCCCGGCGCCGCGCGCTCTCGGGGTCGTCGAGGACATGTGTCAATGCCCGTGCCAGGGCGCGTGGGTCACCGGCGGCGACGACGTGGGCGGTCGAGCCCGCCAGGGTCGGCAGGTTGCCCGCGTCGCTGCAGATCAGCGGCGTGGCACACGCCATCGCCTCGAGTGCCGTCAGTCCGAAGCCCTCGTGACGGGATGGGAGGATCACCGCGGCGCTTCCTCGATACAGGGCGGCGAGGGTGGGGTCGTCAACCGTGCCGATGGCGCGGAGCGCAACCCCGGACGCCGCCGCCTGGTCCTCGGCCTGATCGCTGGCCTGGCCGGGGACGCCGGCAAGCAGAAGCGGTGGAGCCGCGGGCCCGGCGAGGGCGAGGGCCTCAAGCAGGACATCCAGGGCCTTGCGCGGGTCCCAGTGGCGCAGGCTGCCCACCCAGAGCAGGTAGCGGGGCGGGACTCCGATCGCATCCCGCCGGGCGTCGTCGCCGGCTGCAGGCGTGGCCCTGAAATCAGCGGAAACTCCGCCGGGCACGACGTGCACCCGGCCCGGCGCCACCCCGAGGCGGCTGACGACCTCCTCGCGCACCGTGGCGCTGACCGTGACCAGGGCGGCACAGCGACGCAGGCCGAGGCCGACGGCGCGCCGGTAGGCGCGCAGCGCAACGCCGCGCGGGCCCGCAGGTAGCGCGGTGTCGTTCCACAGCTCCAGGTCGTGGACGGTCACCACCTGCCGCGCACCGGGCCAGCCGAGCAACGGCTCGCCGCCGAGCCCGTGGACCAGGGGGGGAAGGTCAGCCCACGCCAGAGGAAGGAGGGTGCGCTCAGCGTGCAGGTGGCGTCCGGGGCGCGACTCGCTCCGCGAGCGGCGCGGGGGCACCACCAGCCGCACCCGGAGCGGTGCCAGAACGGTGAGCTCGGCGCTGAGCTCGCGCACCGATCGGCCGATGCCGGCATCAGCGCGGCCGTCACGGAGGGCGGCACCGTCGAGCAGGATCTGACCGCTCCCCACGGCGGGTCGCGGGGTCGCGGCCGATCGCCCCGGCACAGCGGGGCCGGGGCCGGGCACGGGCGCAGGGTCGGCAGCGGCCACGGCCTGGGACTCTATCCCGCGGACGGTGACAGAGCCGGTGGGCCCAAGCGGGTGGCGGGCGGTGCCACCGGTCAGGCCGGTGACGACTGGCTGCGACAATCGACGCGTGGCCCGTCCCCGCCTGCTTCCCTTCAGTGCGCTGGTGGGCCAGGACGCGATGCGCCTCGCCCTGGTGCTCAACGCCGTCGATCCGGGCATCGGCGGAGTGCTGGTCCGCGGGGAGAAGGGCACAGCGAAGTCCACCGCGGTCCGCGGCCTGGCCGTTCTGCTGCCCGACCAGGATGTGGTGGCCGGCTGCCGCTTCGGTTGCGATCCGGGGCGCCCCGACCGCCTCTGCTTCGAGTGCCGCGGGCGCCTCGACGAAGGCGAGGAGCTGCTGACGGTGAGCCGGGCGATGCGGGTGGTGGAGCTGCCGGTGAACGCTTCCGCCGATCGGGTGGTCGGTGCGATCGACATCGAGGCGGCGATCAAGGAGGGCAGCAAACGGTTCGAGCCCGGAGTTCTGGCCGAGGCGAACCGAAACATCCTCTACGTGGATGAGGTGAACCTGCTCGACGACCACCTGGTGGATGTGCTGCTCGACGCCGCGGCGATGGGGGT
>JBHEMT010000107.1:0-3571 GCA_046262435.1 Candidatus Dormibacteria bacterium | reverse complement strand
GGTGCCGCGGAAGCGCTGCGGGATGCCCGGGTGGTTCATGGTGAAACCACGCACGTGGGTTTCGTAGATCACCGTGTCAGCCCAGGAGATGTTTGGCCGCCGGTCGCCGATCCAGCCGAATGAGGGGTCGACGACGATGCCCCGGGGCATGGCCGCGCTCGAGTCCACGGTGCTCGCCACCAGGTCGTCGCGACCGCCGAGGTCGTAGCCGTAGACCTCAGGACCCCAGCGCACCGCCCCCGTCACCGCCTTTGCGTACGGGTCAAGCAGCAGCTTGGTGGGGTTGTAGCGGAGGCCACGGACCGGGTCGTACTGGCCCCAGACCCGGTATCCGTAGTGCTGGCCCGGGCTGCACTCGACGTAGCCGTGAAAGGTGTGGTCGGTCTTCTCGGTGAGCTCGTACTCGTCGCTGATGGCCCCGTCCGGCTCGAAGAGGACCAGGACCACCCGTTCGGCGTGTTCGCCATAGAGGGCGAAGTTGGTCCCAGCACCGTCCCAGGAGGCGCCCAGCGGCGCGTGGTGGCCCGGCCAGGCGGGGCGAGCCTGGGTCCGGGGGGTCGCCTGGGCAGGAGGGGATGGTGCGGGGGATGACATCGCGGCTCCTGAGGGACGAGGCGACGTGATGGTGCGTGCACCTCCGGGGCGCTCCGGTCATGGTACCGGCGCTCCGGCGCTGACGGCCGAGGCGGCGGGGACCGGTCAGCGGGTGCCCAGCCAGCGGTGCCGCAGCGCCACCAGCACGGTGAGCGAGACCGCGAGCAGGATCAGGGAGAGGGCCAGCGCGGCGTCGGGGTCGTTCTCCAGGGCGACGTACGCCGCCAGGGGCATGGTCTGGGTGGCCCCGGGCAGGTTGCCCGCGAAGGTGAGGGTGCAGCCGAACTCCCCCAGGGCCCGGGCCCACGACAGGGCGCCACCGGCCAGGACTGCCGGGGCGACCGCCGGCAGGGTCACCTGAACGAGCCGCCGCCAGGCCCCGGCGCCGAGGGTTGCCGCGGCTTCCTCGAGCCTTCCATCCGCCTGGCGGAGGCCTGCCTCGACCACGATCACCAGGAAGGGAAGGGCCACGAAGGTCTCGGCGACCACCGCTCCCGCGGTGCTGAAGGGCAGGTGAATTCCCGCAGCGGCAAGCACCGGGCCGGCCACGCCCCGGCGACCGAACGCGTCGAGCAGGGCGATGCCGCCCACCACCGGCGGCAGCACCATCGGCAGGGTGACCACAGCCCGCAGGGCGGCCAGCCCGGCAATCTCCGAGCGCGCCAGCACCAGGGCAAGGGGTACGCCGAGGAGGAAGCACAGGCCGAGGCTGAGCAGGGAGCACTCGAGGGAGAGCCGGAGCGCGGTGCGCACCGTCTCCGATCCGACCAACGCGGGGAGCCGCCCCCATGGCACACGGAGCAGCAGCCCGGCCACCGGAAGGGAGAGGAAGAGCACGCCGGCGACCGCCGGCAGGTACAGCGGCGCGGGTGGGCGGCGCAGAGTCATCAGCGCCGGATCACCGCGGCGTCAGGGCGTCCCGGTGCCGAGCCTGAGGGTCTGCGGCCGGGGGCTCGGCGATCACGGGGCGGCGGACGGGGCGAGGAAACCGGCGGCCAGCAGGGCGCGCCGGCCGGCACCATGGAGGAGCTCGTTGAGGTAGGCGACGGCCGCGGCGCGGTGTGCGGCGGCGCGGACCACCGCCACCGGGTAGTCCACCTCGGCGTTGTCGATGGCCGGAACGTCAACCCCCGTCGCGGCGGCACCGGCAGCGCGGAGATCTGTCACGTAGACGATCGCGGCGTCGGCCTCCCCAGACACGACCCGGTGCAGCACCGCCTTGACGTCCAACTCCAGCGAGCGGGGATGCACGGTCACCCCCCTGCGCCGAAGCACCGAGGCGGCGGCACGGCCCACCGGCACCGCCGGGTCGGCGAGGACCACAACCAGGTCCGGTCGCGCGAGGTCGGCCAAGCCGGTGACGTGGCGCGGGTTACCCGGGGCGACCACGATCGCCAGCCGGTTGCGGCCGGCCAGCTGGGGCGCCTCGACCAGGCCGGCGTCCACCAGCTTCTGCATGGACGGCCGGTCGGCGGTGGCCACCAGGTCGGCCGGTGCTCCGGCGAGCAACTGGGTGACCAGCAGCTGGGAACCGGCGAAGCTCGGGGTCACCTCGAAGCCCGGATGGCGGCGCTGCAAGTCCGTGTCGGTCGCCGTCACCGCCCCGGCCAGGGACGCCGCGGCCAGAACCGTCAGCTGACCGTGGAGGGGGGAGACCGGCGCCGGTGCGGTCGCCTGGCCCGCGCTCGGGCCACACCCTGCCAGGGCACCCAGCAGGCCGGTGACCGCCGCCAGGAGCACGGTTCGGAGGCCGGTGGCGGTACTGCGGCCGGCCACGGGGACGCTCATGCCGCGGGATCCGGCGGCCCGGGAAGCTCGACGACCACGCTGGTGGCCTTGACCGCGGCCACCGCGATGACCCCGGGCTCGAGGCGCAGCTCGTCGGCCGCCTCCCGGCTGATCAGCGCCACCAGGCGATGCGGACCCGACTGAATCTCGACCTGGGCCATCACGTGGTCGCGCACCACGCGAGTCACCAGCCCCTCCAACCGGTTGCGCGCCGACTCCCATCCCCGGGGCCGGCTGGCCTGCTCGGCGGCGAGCTCCTGGGCCAGGTGGGCCAGCGAGGCGGACTGGATCAGCCGGTGACCGGTCCCCTGGCGGGCGGTGGCCGCCAGGCGCCCCGAGTCGACCCAGCGGCGGACCGTGTCCGGTCCCACGCCGAGGAGCTCAGCTGCCCGGCCAACCTTCAACAGGGCCATGATTGAGAAATTATCCAGTATTTGTCGGTTTTCACGTCCTTCAAACTGGCAAATACCAGGTGGAGGAACCGCGCAGGCGACCCCCACCAGCCCGCTGGCGCGTCCGCGCCGCGGCGGTGTGCGTACATGAGGGAGGAATGCGTCAGTACCGTTGGTTGCTCGCCGGCGTCGTCTGCCTGGTGGCCGCCGCCGTGATCGTGGTCTCGGCCCACCCCGGGGCCGACCCGGAGAGCCTATCCACGGCGACGATGGGCACCACCATCCCCCTCGAGTCCCGCACGCCGGCGCCCGAGCTCACCGGCCTCGACGGCTGGATCAACAGTCCGCCGCTCACTCTCGCCGGACTCCGCGGCAGGGTGGTGCTGATCGACTTCTGGACCTTCTCCTGCGTCAACTGCGTGCGCACCCTTCCCCATCTCGAGGCGGATGACCAGCGCTACCGTGACCAGGGGCTGGTGACCATCGGGGTCCACTCCCCAGAGTTCGACTTCGAGAAGTCATCGAGCAACGTGGCTGCCGCGACCAGGCGTCTGCACGTCACCTACCCGGTGGCCCTCGACTCGCACATGAACACCTGGAACGCCTATGGCAACCAGTACTGGCCGGCCCAGTACCTCATCGACCGCCAGGGACGTGTCGCCGCGGTCCACGTCGGCGAGGGCGACTACGAAGCCACCGAGCGGAACATCGTCAGCCTGCTCGGTGGGGGCGCGTCGCTGGTGCCCGGCTCGCAACCAAGCGACGCACCGCTGACCGGCTCGCGCACCCCCGAGCTC
>JBHEMT010000106.1:0-5106 GCA_046262435.1 Candidatus Dormibacteria bacterium | reverse complement strand
ATGCACAGGTCGAGAAACTCGCCGAGCTGGGTGGGCTCCAGCGGGTCGAGGGAGCGGATCTTGTCGATCAGCCGCTCGCGGTTGCTCGGCAGGTAGACGCCGAGGTCGGCGAAGGCGAGCAGCACCGCACGAGCCAACGAGGAGAGCTCCTCGTCGACGAAGTTGAAGGCGTCGCGGAGGAAGTCGGGCACGATGCTGTCCTCAGCGGCGTCGGCGCGCGCCAGGACCGGGGCAGCCACCCGCTCCACGCACTGCTGGAGCAGACCGGCGACCATCAGCGTGTCGTCGCTCAACATCGCGCGCCGGGCGCGGGAGTTGAACCCCGCGGCGAGATCGCGGTAGAAGGGCTCATACAGCGCGTTCACGTACCGGCGGTCGCTGAGGCTGCCGATCGACTGGCGGCCCCCGTCACCTCCCGGGCTGCTCAGGCTGATCGCCCCATCGCACCAGCGCAGCAGGGTCCGCTCGGCGGGGATCTCGACCTCGAGCAGGTTGCGCCGGCGCCGCCCCTCATAGGTGACCACGATGGTCGCCTGACCCGGACCGATTGCCAGCCGGATGGCGGCGGTCTCCCGGCCGGGAGCTCCGGTCCGCGAGCAGTCGAGCAGGCGCACGGAAGCGCCCAGCCCATGGCAGAGCGACAGGTAGTGCACCGCATGGTCGCCGAGAATGCCGCCCTCACCGGAGGGGTCGGAGCGCCAGCCACCGGCGCTGAGCGGGTCGGTCCCGGGTCGCTCCACCTCGATGCGCAGGTCGAACTCCTGGTCATGCCGGATGGCCCGAGCGAGGAGGGTCTGTGCTGCCTCCCAGCCCTCAGCGTGGCGGTACTGGTGCACGGTGGCGAGCAGCGGAGCCGCGGGGCCGGAGGCGATCGACTCGAGCTCGACAACGTCGGCGGCGCACAGACCGAGGGGTTTCTCGCAGAGGACGTCGATGCCCCGCGCCGTCGCTGCGCGGACCGCGTCGAGGTGGACGCTCGGCGGCGTGGCCACGGTGAGCAGGTCGCAGCCAACCGCGTCGAGCATCGCCGTGGTGTCCTCGAAACAGGCCACCCCGGGAATCGTCCGGGAGGCCACAGTGCGCTGCTGCGGCGACCGGTCGCACAGGCCGACGACCTGGACAGCGCCCTCGTCACCGAGCCGCTGCAGGGCGGGGATGTGCGCGCGGAGCGCCGCCGAACCCAGTCCGGCGAGTGCAATCCTCAGTGGCATACCGCGGCGGCCAGCCCCTCCAATGCGCGCCGCGCCTCGTCTGGGGTGAGCACCAGGGTGGGATTGAGTCGCACCCCGGGGACGTCCCCCACGATAAGGAGCCCCTGTTCGAGGCAGCGGCGGAAGAGCTCGCCACAGAGGTCGGGGCCGGCGAGACGGCCGGTTTTCGGATCGACGAAGTCAAAGCCGAGCATCATGCCCACGCCGCGAGGGTTGCGGACGTACGGCGAGGCGGCCGCAATCTCGGTGATGCCCCGAGCCAGCTGGGCGCCGACGCTGCGCACGTTGGCCAGGAAGCCGTCCGAGCGGAGCACCTCGACCACGGCGGCGCCGGCGGCGCAGGCCAGAGGGTTGAAGCCGTACGAACTCGAGGTGGCCGACATCTCCGCGTAGAGGCTGGCGTCCCAGACCGCCGATGACGACGCCACCCCGCTGAGCGGGAAGCCGCCCCCCATCGCCTTGCCGAGCACCAGGATGTCCGGCTGGACGTCGAAGTACTCGGCGGCGAAGTTGGTCCCCAGCCGGCCGAAGCCGGTGATCGACTCGTCGAGGATCATCAGCCAGCCGCGCTCGTTGCACAGCCGGCGCAGCCCCTGGAGGAAGCGACGCTGCGGCGGCCGGTTGCCCGCGGTACCGAGCACCGGCTCGACGATCACCGCGGCCACCTCGCGAGTGAGGGTGGCGGCGTACTCGCCGAGCGCGGTGAGCGAGCGGGCGCCATCCTCCTCACAGCGGTCATAGGTGACCGCGTCGTGCTCGGTGCACACCGGGTAGGGAACGTGGTGGATCCAGTCGACCCCCAGGGCCACCCGCTCGTCGGGGAAGCGGTCGCCGGTGAAGCGAACGCCGGTGGTCTTGCCGTGGAAGCCCGCGGTGAAGGAGATCACCTCGCGGTTGCCGGTGACCGACTGGGCAAGACGGACGGCCACCTCGACGGCCTCGGTACCGCCCGAGTACAGGGCGGTGCGCTGCAGCCCCTCGGGGAGAACGCCGGCGAGGGCCTCCAGGTACTCGGCCTGCTCAGGCATGTGGAGGACGCAGGCTGCCAGTCGCGCCGCCTGCTCCTGGACGGCGTGCACCCAGATGGGGTTGGCGTGGCCGATCGCCGCGACGCCCATGGCGGTGGCGAAATCCAGGTAGCGGCGGCCCGTCTCGTCGACGAGGTGCGAACCCTCGCCGTGGGTGATCACCAGACCTGCCGACTCGGCGATCCGGCGGGGGCCCCCTCCTCCAAGTGTCCTGATGGTCTCAGCGACGGTCGAGGTTCGAGGAGCTGTGTTCAGCAATATGGTCTCGTGAAGGGGCGGTTAGAGAACGGGCCCGCACGCGGAAGGTTGCAGTGTACGGCCCAGCCTGACGGGACGGACCCCGCGACGCTGGCTGCAGCCTGGCGCAGCCCTCATGCCAATGGTGACGATCCTGGCCCACGGCGGCGCAGGATCGAGATCAACGCGCGATGCCGGAGGACGGCGGAGAGGTTGGCCAGCGCAGCCACGACGACAAGCGCGATCAGCATCGGTAGCTGCACCTCTGGCAGGTGAAGGCGGCGCTCGAGCGCGGGAGAGAGGAGCCCGGTGAAGATCGCGCCCAGGGCGAGGTAGACCGCGCGTTCCTGGCGGCGCATCAGCCCGCGCGGGGGGTCCACGCCGAGCGCCTCGGCCTTGACCGTGGCGTAGCTGACCATGAAGGAGCCGATCAGAGCTGCGAGGGTCAGGGCGACCAGCAGCGGGTGGTCGCGGTAGTGGATGGCCAGACCGCCGAGAAAGAAGAACTCGGTATAGCGATCAACCGCCGCGTCGAGCACCTCGCCGGCGTCCGATGAGCTGCCGCTGAAGCGAGCGACCATGCCATCGACGGTGTCGAGGAGGCCGCTGATCGAGGCCACGAAGGCAGCCGTTCCGAAGAGACCGACGGCAAGCAGGGCGCCGGCGACGCCCCCAAGGAGCAGTGAGGTCCAGGAGACCATGTTGGCGGTGACCCCGCGCGCCGCCAGCCACTGTCCGATCGGTTGGAGGATCAGGTAGCCGGTCTCGAGAAGGCGCCGGCCCAGCAGGGCGGAGCCGCCGGCGGCATCGGTGCGGCTGTAGCCGCCGCTGCTGCGCCCCAGGCGGACGACATAGACGACCAGGGCGCCCAGGGCAGCGAGAAGGATAAGGGCCGCGAAGACGCGATCCACGCTCTTGAGCATGGGCGCTGACTGTAGCGAGGCCACAGTCCCGGTGTTGGCCGCTGGTCCAACAGCAGCCCACTTGTTAGGGTCCCGCCCAACGTCGATCGAAGTGGGAGGGGAAACTCAGTGCGTTTGGGACGTGTGTGCGCCTTGGCTGCCCCGATCGGGCTGCTGTCGCTGTTCCTGGGCGGGATCCCAGCACAGGCTGCCGAGACCAGCTTTACCAAGCCGGTCCAACTCGTGGGGGACCGCGGTGGTGAGCCCAGCATCGACACGGACCGCCTGGGCAACGTCTACGTGACCGGCCCCCAGGGTATCCCCGCGGTCGTGGGCGGCAAGCCCGGGGTGGGCGTCTGGGTATCGCACGATGACGCGTCGTCCTTCGCCGCGGCAATCCTCGCCGGCTCCTATGCGGGCGGTGGCGACAGCGACGTCAGCGTTGCACCGGACGACCACAGTGTCTTCATCGCCGACCTCGAGGCGGCGGGGGCGGCGATCTGTCGGAGCACGGACACGGGGGCGACGTTCAAGTCCATCGGTCCAGCGCCTGACCCCGGCAACTGCGGAGGGATCGTCCTGGGGCAGACCGCCCCGAGCAATGACCGCGAATGGCTGACCGCCGGGAACAACGGGGTCGCCTACATGACCTATCACGAGTTCTTCAGCGCGCAGCCGCTCATGTTCCGCACCGACAACTCAGGGACCGATGATTTCTTTGCCGGGCCGTGCGGTTCGATCGTCACGGACCTTTCGATTGAAAAGAATGTGCCGCAGGACATCACCGGTGGCACCCTCGTTTCCAAGCCGGTGCTCGATGCCGCGGGCGACATCTACGTCCTGTTCACGACGACAACCCAGGAACAGAATATCGAGGGCCAGCCGAAGGTCAGTGGGACGTTCAGCCAGATCTACCTGGCGGTGTCAAAGGACAAGTGTCACAGCTTCACCGACCACGTCGTCTACGAGGGGGACAAGCTGGGCGCCAACCAGGTGCAGTTCGGCGACATCTTCAACGATTTGGCCATCGATGGTGCGGGCAATCTCTATGCCATCGGGGCTGGATTCATCAGCACGACTCCCAACCCTGCCAATACCGCGAACCTCTTCCTTTTCAGTTCGAAGGATGGGGGGGGCACCTGGAGTGGCCCGCACCAGGTGGCCACGGGCGGGGCGGCCAACGTGCTTCCGGCGGCCATCGGTGGTCCGAAGGCGGGCCAACTGGCACTGGGGTACTTCCGGACCACGAATGGCAAGACGGACCCCAACGACACGGGTGGGACCTGGACCTATGCCACCTCGGAAAGCAGCAACGCCACCAGTAGTGACCCGGCATTTCGTGTCGCCGACGTGACACCCGGCCCCACCATCTTCCATACTGGTGACATCTGCACCAGCGGGCTGCTCTGCGGGACCGGGCTGCCCGGGACCGGAAGTGATCGCTCGCTCGCCGACTTCACGTCGGCGACGATCGACCAGCACGGCTGTCCCATCTTCACCTTCGCCGGCAATCCCGATGGCAAGAAGAAGGACTCGGCGCATCCGAATGGGGGCACATTCAACTTCGTGACCCGGCAGGTCAGCGACTGCTTCCCGTTGCCGGAGAAGGCGGCGACGCCGACCACCGGGCAGGTCCAGGGCGCCGCGATCACGGTGCCCAACACCGGGGGCGGCGTTCCGGCCGGTCTGGGGGCAGGACTTGCCCTGATCGGTTGCGTCGCGCTCGGT
>JBHEMT010000105.1:0-5458 GCA_046262435.1 Candidatus Dormibacteria bacterium | reverse complement strand
GCGGTGGTCAGCCTGGCCCTTGCCCAGCAGGCGGCGGGCACCACCGACGGCCCGGCTGTCATCGCCAAGATGAAGGACGTCACCAACCCTCCGGGGACCACCTGCGCCTCATACGCCGACTGCCTGAAGCTGCTCAAGAGTGGCCAGAAGATCAAGTACCAAGGCGCCAGCGGCGATCTCATCTACAACCAGTACAACAACGTCTTCGGGCCCTACGGAGCCTTCCAGGCCGACGCCTCGTCGGGCCAGACACAGCAGGTACAGCTGCTCTCCGCATCCGACCTGGCCGCCGCGAACCCGTGAGCCGGCAGGCGCCCCTCCACCGTGGTCGGGCGCCTGCTCGGACTGGCAGCTCCGTGCCCGCTAGTGGGCGCGCGACGGCTCAGGGTTGGACCCACTGCAACCGCGTCGAGGTGACTCAGGAGCGGACGTGCACCAGGTCTTCCTGACCCTCGGCTTCGGCATCGTCGGCGCCTCGATCCTGGCACTGTCCGCGCTCGCCTTCACCCTCGAGTACTCGGTGACCAACATCGCCAACCTTTCGCACGGCGAGTTGCTCACCACCGGCGCCTACTGCGCCTACCTGGCGCAGCGCATCACCCACAGCGTGGTGGTCGCCGCCATCGCCGCCGCGGTTGGCGGCGCGGTCCTGGCATTCCTTGTGCACTTCGCCGTGGTTGACCGCTTCGTCCGGCGCAGCATCGGACCGCTGCCCACGTTCATCGCCACCCTGGGGGTGTCGCTGGTGATCCAGAACATCATCGTCATCCTCTTCGGTGCGGCCAATCTCGGCTACAGCATCCGCCAGGGCGACCCCCACCAGGTGGGCCCGTTCCTGCTGACCGTGACGGAGATCGAGATCATCATCTCGGCGCTGGCGATCGGCGGTCTGCTGTTCCTGATCATCCAGAAGACACGCTTTGGCAAGTCGCTGCGCGCGGTCTCGCAGAACCGTTCGCTGGCCAGCGTCAGCGGGATCAACGCACATCGGGTGGCGTCGCTCACCTGGGTGCTCGCCGGCGCGATCGCCGGTTACGCCGGTTTCGTGCTGGCCGAGTACGTCGGCACCTTCAGCCCCTACTTCGGCTTCACCTTCTTCCTGATCACCCTGACGGCGTCGGTCGCCGGTGGTCTTGGCAAGGCACTGGGAACCCTGGTGGGCGCGATCATCGTCGGGCTCGTGCTGGAGTTCACCAGCGGCTACATCAGCTCCAGCTACAACCTCGCCTTCGCCTTTCTGATCCTGTCGGTGGTGATCCTGGTGCGGCCGCGCGGGCTCTTCGTGGGCGGCCGGCGCAGCGTGTTCGAATGATCCAGTACCTCACCACCGTCCTCACCGAGGCCTCGATCTTCGGGATCCTCGCGCTGGGTCTCAACATCATCTGGGGCTGGTCCGGCGACTTCGACCTCGCCTTCTACGGCTACGTGGCTCTCGGCGCGTACATGACCATGGTGCTCAGCATCGGTCCCGCCCAGGAGCCGCAGCGCTACATCCTCGGCCTCAGCCTTCCCTACCCCCTGGCGGTTGCGCTGGCAACGCTGAGCTCGATGCTGCTCGCCCTGGTGGTGGGCGCGATCGCACTGCGCCACCTGCGCGGAATCTACTTCTCGATCGTCACCCTCGGCGCCGTCTACGTGCTCTATGTGATCTGCGGTCAGTACGTGCCGCTCTTCGACGGCTTCAACGGGCTCTCCGGGCTGACCGTCCCGTTCGCGGACCAGCTTGGCCTCGACTACCAGACCGGGCAGTACTTCGTCCTCGGGATGTGCGTCGTCTTCTTCCTGCTCACCCTGGCATTGGTCAACCGCCTTTCGGGGAGCCGCTTCGGCCTGGCCCTGCGCTCCCTGCGCGAGGACGAACGGGCTGCCGCCGCCTTCGGCCGCGACATCTACCGGCTGAAGCTCAAGGCCTACGTGCTCGGCGCCGGGATCGGCGGCTTCGGCGGAGCGCTCTTCGTCACCTACCTGTCGGCGTGGAACCCCTCGTCGTGGTCGCCGGTGGAAACCATCATTCTCTACGCGGCGATCCTGGTCGGCGGCCGGGGCAGCACCAGGGGCGTCGTGCTCGGCGTGGCGGTGATGGTGATGGGCCTGCAGGAGGCCACCCGGTTTCTCCCCGAGGTCCCGGGCCACCCCGGGTTCTCGCCGGCCTTCCGGCTGATCCTCACCGGACTGGTGCTCGTGCTCTTCATCCGCTTCCGTCCGCAGGGCATCCTGCCCGAACGGCGCTTCATCGACCGCGACGGGGGCGGTGAGGCGGGCAGCGGTGAGGTCGCCCTGGCGGCCGCCCCGGCACCCGCAATGGACACCGGCGTCTGATGGCCCTGCTCGAGGTGCGTGACCTCTCCAAGCACTTCGGTGGCGTCGCCGCCGTGGACGGATGCTCCTTCGACGCACCCGCAGGGCAGGTGACCGGCCTGATCGGTCCCAACGGTGCGGGCAAGAGCACGGCCATCGACCTGATCTCCGGGTTCAAGATCCCCGACTCGGGGACGGTCACCTTCGACGGCACCGCCGTGGCCGGAATGGCGCCCCACAGCATCGCTCGCATGGGGTTGATCCGGACGTTCCAGTCGCCGCGCGAGTGGCCCGCCCTGACCGTGCTCGAGAACATGCTGCTGGCCCGCTTCGAGGCGCCGCGCGAGACCTTCTGGCGCTCGCTGCGCGGGGCCGGCCGGCAGGGCCGTGAGACCGCGGTGGCCGAGCTCGACGTCGCCCGAGAGCTGCTCCATGAGTTCGGCCTCCACAAGCTGCGCAACGAGAGGGCCGGCAACCTCAGCGGCGGTCAGAAGCGACTTGTGGAGTTCGCCCGGATGCGGGTTGCCAAGCCGCGCCTGGTGATCCTCGACGAGCCCATGGGTGGGGTCAATCCCGTCCTCGGCGAGCGCATCGCGCTGGCCGTCGAGTCGTTCATCCGCAGCGGGGCATCGGTCATCGTGGTGGAGCACAACCTTCCCTTCATCGAGCGGGTCACCAACCACGTGGTGGTGATGGCCGAGGGTCGGGTGATCGCCCACGGCCCCTTCGAGACCCTGCGCTCCAACCAGCGCGTGGTCGACGCCTACCTGGGAGAGATGCCGGACTATGACGAGCACAGCGCCTGAGGGCACGGCGGCCATTGCCGCCCCGGACGCGCCCGCGGCGCTGGTGGTCGAGGGCCTCACCGCCGGCTACGGCGGCCCCCCGATCGTCGACGGGGTGAGCTGCGTTGCCCGTCGCGGAGCGATCACCGCGATCGTCGGCCCCAACGGCGCCGGGAAGTCGACCCTGCTCAAGGCGGTCGCGGGGGTGATCCGGCCGCGATCGGGCTCGGTCAGTGTCGAGGGCGTCAACGTCACCGGGCTGGCGTCGGAAAAGCTGGTCCGCAAGGGCATCGCCTACGTCCCCCAGGTGGCCAACGTGTTTCCCCAGCTGAGCGTGCACGAGAACCTGGAGATGGGCGGGTACACCCGCAAGCACGGGCTGCACGACCGCATCGAACAGCTCTACGCGCTCTTCCCTGACCTGCGCAGCGCCGCCAGGCGGCGCGCCGAGACCCTCAGCGGCGGGCAGCGCACCATGCTGGCGATGGCCAGGGGGCTCATGGTCGACCCCGCTGTACTGATCCTCGACGAGCCCAGCGCCGGCCTCTCGCCACGCTTCCAGAGCACCGTGTGGGAGCGCATCGAGGAGGTGCGCGGTACCAATGTCGCGGTGCTCATCGTCGAGCAGAACACCCGAGAAACCCTGCGCCACGCGCAGTGGGCATACGTTCTCGTGCTCGGTCAGAACCGGCTCGAGGGCACCGGCAAGGAGCTGCTCCACAACGACGAGGTGGTCAAGCTCTACGTCGGCCACCTCTCCTGACCGAGGTGAGCCCGCCACCCCCCGCTGCACCCCGCGGTCTCGTCCGCGCCCTTGAGGGCATTCGAGTTCTCGACCTCTCGCGGATCCTCTCCGGTCCGTTCGCGACGATGATCTTTGCCGACCTGGGCGCGGAGGTGGTCAAAGTCGAGGACACCCGCGAGGGCGACGACACGCGCCAGTGGGGACCGCCATACCAGGGCGACCAGTCGGCCTACTTTCTCGCGGTCAACCGCAACAAGCGGGGCATCAGCCTCGACCTGAAGTCCGACGCCGGGCGCGAGGTCGCCCTGCGTCTGGCCGACCGCGCCGACGTGGTCCTCGAAAACTTCCGCCCCGGCACCGCAGCGCGCCTTGGGCTGGGCTACGAGGCGCTGGCCACGCGCAACCCGCGCCTGGTGTACGCGTCGATCAGCGGCTTCGGGCAGACCGGGCCCTTCGCCAACCAGCCCGGCTACGACGCCATCGCCCAGGCTCTGGGCGGCCTGATGAGCGTCACCGGCGAAAGCGATGGGCCGCCGGTGCGGGTGGGCAACTCGGTCGCCGACATCGGCGCCGCGATGTGGGCGGTGATCGGGGTGCTCGCCGCTCTTCAGGCACGCCAGACGACGGGCCGCGGCCAGTGGGTGGACATCTCCATGCTCGACTCCCAGGTGGCCTGGTTGACCTACCTGGCCAGCGGCTACTTCGCCACCGGCGAGGTCCCGCTCCGCTACGGGTCGGCCCATCCCTCGATCGTTCCCTACCAGGCACTTCCCACCCGCGACGGCCACCTGATGTGCGCGGTGGGCAACGACAGCCTGTGGCGGCGGTTCGCCGCCGTCCTCGGGCTCGAGACGCTGGTCGACGACCCTCGCTTTGCGACCAACCCCGAGCGGGTGCGCCACCGCGATGTCCTGCTCCCCCTGCTTGAAGCTGCTTTGGCGGCGCGTGGCTCGGCGGAGTGGGCGGAGCTGCTGGCCGCGGCAGGCGTGCCAACCGGGGCGATTAACACCGTGGACGCAGCCCTCGCCCACCCCCAGGTGCGTGCCCGCGAGATGGTGCTGGAGGTGGACCACCCCACCGCAGGCCCCCTCCGACTGGTCGGGTCGCCGATCAGGCTCTCGGAGCAGCCGCCCACGCCCACCACGCCGCCGCCGACCCTGGGTGAGCACACCGACGTGGTCCTTGAGGAGCTGGGCTACAGCGCCGAGGAGATCGCTGCGCTGCATCGGGACCGGGCCGTGCGATGAGCCCCCAGGACCAGGCCGCCCCGGGGGTGCGGCTGGAGCGTGACGGGCGCGTGGCCCGGGTGGCGGTGGGCACCGGGGCTCGGCGCAACGCGCTGACCAGCGCCGGGTGGGCGGGCGTCGAGCGGATGTTCCGCGAGCTGGCCGGACACGAGCAGCTTCGCGCGGTCGTCCTCCACGGTGCCGGGGGAACCTTCAGCGCCGGCTCGGACATGCGTGAGTGGGCGGAGGCCGACCCGGCCGGCGTCGAGGAGAGCTTTGCTCGGATGGAGGCGGCCTGCGCCGCAATCGAGGCGCTGCCCGTTCCGGTCATCGCCCAGGTGGCCGGAGCGGCGGCCGGGGCCGGCTGCCAGCTCGCCCTGGCCTGCGACCTGCAGGTGATGGCC
>JBHEMT010000104.1:0-2789 GCA_046262435.1 Candidatus Dormibacteria bacterium | reverse complement strand
GCCGGACACGTCATCCGCGAGCGCCTCCCGGCCGCCTACGAGGACAGCCCGCAGACCCGCCGAGCCCTATCCGTGGCCTTGGTGGATACGCTCGCCACCCTGCACAGCGTCGATCCGCAGAGCGCCGGGCTCGCCACCCTGGGGCGCCCCGACGGCTACCTGGAACGGCAGGTGCGCCGCTGGTGGACGCAGTGGACCCTGTCAGCAACCCGCGAGCTCCGTGCCATGGGCACCCTCCGCGATCGGCTCGCGGCGGCCCTGCCCGCATCGGGTCCGACCGGGATCGTCCACGGTGACTACCGTCTCGACAACCTGATCTACGCTCCCGGGTCTCCCCAGACCGTGGCGGCGGTCCTCGACTGGGAGATGTGCACCCTCGGCGACCCGCTCGCCGATCTCGGTCTGCTCCTCGTCTACTGGGCCGATCGCGCGCACGGCCTGGAGGGCGCCGCCGCGGTTCCCTCCACCCGGCTCACCGCCGAGCCCGGTTTCCTCTCGCAGGACGAGCTGGTCGATGCCTACGCGGAGCGCAGCCGACGAGATCTGGACAGCCTTGACTGGTACGTCGCACTCGGCTTCTTCAAGCTGGCGATCGTGGCCGAGGGCATCCATGCCCGCCATCTGGCGGGGATGACCGTAGGCGAGGGCTTTCAGTCGATGGGCGCTGCCGTGCCCCAGCTCGTCGGTCTCGGTCTGGGCCGCCTGGGCGCACACTGAGCCCGGATGGACTTCTCTCCCTGCCCGCGCACCGAGGAGTACCTGGAGCGGCTGCGCGCCTTCATGGCGGAGCGGGTCCAGCCGGCTGAGGCCCTGTACGAGGAGCAGCGCCGCCAGGCCGGCGGTGGTCACGTCGTCCCGCCGGTGATCGAGGAGCTCAAGGCCGAGGCGCGTGCCCGCGGTCTGTGGAACCTGTTTCTCCCCGACCCCCGCCACGGCCCGGGACTGAGCGTGCTCGAATACGCTCCCCTCGCCGAGCTGACCGGTCACAGCCCACTCGGCCCCGAGGCGGTCAACTGCTCCGCCCCCGACACCGGCAACATGGAGCTGCTCGCGCTCGCGGGTACCGCCGAACAGCAGCAGCGTTGGTTAGGGCCGCTGCTTGCCGGTGAGATGCGCTCGGGCTTCGCCATGACCGAGCCGGAGGTCGCCAGCTCGGACGCCACCAACATCCGCTGCCGGATCGATTTCGACGGCGACGAGGCGGTGGTCACCGGGCGCAAGTGGTGGACCACCGGGGCGCTCGACCCCCGCTGCCGGCTGCTCATCGTGATGGGCCGCACCGACCCCGATGCGGCACCTCATGAGCAACAGAGCATGCTGCTGATGCCGCTCGACACCCCGGGAGTGCGCGTCCTCCGCTCCCTCTCGGTGTTCGGCTACGACGATCCCCAGGGTCATGGTGAGGTGGTCTTCGACCAGGCCCGGGTGCCCGCCGGCAACCTGCTCGGGGAGCGTGGCCAGGGGTTCCGGCTGGCCCAAGCGCGGCTGGGGCCGGGACGCATTCACCACTGCATGCGCGCCCTCGGCATGGCCGAGCGCGCACTGGGGCTGCTGGTTGCCCGAGCCCGCACCCGCAATGCCTTCGGCGGCCCCCTGGCAGCCCAGGGGGCGGTTCGTCAGCAGATCGCCGAGTCGCGAATGGCCATCGACCAGGCCCGGCTGCTCGTACTCCACGCCGCCTGGCGCATCGACACCGCCGGGACTCGGGCCGCGCGCGCCGAGATCTCCGCCATCAAGGCGGTGGTGCCCCGGGTGGCGTGCGAGGTTGTGGACCGGGCGATTCAACTGCACGGCGGCGCGGGGGTCAGCGCCGACACCCCGCTCGCCGCCATGTACGCCGGCCTGCGCACCCTGCGGATCGCCGACGGCCCCGACGAGGTGCACGTCGACGCCGTGGCCAGAGCCGAGCTCAGGGCCGCCACGGGTCGAGTGGATCCCGGCCCCGGCTGAAACCGGCCGCCTCCGCCGCCTCCAGAGCCACATCGAAGCCCCGCATCAGGCCGGTCGGGTCGTGAGCATCGCTGCCAAAGAACAGCGCTTGGCCTCCCTCCTCTCGCCACCAGCGCAGCACCACCGGCCCTGGACACAGCCCCCGGCGCGGGTCCATGCCCCGGCTGGTGTTCACCTCCAGGGCACGCCCGCTGCTCGCCAGGGCGCGGAGTACGGCGCGGTACTCAGCCTCGAAGTCGGGCTCGGCGTAGGGCACTCGGTCGTGCGGCCAGTAGCGCTTGGGGTAGTCGAGGTGGGCGAGGACTTCGAATGGTGTCGCCCCCTCGACCATCGCCAGGGTACCGGCGAGGTAGGCGCGCAGCCGCTCCGGCGCCGCGTCCCCGCTCATCACCCCGGGGCCGGAGCAGTCGACCAGACCGCCGTCCATGGGAATGCAGTGCGAGGAGCCCAGCACCCGGTCGAGGGGACGGTGCGCAAGCAGGGCTGCGCTTTGCTCGGGAAAGCGGTGCGGATCCCCGAGCTCGACGCCGCTGAGAATGCGGAGGTCGGGGAAGCGGGACCGACAGTCTTCGACGCACCCCCAGTAGCCGGCGATGTCCAGCTCGCCACTGCCGCGGTGGCGCCCGACTGGTCGCACACCCAGCGGCAGGCCGCCCGTGCTGCGCAGCTCCTCCACGCGCGACGCGCTCACCCAGTCCGTGAAGTCGGCGTGGTCGGTGAACGCCACCACGCTCAGACCCAGCTCGATCGCTCTCCGGCAGGTGGCCTGCATTGAGCCGCCCTCCGCGTCCCACGACCACTCCGTGTGCACGTGTCCATCCAGCGGCGGCGGCCGGTGC
>JBHEMT010000103.1:0-6586 GCA_046262435.1 Candidatus Dormibacteria bacterium | reverse complement strand
GCTCGGCGCCCTGCTTCCCGGCTGCCCGGAGCTGGAGGAGGTGCGCGGCCGGGTGCGTCGCCGTGGGAGTGGGCCAACCCTGCGGGCCGACCTTCGCGCCGCGGTTGCCCGGCTGAGCGACA
This sequence comes from Candidatus Dormibacteria bacterium, assembly GCA_046262435.1. Lineage (GTDB taxonomy): Bacteria > Chloroflexota > Dormibacteria > Aeolococcales > Aeolococcaceae > JBHEMT01. The sequence continues at coordinate 6,464 of JBHEMT010000103.1, read as the reverse complement.
GCCTTCAGGCTCATCCGTTCGGGGCGCCTGAGCAGGCTCAGCTGGCCACCCTGGGGCTCGGCCGGCGCGAGCTCGGTGCGGCCGCAGCCGCCGGCGCGGTGCTCCGCCTGCCCGGCGACGTCGTGCTCCTCCCCGACGCCCCTGAGCAGGCAGTCGCTCTGCTCCGGACCATCGAACAACCCTTCACCCTTTCGACCGCGAGGCAGGCGCTGGGCACCACCCGGCGAGTCGCTGTGCCCCTGCTGGAGCACCTCGACCGTCTCGGCCTGACCGAGCGGGTCGACGGGTCGGCGCGCCGGCTCACCCGACGAGCCGCCTCGCGCGGCTAGCTGCTCCCGGCCACCTGACCCAGGTAGCCCTCGCTCGCGGTTGAGCGTTTGCGCGGAATCTTGGTCAGCAGCGGCAGGACCATGGCCACTAGGGCGATCACCGCGATGGTGATGTAGGCAGCGCTGTAGTTCTTGTCCTTGCCGATCAGGCTCGCCGCGATCTGGGGGCCGAGAACGCCGCCCAGGCTCCAGCCGATGATCATCAAACCGTAGATGCCGCCGGCGTGGCGTACGCCGAAAAAGTCGCCGGCGGTGGCGGGCATGGTGCCGAAGCCACCTCCGTAGCACAGGTAGATCACGGCGCCGAGGGCGAAGAAGGCCGCCTGGTTGTGGGCGCGGGGCAGGAGGAAGAAGCACACCGCCTGCAGGCCGAGCATCGCCGCGAAGGCGGGCATCCGGCCGGTGAAATCGGAGATTGCCGCCCAGACGATGCGGCCGCCACCGTTGAAGAGCGCCCAGGTGCCGACCACTCCGGCCGCAGCCACCTTGCTGTAGCCGGCGATGTCAGCGGCGCTACCGGCGGCCTGGGAGATCAGGGCGATGCCCGCGGTGACGTTGAGGGTGAGGATGGCGGCGAGCAGGTACCACTGCGGGGTGCGCAGCGACTCCCGTTGGGTGTAGTCCTTGCCGCTGTCGACCACCCGGCCGGTGGTGGGCGGTGAGTACCCCTCGACCCGGTAGCCCTCCGGCGGGTTGCGGAACACCGAGGCGCCGATCAGCGAGAGCACCAGGTAGGTGATGCCGAGGGGCAGAAAGGCGCGGGTGGGCACCAGCTTGTTGCTGTCCACAAGCCGCTGCGCCAGCGGCGAGGTAAGCACTGCGCCGAAGCCGAAACCACCGACCGCCAGCCCGGTGATCAGGCCGCGACGGTCGGGAAACCACTTCTGCAGCATCGCGATGGGCACGATGTACGCGAGGCCGAGCCCGAAGCCGCTGATCACCCCGTAGGTGGCGATCAGCAGCGGCAGCTGGTCGTGCGACTGCGCGAAGGACGCCAGCATGACGCCGACGCCGTAGATCACCCCGCCGGCGAGCGCCACGGTGCGCGGCCCGCGCCGGTCCTGGATGCGGCCGCCGATGAACGTGCCGATGAAGATCATCCCGATGGTGACCTCGAAGGGCAGCGCCGCCTCCACCTTGGTGAGATGGAAGGCGTGCGACTTCTGCAGAGCCACCGAAAAGACGCTCCACGCGTAGACGGCGCCGATCGAGAATTGGAGAAGCAGGGCGGCGGCCACCAGGCCCCAGCGGCCGCCGGGCGGACCGGCCGCGGCTCGAGAAGCTGACGCGGGTTCGGCAGCGGGCTCGGCGGAGGTCATGTGTGGCTCCTTCCCGTCGTGATCCGGTGGGTCAGGCCGTGGCGCCGTTCGTCAGCCTTGCGGGTGATCCGGACGGCGCCGTGGACTAACGCTCGATTCGTGAAATATGGGCGCCTGTACCGGTCTGTGCACGCGGGAGGTTCACCTCCGAGCCCGCTCCGCCATCCGCGTGCGCTGCGGCAGCACCGTGTACTTCGGGTCCCGGGCCGACACCTGGCCGGCCTCGAAGATGCCAAAGCGGGTGCACACCGAGCCGGCGAGCAGGGCCACGCCCGCGAGGCGCGCCGCGCCCCGGCTCTCGGGGGCGAGCAGCGCAGCGCCGAACGCCCCGGCCATGGTCAGTCGCCGGCTGACGCGCATCAGGAGGCCCGCCCGGCCGGTCTCGAGCGGCTCGGAGGTGATGCCCATGGCCGCCTGCCGACGCCGCTCCATGACCAGCTCGAGCAGGGCACCCCCCGCAGCCAGGCGGCGCGCCGGACCCGCCTGCGCCACCGGGGTGGCGAGCATCCCCAGGCCGCCGGCCGCCGCCGCCGCCGAGCCCACGAAGACGAAGGGCAGCTCGCCGAAACCCTCGTGCCACGACGGCGTCGCCGTGTCTGCAAGAAGCACCGCCGTGTAGGACGCGACGGCCGAACCGAGCACCGCGGCGGCCAGCCCCGCGGGGCGCCCCGCTGCGGCAACCCCCCGCGCAGCCAGGCCGAACCGGCGTGGCACCAGGCCGCTCAGCTCTCCAGCCACCGCCATGCCGGCCGCGGGCCCGTACGCGGTGAGGATCCAGGTCCCCATCGACATCGGGGAGGTGGGCTTGGCGACGCGCAACATGTTGATGAAGCGCGACGGTTTGCCCAGGTCATGGACCAGCGCCGCGTAGCTCAGCCCGATGCTGCCCAGCGCGCCGAGGCGGCTGGCCCGGCGCAGCGCCGGTCGGCCGGTCAGGTCCGCGCCCGCCGCGAGCAATGACGAGCCCCCGGCAAGGCCACCGAGAAACAGGTAGACGGGGATGTCCCGCTCCCAGGGCGAGGCCTTGACCACCTGCCGTCCGTAGTACGAGGTGAAGGTTGCCTCCGGAACCATCGAGCGCTCGCCGCCGCCGCCACCACGCCGACCACCACGGTCCCGTTGTTCGGTCCGGCCGGCGCCACGCCCGTCCGACACCGTCATCCGCGGCGGCCCGCCGGTCGGGTCGGGAGGGGTCGGCGAGCGGCTCATCGGCGGCCGCCCGCGAAGGCGACGACGGCGCCGCCGAGCAGAGTGGCTGCCGCCAGCGCCGCTCGCCGCCACATCGCTGGCAGGTCCCGGGTGGTGACCACCGGGTCGGGCGGCAGCCCGTACACCTCGGGCTCATCGAGGAGAAGGAAGAACGCACCCGCCCCGCCCACCCCGTCATCGGTGCCCTCGAGGTACAGGCGGGCCTCTTCGACGCCGTGGTCGTGCAGCGCCGCGACGCGATCCCGAGCCCGTTCGCGCAGCTCATCGAGGTCGCCGAACTGGATCGACTCGGTGGGACACGCCTTGGCACACGCCGGAGTCATGTCCTCTCCGAGCCGGTCGTAGCAGAGCGTGCATTTTTGGGCGATGCCGACATTGCGCGCGTCAGATGGGCCTTCACGGCGCTCGATGACCCCGAAGGGGCACGCGGCCACGCAGTATCCGCAGCCGTTGCAGATATCGTCCTGCACCACGACAGTGCCGAACTCGGTGTGGAAGAGCGCGCCCGTGGGACAGACGTCCAAGCAGGCCGCGTGGGTGCAGTGCTTGCAGACGTCCGACGACATCAGCCAGCGAAAGTCCGCGCGGCCGCCCGACATCTCGCCCGGCGCGTCCGGCACGACAGGAAATCCGCCGCGGCCGCTGAGCCGGCCGGTATCCACGCGCTTGGGCTGCTCGATGAAGGCAACGTGCCGCCAGGTGCTCGCCCCCAGAGCGCCGGTGTTGTCGTAGGAGAGGCCGAGCATCGCCAGGCCGTCCTCGGGGACGTGATTCCACTCCTTGCACGCCACCTCACAGGCCTTGCAGCCGATGCAGATTGAGGTGTCGGTGAAAAAACCCTTGCGCGGCGTGCCCGCGGTCCAGCCGGAATTGGGAGCGGGATCAACCGCCGTGGACCAGCCGCTCATGGGCGCTCCTCGGTGACCGTGCGGTGCTGGTTGCCGGTCTCGATGGTGATCCCCGCCCGCCGTCGGTACTCGGCGACGTAGCGCAGCAGAGCGGGGCCGGTGGGTCGCCGCCCTGGCTGGATGTCGCAGGAGGCCACCTTGGACTCCTGAATGTGCACGTTGGGATCAAGTGTGATCCCCATCAGGTCGTTGGCAGAGTCGCCACTGACCAGAGCGCTGCCGCCAACTCCCCAGTGGTAGGGCAGGCCGATCTGGTGGATGGTCCGCCCAGCCACCCGTAGGGGCGAGAGCCTCTCGGTCACCAGCACGCGCGCCTCGATGGCGGTGCGCGCGGTGATGATGGTGGCCCAGCCGAGGTTCTCGAGGCCGCGCTCGCGGGCGAGCTCGGGTGACACCTCACAGAAGAACTCCGGCTGCAGCTCCGAGAGATACGGAAGCCAGCGGCTCATGCCGCCGGCGGTGTGGTGCTCGGTCAGACGGTACGTGGTGAACACATACGGAAAAATCTGCGCCCCGCTGTCGGGTGGCGAGGGGTTGGACGGGTTGTCCTGGCGCTTGTAGACCTGCCGTGCCGGGTTGGACTGCTGCGTGTACAGCGCATTGCGTACCGGCGACTCCTGGGGCTCGTAGTGCGCCGGGAGAGGGCCGTCGAGCAGACCGCTGGGTGCGTACAGCCAGCCCTTGCCATCCGACTGCATGATGAACGGGTCGTCACCGGCGAGCCCTTCGGGTCCCCCGATACCCTCCTCCGGCCGGTAGCCGGGCGCCTTGGTGGCGGGGAAGTCCGGTACGTCATGCCCGGTCCACTTGCCCTGTGCCTCATCCCACCAGACGTACGCCTTGCGCTCACTCCAGGGCTTTCCCTCGGGGTCCGCTGAGGCGCGGTTGTAGAGAATCCGCCGGTTCATCGGCCAGGCCCAGCCCCACTCGGGCGCCACCCACGACTGCTCGGAGCCCGGCTTGCGGCGCTCAGCCTGGTTGACCCCGTCCGTGTAGACGCCGGTGTAGATCCAGCAACCGCCGTCTGTGGAGCCGTCAGCCTTCATCTCGGTGAAGCTGCTGAGCAGCTGGCCCTGCTTCTCGCCGCTGAGGTGACGGCCGTTGATCTCTTGGAGAATCGCCTGCGGGTCGGGCTCACCGTGACCGAGCAGGGGGTAGTCCCAGGTCAGGCTGCACAGCGGCGCGTCGCGCTCCATGGTCGAGGCCGCCAGACGCTCTTGCATGATCCGTCCGAGATGGAAGAAGAAGGCCAGTTCACTGCGGCAGTCGCCGGGCGGCTCGACCGCCTTGTGGTGCCATTGCAGCATGCGCTGGGTCTGAGTGAAGGAGCCGTCCTTCTCGGTGTGCGCGGCCGCGGGTAGGAAGAACACCTCGGTGCCGATATCCTCTGTGCGGAGCTCGCCGGTGGCGATCTCGGGCCCGTCCTTCCAGAAGGTGGCCGACTCGATCATGGTCAGGTCGCGCACCACCAGCCACTTGAGGTGCGACATGCCCAGGCGCTGCAGCTTGCCGTGCGCTGAGCCCACCGCCGGGTTCTGTCCCAGCAGGAAGTAGCCCTCCACCTTGTCGTCGTTCATGTCCAGGACCGTCTGGTAGGTGCCGTGGTCGCCGGTGAGCCGCGGCAGCCAGTCAAACCCGTAGTCGTTGTCGCTGGTGGCAGCGTCGCCGAACCACGACTTGAGCAGGCTGACCATGTAGCTGTCGGCCTTCGTCCAGAAACCCTTCTGCTGCGGCGTGCTGATGCTGGAGAGGTAGTCGGCCAGGGTGTCGTGCTCGCCGGCCTTGGGCATGGAGAGGTACCCGGGCAGGATGTTGAAGAGCGTCGGAATGTCCGTGGACCCCTGGATGCTGGCATGGCCACGCAGGGCCAGGATGCCGCCACCGGGCCGGCCCATGTTGCCGAGCAGCAGCTGCACGATGGCCGCGCCACGGATGTACTGCGCCCCCACCGAGTGGTGCGTCCAGCCCACCGAGTAAACCCAGGCGGTGGTCCGCTCCCGACCACTGTTGGAGGTCACCGCCTCGCAGACGTTGAGGAAGGCATCGGCGGGAACTCCGCAGATGTCCGCCACCACCTCGGGCGTGTACCTGGCGTAGTGGCGCTTGAGCACCTGGAACACGCAGCGAGGATGCTCAAGGGTCTCGTCCCGTTGGACCGTGCTGTGCTCCAGAGTGGCGCCCCGGCTGCCCTGCTCATGCCCGGCCGACCGGGACTTGCGGGAGCTCGCCCGCTCGCCACCGGTGTCACCCTTGCCGTCCTTGTGCGCGGCGTCGCGCTCACCCGCGGCGGGAGCTTCCTCCATCCCCTCATAGGCCCAGCTGGTGTGGTCGTAGGTTCCAGTCTCCGGGTCGTAGCCGGAGAAGAGCCCGTCGAGCTCGTCGACGTCCCGAAATTCCTCGCGCACCAGGGTGGGGGCGTTGGTGTACTTGACCACGTACTCATGGAAGTACTTCTCGTTGCTGAGGATGTAGTTGACGATGCCTCCCAGAAAGGCGATGTCGCTGCCCGCTCTCAGGGGGACGTGCAGGTCGGCCACTGCCGAGGTGCGGGTGAAGCGTGGGTCGATATGGATCACCCGAGCTCCGCGCGCCTTGGCCTCCATCACCCACTGGAACCCGACCGGATGGCACTCGGCCATGTTCGAGCCCTGGATGACGATGCAGTCAGAGTTCTGCAGGTCCTGCTGGAAGGTGGTGGC
>JBHEMT010000102.1:0-2920 GCA_046262435.1 Candidatus Dormibacteria bacterium | reverse complement strand
ACCGTTCCCTCCACCGACCCGGCCAGCAAGCCGCTCTGCAGGCGCACCACGTCGCCGATCCGCAGCGGCCGGGACACGACCAGGACCAGCCCGGCGAGCAGGTTGGCCAGGGTCTGCTGCGCGGCGAGACCGACCACGATCACGCCGACGGTGCCACCGGTGGCCAGGGTGCTGCCGGCCAGGTTGACGCCAACGATGTGCAGCGCCAGGAGGATGACGCCTCCCAGGGTCACCGCCCGGACCAGGAAGTCGAGCGGGCCCGCGGTCTCGCCGGACACCCTGCCGAGCACGCGTGGACCGGCCAGCCTGCCCAGGTCGCGGGCCACGTTCCAGCCGACCACCACGAGCAGTGCGGCGGCGGCGAGCTTCACCGCGGTCTGCTCAAAGAGGCCGGGCTGATACCAGCGCAGGGCGGGGATGGCGACGAGCACGGGGAGCAGGACGGCGAGCTCACGCCGTGCCCGCCGGGCGGCGCGGGAGGTCCGCGCCAGAGCCGCGGGCGCATGCTCGCCGAGCTCGCGCACGTGCTGGAGGCGCCCCCGCACCACCCGGGCCGACGCACGTGCGGGACCGTGAGCAGGGGCGGTTCCTGAGCGCTCGGGCAGCGGCTCGCCGGTCGCCTCATCGCTCGGCGACGGCGGTGTGTCCGCCCGTACCCGCGGCGGTGTCTGCGGGCGGAAGACGGACATCTGCCCAGTCTGACAGTGGGTGCCGGTTTGACCAGTGCACACTGGCGAGCGGATGCCAGCGCTACGCGGGCGAGCGGATGCCAGCGCTACGCGGTGTTTCGGACGGCGTCCCGCCTGGCATGCTCGGGGCATTGCGTGCGGACAGCAGCAGCGGGAGCGCCGTGTGAAGGTCGAGATCTGGTCGGACATCGTGTGCCCGTGGTGCTACATCGGCAAGCGGCGCTTCGAGGCCGCGCTCGCCGGCTTCGAGCATCGCGATGAGGTCGCCGTGCTCTGGCACAGCTTCGAGCTCGACCCCGTCGCTCCACCCGTCCGTGCGGGCGCCCTCGTTGACCACCTCGCCTCCAAGTACGGGGTCAGTGGGGAGCGCGCCGACCAGATGCACGCCGAGATGACCAACCGTGCCGCGGCAGAGGGTCTGGACTTTCACTTCGAGAAAGCCCGTTCGGGCAACACGTTCGATGCCCATCGGCTCGTGCACCTCGGCGCTGCCAGTAACCGGCAGGATGCCGTCGAGGAGCGGTTCTTTCGCGCCTACCTCACCGAGGGCGAGGCGATCGGCGAACCCGCGACTCTGCGCCGGCTGGCAGTCGAGGCGGGACTCGACGCCGCAGCTGTGGACGCGGTCCTCGCCGGGGAGCGATTCGCTGAGGCGGTGCGCGCCGACGAGGTCGAGGCCGCGCAGCTGGGGATCAGAGGCGTGCCGTTCTTCGTGATCGATCGCGCCTATGGCGTTTCCGGAGCCCAGCCGGCCGACCTCCTCCTCGCTGCTCTGCGCCGGGCGTGGACCGCCTCACACCCGCTGGCGATGGTTGGCGGCACCGGCGACACCAGCTGCGCCGACGGCTCCTGCTCCGTCTGAGCCATCGTGCGCAGCGGCGTTTTCGCTGGGCAGCCAGGCGGAGAGCAGCCGCTGAATCCCGGTCGTACACAGCGACCCGCCGCCGTTGGCGGGGTGGCGGACCACCGGCACCTCGGCGTCCAGGGCGGACGCAGCGACCCTGCCGAGGCTGACCAGGCGGTCCGGTTCGACGATGTCGAGCAGCCGCTCCAGGAAGACCCGCCCGAGCGCAACCTCCTCCCGGGTGGGGGTGCGGTTGCTGTGCGGGGTGGGGCCGGCGGGATGAGTCGGCACGGTGTTCCAGAGCAGCACCCGGCGCTGCCACCCCCCCGAGGCGAGGGCGCGCTGCACGATGGTTGCGGATGGCTCAGACCAGCCCCGGGGATGGCGTGAGGTGCGCATGAAGGACCGGGGGTCATCGGGGCCGGCCTCACCAAACTGACGCTCGCAGTACAGGGTCAGCCCGGAGTACCGCGCACCGCGCCAGCCGCCGGCCTCGGCGACCATCACCACCAGCGCGTGCCGGCGTGACTCCAGGTAGCGCAGCAGGTTGGCGCGGCGCAGGCCAGGGGCTGCCGGCGAGGCGTCGTCGCCGCCGGTCTCGCGGTACTGGTTGAAGGTGGCGCCGATGCGAGCCTCGGTCAGGTCGTCGACGAGGTGGCGCAGCGCTCGCACGTCGGCCGGAGGCTGGAGGCGTCCCGCCGCCCCGCGTTCAGCCACCGCCGCCTGGTGCCCTGGCCGGTGGGGGCGGCCGCAGCCCGCGCCGGCTCCGCACCCGGGCGTATCGCGCCACCCGCCAGGCCCCAAGCCCGAGGCCTCCGCGCCGGCGGCGCAGCGCCGCCGCGTCGAGGATGTACAGCGCGCGGGTAGCCTCCATGTGGCTCCACACCAGAGGGACGTTGCCGAGGCTACGGCCGCCGGCCACGTCGTACTCCTCGGCCATCAGCGGGGGAAGCAGGTCGTCGAGCGCGCCCATCCGGGCCACCGCCTCGTCCAACCGGCCGACCTGCGCGAGGGCGGACACCAGCCAGAACGCGGCAGGGAGGAAGGTCGCCTCCAAGCCATGGAAGCCGTCGTCCTCGCGAGGCAGGTAGCGGTACAGACAGGGCCCGCTGTCGAGCTGGCGCATCGTGGCGTCGACCAGCCGTGCTGCTCGCGGGTCGTCGCCGCGCAGCAGACCGAACACCACGGCCATCAGTCCGGAGGCGTCGGCGGTGGGCTCGCCGTCGTATGTTTGGGGGAGGCTGCCGTCGTCGGCAAGGGCGCTGAGAACCCTGTCGCGCAGCCGGGCGCGGGCCCGCAGCCACGGGCCGCGCCGGCTCCAGGGCCGCCAGATCCGGCCAATCCAGATTGCCCGGTCGAGGGCAAGCCAGCGCCCGATGTCCGCCGA
>JBHEMT010000101.1:0-8074 GCA_046262435.1 Candidatus Dormibacteria bacterium | reverse complement strand
GAAGCCCGTCGAGCACCACAGGATCAGGGCCAGCTCGCCGGGAAGGCGCAGACTGGCATCGAGGATCAGGGGGAGGCAGAACCACGCACGCAGCGCGGTCAGCCCGTTGGGGATCCCATAGCGGCCGGCGTGGCGACCCTGGGGATCGATCAGCAGGGGGGCTCCTCCGAGGACAAACAGGCAGACAAAGAGCCACCAGGCGACCGCGCCGAGGATCACCGGCACCAGGCCTCCCCGATCGTGGAGCGCGGCGACGCCCGTCGACGCGCCGATCGTGAAAAGCAGTCCGAACCCGGTCCAGCCGAGAAACGAGTGGCGCAACGCCGGCCGCTCCCTGAGCAGCCCGGCGGCCTCGCTAAACAGGCTCAGAAAACCGCTGACCCCGCGCCGAGGGCGGACCTGCGGCGACGCCGGGCCCGGCGACGCGGGCTGCGCCGTGGCCCCGGAGTCTCCCGGACTCGGTTCGCGGGCGCCTGCCGCGCCGCTGGAAGTGGACACCGGCCAGAGCCTACGGGGCGGACGGAGATCCCGGCAGGCCACCCCGCGCGGCCGGTGCGCTGGCATGGCCCCGAGCCGCGGCTGGCAAGGGCCTCCGCCGGGCTCGCCCAGGTATCGTCCGTTTGGCGCGTCCGACTGCCCGCCGAGGCGGCGACCCAGCGCCCGCCGACACTCAGGGAGGTACCCGGATGAGCCAGACCGACAGCCGTCAGCTGGCGGTGGCCCTCCTGGACGCCGTCAACGAACGGGCCTGGGACCGGATCGAGACCAGGACGACCGTCGACGTCGAGCTGCGCCTCCCCCCGGGTCGGGTATTTGCGGGCCGCGAGGGAGTGCGCGACTTCCTCGAGGCCCTGCAGGGCCTCATCCCCGACCTGACCGTGGTGGGCACGAGGATCTACGCCGGCGACGACTTCGCGGTGATCGAGTACGAGTCGGCCGGCCACGGCGCAGTCTCGGCCGAGGGAATGGGGGTGCTGGTCCTGCGCGTCGAGGGCGACCGGCTCTCGCGGGTGCAGCTCTATGTGGACACCGCCCTGTGGAAGGACCTCGCTCGGGGCAGCCTCTGAGAAGGTTTCTGCGAGGCGGCCGTCGAGGAGGCCGGCTCAGGTACCTGCCTGAGCGCGCCGCTGCTCCGCCCAGCTGCGCCAGCTGCTCGCCAGCTCGGGAGCGGCCAGCACAGATTCCGCCGGGAGCCGGCCCGTAGAGGCGTCGACCACCCCAGTGACCGTGACCCCATGGCCCGGACGGCTGAGCACGGTGACGGGGTCGTCCGCCGCCAGATCGCCCTCCTCGAGCACGCGCAGATAGGCTCCGGTGCGCCGCGCCGCCAGGAACCTTTTGACGAAGAGGGGGTCACCAAGGCGTGCGGCGAGCTTGAAGCAGGGGATTCGCGGCCCGGTCACCTGCACCCGGACCCTGCCCACGCGCCAGCTCTCCCCGATCAGGGCGCCGCTGACCTCGATGCCCTCCACCGTCAGGTTCTCCCCGAACGTGCCGGGCGCCAGGGGGCGGCCGAGCTCCGCCTCCCACCACGCGTAGTCCTCGGCCGCATAGGCGTACAGCACCTGGTCGGGGCCGCCGTGATACCTGCGATCGGCCTGGTCATCACCGGCCAAATTGACCCCTCGCACCGCGACCCGTCCCGGCACCGGCGCCTTGACGATGGCCGAGGGCACCTGTCGCTTGGCCGTCCGCAGTGTCCGTACCTGGCCCACGTTCACCGAGCGCAGGCGTCCGGCTGGGCTGGAGAGCATGCCGGCATGATCGTCGCTGTCGCGCTCTGTACGCACAGTAGAGTTGCGCCCCATGCCAGAGCTCGAGTTTGCCGGTCGCACCGCGCTGGTCACCGGAGCCGCATCCGGCATTGGTCTGGTCACGGCGCGGGCGCTCGCGGAGCAGGGGGCCGGGGTGATCGCCAGCGACCGGGATGGCGCCATCCTGGAGCGGGCCACCGCGGGAATTCCCGGGGTCCGCATTCTGGTGGCCGACCTCGCCACGCGCCAGGGTGTGCTCGACCTCGCCGCCGCAGCGGGGCCGGTCGACATCCTGGTCAACAACGCAGGCCTGCAACATGTCAGCCCGGTGGAGGATTTCGAACCCGACCGCTGGGACCTGCTTCTGGCGGTGATGCTCACCGCGCCGTTCCTGTTGATCAGGGCTTTGGTCCCGGGCATGTACGAGCGCGGCCGGGGCCGGATTGTCAACGTCGCCTCGGTCCACGGCCTGGTCGCCTCACCCTACAAGTCGGCATACGTCAGTGCCAAGCACGGCCTGCTCGGACTGACCAAGACGGTGGCGCTTGAGGCGGCGAGCCGCGGCGGGGACATCACCTGCAACGCCGTGTGCCCCGCCTACGTGCGCACGCCTCTGGTCGAGCAGCAGATCGCAGACCAGGCCCGGGCCCACAAAATCCACGAGGACGACGTTCTGGACAAGGTGCTGCTGACCAGCAACGCGGTGCGCCGCCTGATCGAGCCGGACGAGGTGGCCCGGGCGGTGCTCTTCCTCTGCGGGGAGCGGTCGTGGTCGATGACCGGTACCGCGCTCACCATGGACGCCGGCTGGCTGGCGCACTGACGCGGCCGTCTGCTGCTCCGGGCACGCCCGAGCCGCTCTCCCTCGCCACCGTTCAGCTGAGGTAGGGGGCCACTCCCTCACCCTGCTCGGCGGCATCCATGACCATCTCCGACACGGTCGGGTGCGCATGGATGATGTCGCCGAGCTCGGCCATGGTGAGCCCGTCGCTGATCGCCACCCCGATCTCGTGGATGATCTCCACCGCGTGGGCGCCCATGATCGTCGCCCCCACCAGGATGTCGGTGTCCCGCTCGGCATAGAGCTGGGCGAGGCCGTCGGCATCGCCCTCACCGAGGGCCTTGCCATTGCCCAGAAAGCGGGCCTGGCCGGTCTTGACCTCGATTCCAGCCGCCTTGGCGGTGTCCGTGTTGTAGCCGACCATGGCAATTTCCGGATGGGTGTAGATGCAGGAGGGCACCACGGTGCGGTCCATGGCGCGGAGGTGATGGCCGAGAGCGTTCTCGACAGCCCGCTCTGCCTCTTTGCTGGCGAGGTGGGCCAGCTGCTGGCCCCCGATGCAGTCGCCCGCAGCCCAGATCTTGGGGTTGGCGGTCTGCAGCTTCTCGTCCACCTCGATGAAGTCACGGTCGGTGACCCGGACCCCGGCATCCTCGAGGCCGATCCCCCGCGTCTGCGGCCGCCGTCCAATCGAGACCAGCATCCGATCGGCCTCGACCTCGGTCCCGTCGTCGAGCTTGGCGACCAGTGAGTCGCTGTCGTACCGGCTCACCTCGGCCAGCTTCCGTCCGGTCAGGAAGCGAATCCCCTGCTTCTCCATCAGCTTGCGGAACTGGGCCACCACCCGCGTGTCCACGCCCGCAAGAATCTGGGGGAGCAGCTCCACCACGGTGATCTCGCTGCCCAACGGCGCGAAGAGGGAGGCGAACTCGCAGCCGATCACGCCGCCACCGATCACCAGCAGGCGTTGGGGCAGCTTCTCCAGGCGCAGCACGCCGTTACTGGTGACCACCGCGGGGTGGTCCATGTTGATGCCCGGCAGCCCGGAAGGCTCGGTTCCGGTGCAGAGGATCAGCTGGTCGTACTCATACCGGGTGCCACCGGCGACCACGCCCTCGCCGTCGACCACGCCCTGTTCATGCACGACGGTGACCTGCTTCCGCTTGCAGGCGGCCTCGACGCCGGAGCGCATCTTGAGAACAACCTCTTCCTTGCGCTCCATCATCCGGGGAAAGTCGATGGAGACCTCGCCCACGTTGATGCCGAACTGTTCGGCCATCCGGATCTTGCGCAGCAGGTCGGCGCCGGCGAGCAGTGACTTGGTGGGGATGCAGCCCCAGTTGAGGCAGGTGCCGCCAAGCTCGGCGCGCTCGATCAGGGTGACCTCGGCGCCCAGCTGGGCGGCGCGCAGCGCGGCGACATCTCCTGCCGGGCCGCCGCCCAGCACCACGACCCGGGGCCCGCTCATGCCCTGGCCGGGCCCTTCTGGGCGAGCGCCGGCTCCGGAGTTGCCCCAGCGCCGTCCGAGCCGCGCAGAGCCCGCTCCTGGCCCTCGCGGGACATGGTCAGGGCGGTGGTCACCACCCGCTCCTGCTCCAGCAGATGGGCGCCGTTGAACCCCTCGCTCGGCGAGGCGCGGCGCGGCCGGCCGACGTAGTCCCAGCGGATCTCGTAGGGGCGCCGCTTGCCGATCGGGCGAGCCAGGTGCGGCCAGGCGCCCATGTTCGAGGGCTCCTCCTGGACCCAGAGCACCTGCTCGAGGCGAGGGTACCCGTGGATCAGCTCGAGCACATCCTCGATGGGCAGGGGGTCGAGCTGTTCGATGCGGGCGATGGCGAGGTCGTTGACCTCAGCACGCAATGGATGCAGGGCCATGTCCCAGTAGATCTTCCCAGTGCAGAGCAGCAGGGTATGGATCCGCTCCCGCTCCTCCTGGGTGGAGGGATCATCGAGCACCCGCTGGAAGTGGCCGGTGCTGAGGTCCTCCAGGGTGGCCGCGGCAGCCTGCTGGCGGAGCAGCGACTTGGGGGTCAGCGCGATCAATGGCCGCGCCCGCTCCGATAGCGCCTGCATGCGCAGCAGGTGGAAGTACTGCGCCGGGGTGGAGGGATAGACCACCCGCATGTTGCCGTGGGCGCTGAGCTGGAGGAAGCGCTCCAGGCGCGAGCTGCTGTGCTCCGGGCCCATGCCCTCATACCCATGCGGGAGGAGCAGGGTCAGCCGCGATGTCTGACCCCACTTGGCGTTGCCGCTGCTGATGAACTGGTCGACCACGCCCTGCGCGTTGTTGACGAAGTCGCCGAACTGCGCCTCCCAGATGACCAGGGTCTCCGGGGTTGCGGCGCTGTACCCATACTCGAAGCCGAGCGCGGCGTACTCGCTCAGCGGGCTGTTGTGCAGCTCGAAGGTGGCGCTGGCGCCGACCAGGTGCAGCATCGGCGTCCACTCAGAGCCGTTGTCCGCGTCGTGGAACACCAGGTGCCGCTGGCTGAAGGTCCCGCGCTCGGTGTCCTGGCCGGTCATCCGGATCGGACGCCCCTGGAGCAGGAGTGAGCCGAAGGCGAGCGCCTCGGCCGTGCTCCAGTCGATCGCCCCGCCGGTGAGGGCGGCGGGCCGCCGGTCGAGTTGCTTGCGCAGCTTGGGGCTCATGGTGAACCCCTCCGGCACCCGGATCAGTTGCTCGTTGAGGGTGCTCAGGGTGTCAGCGTTGACCGCGGTCCTGACCTGCTCGTCCACCGTCTGGTTGCTCGAGCTGGTGGTCACCGGCTCGGTCTCGGTGTTCACCGAGGCCAGCGTCTGCTTGACCCGCTGATGCGCCTCGCGCACCCGTTCGATGTACTTCTCCGACATCTCCTCTGCCTCGGCGGAGGTGAGCAGTCCCTCGCCGATCAGCTGGGCAGCGAAGAGCTCGCGCACGGTCGGATGGTTCTTGATCTTCTGGTACATCCCCGGCTGGGTGTAGTTGGGTTCGTCGGCCTCGTTGTGGCCAAAGCGCCGGTAGCCGATCAGGTCGATGACCACGTCCCGGTGGTAGGTGCGCCGGTAGTCGTAGGCCAGGCGCATCGCCTGAATGCAGGCCTCGATGTCGTCAGCGTTGCAGTGGATGATCGGGGCGTCGTACCCCTTGGCCGGGTCACTCGAGTAGCGGGTGCTGCGGCCCTCGCTCGGCTCAGTGGTGAAGCCGATCTGGTTGTTGGCGATGATGTGAATGGTTCCGCCGGTGGTGTAGCCGGGAAGTGACTGCAGGTTCAGCGTCTCGGTGACCACCCCCTGTCCGGCGAAGGCGGCGTCGCCGTGGATCAGGAGTGGCAATGCGGCGGTGGGGTCCAGGTGCAGGGTGCTCGAGCCGCGCCGGGTCTGCTCGGCGCGGGTCCAGCCCTCGACCACCGGGTCGACCGCCTCGAGATGGCTCGGGTTGGGCAGCACCCGCACGGTGATCGGTCGCTTTGACTCGGTGAGGTAGGTGCCGGTGGTGCCGAGGTGGTACTTGACGTCGCCGGTCGGGTCGGAGGCGGCTCCGCCGAGGGCGCGCCGCTGCTCGCCCTGCTCGAAGGCCTGGAGGATGGTCTCGTAGGGACGGTTGGCGGCATGCGCAATCGTCGCCAGCCGGCCGCGGTGTGACATGCCCACCACCACCTCGCCGACGCCGTCCTCGGCCACGTGGTTGAGCAACTCCTCGATCATCGGCACCATGGCGTCGACGCCCTCGATTGAAAAGGTCTTCTTCCCCAGGAACGCCTTGCGCAGGTATCGCTCCATGGCGTCCACCTTGGAGAGCCGGCGGAGCAGCTGCAGCTTCTTCGCAGGGGGGAACTGCACCCGGTAGGCCCCCGACTCGATGTGCTCGCGCAGCCACACCCGCTGCTCATGGCTGGAGATGTGTTCGATCTCGAACGCGATGGCACCGCAGTACGTTCGGCGCAGGTTCGGCAGGATCTCGGCGAGGTTGCCCCCGGGCACGTAGGTGCGCAGCACGTCGGCGGGCACTCGTTCCATCAGGTCAGGGGTGAGGTGCACGGTGGCGGGATCCATCGCCGGGTCGCCAACCGGCTCGCTGCCCAGGGGGTCGAGGTGGGCGCCGAGATGACCGTGGGTTCGATGAGCCTTGACCAGGGACATGCCCGCGCTGACCGCGGCAAGCAGCTCATGGGAGGGCGGCTCCACTGCACCGGTGCCCTGGCCTCCGCCGTTGGCCGTCGCCACGGACAGCGGGCCCGGGGTGGGAGCCGGCGTGCCGGTGGGCACGGGCAGGCCGAGCGAGCTGAACACCTGGCCCCAGAAGCCGTCCTCGCCGCCCAGCAGCGCCTCCACCCGGCCGAGGAACTCGCCCGATTCCGCACCCTGGATCACCCGATGGTCGTACGTCGAGGTCATGGTCATGACCTTGCCCACCCCAAGCTGGCCAAGGGTTGCCGCTGGGACCCTGTCGAAGCCGGGTGGGCTGCCGATCGCGCCCAGCGCAATGATCGATCCCTGTCCGGGCATCAGCCGGGGGACAGAGGCGACGGTCCCGATGCCTCCGGGGTTGGTCAGGGTCATGCTCGCGCCCTTCATCTCGTCGGGGGAGAGGGCGTTGTTTCGCGCCTTGGCGATCAGCCGCTCGTACTCCTCCCGGAAGCCGCGGAAGTCGCGCGAGGCGGCGTCGCGGATCACCGGGACGACCAGGAATCGCGAGCCGTCCCTGCGCCGGCTGTCCACCGCGATCCCCAGGTGGACACCGGGCTGCACCTTGGTCGGTCCACCCTCAGCACTCCGCGCGAAGTGGGCGGACAGGGCCGGAACGGCCAGCGCCGCCTGGGCAACCGCATAGCCGATCAGATGGGTGAATGACACCTTCGCGTCGCGTCCCGCGGAGGCCAAGGCGGCGTTGAGCTCGCGGCGGCGGCCGTCGAGCACGGCCACCGAGATGCTCCGGAACGAGGTGGCCGTGGGGATCTCCCGGCTGGCCTCCATGAAACCGGCGAGGACAGCCGCCGGCCCGCGCAGCGGTGTGACCTCACCCTCCTCCGGGGTGGTTTGACGCGAGGGACCCGCCCCGAGCCCGTTGTGATCTGGAGACGTTGCGGTGGCAGCCGCCACGTCGGCGCTCCGCACCCGGCCACCCGGCCCCATGCCGCGGAGGGTTTCGGGGTCGATTCCCTTCAGGGCTGCCGCACGGCGAGCCAGGGGCGAGACGTGATCGGGAGGAGACGGAGCCTCACCGGCAACTGCAGTGACCGCCTCACCGGTCTCAGCCTCGGCCCCCGCGGTGTTGGAGTACGTCGCGCCCGCCGGCGCCGGGTCGGCCTGGGGAGGCGAGCCCGGGGTCGCCGCCGCCTCCGGGGCCGGTTCCGCCGCCTCCGCCGGCGCCGGCGTTGCCGCCGTGGCGCGGGCGCCCCCGCCCCGGCTCTTCTCACCGGGCGCGGCCGGCTTGGCGCCGTTGGTGGCACCCTCGCTGATCCTGGCGAGGGTGGCGCCGACCGCCACCGTGTCGCCCTCGGCGGCGACGATTTCGCTCAGGGTGCCCGCGGAGGGCGCGGGAACCTCGACGTCGACCTTG
>JBHEMT010000100.1:0-3502 GCA_046262435.1 Candidatus Dormibacteria bacterium | reverse complement strand
CCGGTACTACCCACAAAAGGAGGGTCCTGCCGATGCACGATTGTTCGAGAACCACCTCCGTCCCGACCAGCGCAGGAGTGATCGTCTGACGCGCGGGATGACCCCGTAGGAGGCGTACCCGTCCCAGCGTCGGGTCGCACTCCTGTGCCTGTGAGGCGCTCTCCCGCCCGGGAGGGCGCCTCATCTGTATTCGGCCCCTGGTCGCGTCCCAGCAGCGGGAACCCGCTCAGTACGTCTGAGCCCGCACCGCGGTGGCTGCCTGGGCGTCGCGGGTGGAAACCCCGGGAGCCGGCACACACTGGTCGCGTTCGACCCAGCCCCGGGACCCATCCGCCAGTTCCACCTGGATGAAGGGACCGGATCCGTCACCGGTGGCAACCAGCCGGGTGGCGGTCCGGATTCCGGTTCCACGTGAGGAATCGAAGCGCGGCGCGACGAAGAGCGGGTAGGGGGTACCGGCCCACGACGCCACCAAGGTCACGGGTCCGGCGGGGATACGTCGGTCGCGATACACGGTGCGGTAGTCGTGCGCACCCTCGGTGAGCAAGGTCACCAGCTGAAGAGCGCGCACCCCCGCACCCGGGATCCGACCGGCGCGGGAGAGGGCGAACGGCTTCACCGAGGCGGAGACGAGCACCAGGGTACCGTGGGCGGCGGGTTGCGCCTCGACCCGCACCCACGCGGGGTTTTTCACCCGGGCGCTCCAGTTGCCTGCCAGCCCGAGACGGGATACCTCGATGGCCTCGGCGGCGTGCTCATCGACCTGCTGGAAGCGATACGGCGGCACGCCGAGAAGCTGCTCCATGGTGGCGAAGACCTCACGCGGCGGCGCCGCGGCGTGGAAACGCCACGAGGAGGCGGTCTTCAGCGGCTTGGCCATCTGCCGCCGCATTGTACTGACGCCTCCCAGGCCGCCGGATCTGAGAGCGGGGATGCACGTGGAACTCGAGGCAGCGGCGAGCGCCGGTCTGCGCTATCCACCCCTCTGTGGATAAGTGGACAACTTTGTGGGTAACGGAGCTGTAACGACGGGCGCGGCGGCCGAGTGCGGCGGCTCCGCATAATCACTCCGTGCCCTCCCGAGTTTTCGCCGTCGCCAACCAGAAGGGCGGGGTGGGTAAGACCACCACCACGGTGAACCTGGCGACCGCCCTGGTCCAGCAGGGACGCCGGGTCCTGGTGATCGACTGCGATCCCCAGGCTAATGCCACATCGGGTCTGGGCGTCGACCGCGCCAGTGTGGACCGCAGCGTCTATGACGTGCTGGTCCTGGGCCGGCCCATTCGGGAGGTGCGTCGGACCACCGTGGTCCCAGGGCTTGACATCGTGCCCTCCTCGATCGCTCTGGCCGGCTCCGAGATTGAGCTGGTGGAGCTTGCCCGGCGCCGCCACCGGCTGGCCTACGCCCTCGAGGCCGGTTCGCCCGACGTGGACTACGTGATCATCGACTGCCCACCCAGCCTCGGGCTGCTCACCGTGAACGCGGTGGCGGCGGCGGAGGCCCTGCTCGTCCCCGTGCAGTGCGAGTACTACGCCCTCGAGGGGCTGGGCCTGCTCCGGCGCACGGTGGAGTTGCTCCGGGCCGACCTCAACCCCGACCTGCGGATTGCTGGGATCCTCATGACGCTCTTCGACAGCCGCCTGGCCCTCGCCTGGCAGGTCCTCGCCGAAGTCCGCAACCAATTCCCCGAGGAGCTCTTCAGCACCGTGATCCCCCGCAACGTCCGTCTCAGCGAGGCCCCAAGCCACGGCCTTCCGGTGGCCCTCTATGACCCCCTGTGCCGGGGCGCGCAGGCCTACGCCGAGTTGGCAGCCGAGTTTGAGATGCGGCTCTCGCCCGCCGCCGCAGCCGTGAGCGTGTCGCCGGCGAGCCCCCACCCATGACCGCCGCGTTCGACCGCGGCGCCCCCAAGCGACGCGGCCTCGGCCGCGGGCTTGACGCCCTGTTGTCGGCGACCCCGGCGATTTCCTCCGTCATGCCCGAGGCCGAGGTCGACCAGGAGGGACGACTCTCCGAGCTACCCCTGGCGGCAATCAGGCCCAACCCCGAGCAGCCGCGTAACACGTTCGACGAGAACGACCTGGACGCCCTGGCCGACTCGATCCGTCTCCATGGTCTGCTTCAGCCCGTGGTGGTCGAGCCCGCGGGGGTGGGTTACCAGCTCGTCGCTGGAGAACGCCGGCTGCGGGCCGCCGAGCGAGCCGGGCTCCGCACCATCCCGGCGATCGTCCGGCCCGCCTCCGAGTCAGCGCGCCAGGCCCTCGAGCTCGCCCTCACAGAGAACCTCCTGCGCACCGAGCTGTCGCCCTTGGAGGAGGCCACCGCGTACGCCAGGCTCTCGGACACCTTTGGGCTGACTCATGAGGCCATCGGGATGCGCCTCGGTCGCAGCCGCGCCACCGTGTCCAACCTGGTTCGCCTGCTCAACCTCGCCCCGGAAGTTCAGCAGATGATTTCCGCGGGGCGCATCAGCGCGGGGCACGGCCGTGCGCTGCTCGGGCTGGAGAGCCACCCGGCTCAGATCGAGCTGGCCTCGATGGCGGAAACCATGGCGATGAGCGTTCGCCAGGTCGAGTTCGCCGTGGCACGGCGGCGGGAGGGGTTCACCCCGCGTCAGCGCGCCTCGGTCAAATCGCTGGAGCGCTCCCCGGACGAGACCGCCCTGGAGCGCGGGTTGGAGGAGGCCCTGGGAGCGCCGGTCCGGCTGGAGCGCAACGGGGCACGCGGGCGGGTGATCATCGAGTTCTTCAGCGATGCCGAGCTCGACGGGCTCTACGCGCGGCTCGGCGGTCCCCGCCTCTGAGCCGTTGCGCCACCCATCCGCCGGATGCGGATGGGCGGCGCCTGACAAGAAGGTCAGCCGACCGGGCGCTCTCCCCCGGACAGCCGCGACTCCGCCTTGCCGAGGTCGAGATTGTGAAGAAAGGACTCGATGTATTTCGGCCGGTCCGCCGGCTTGTAGTCGAGCAGGAACGCGTGCTCCCACACATCCATCACGATCACCGGCTTGAAACCGGCGATATTGCCGTCCTGGTGCAGGGTGATCCAGTGGTTGGAAAGCCGCTGGGTCGCCGGGTCGAGGTAGGTCACCGCCCACCCCACGCCGCGCATTCCGCCGACAGCGGTGAAGTCCTTCTTCCAGGTGTCGATATCGCCGAATGACTCACCGATGGCCCGACCGAGGTCTGAGGAGCTGTTGATCTCGGCGCCCCCACCGGTGCTGGTGAGATTGTCGAAGTACCACTCGTGGAGGACCATCCCGTTGTACTCGAAGCCAAGCCGGCGGGTCAGCTCCGCATAGGCGGGGTCGGCACCCTTGGCCTGACCCTTCTGGGTGAGGTCCTGGAGCTGCTCGGTGAGCAGGTTTGTGTTTTTGACATACCCGGCATAAAGTCCGAAGTGGACCTCCAGGGTGTTGTCCGAGATGCCCTGCAGGCCATGCAGGTCGAATGTTCTGGCCTTGTACGGTGACTGCGTCAGCAGTGCCATCTGGACCTCCGG
>JBHEMT010000099.1:0-6173 GCA_046262435.1 Candidatus Dormibacteria bacterium | reverse complement strand
GACAGCGCGGTGACGCGCGCCGGGCGAGCCGACAGGCGCTGGGCGGCCGCGGCCGGGGTGATCGCCAGGCTGAGCACGAGCAAGGTTCCGACGATCTGCGCGGCCTCGGTGACCGTGAGAGCAAGGACGAACACGAAGATGAGACCCACCAGGCGGAGCCGGACGCCCCGCGCCTCGGCCACTTCGGGGTCCACCGAGGCGAACAGCAGTGGCCGGTAGAGGACGGCCATGGCGACGAGCACGCCAGCGGCCACCGCGAGAAGTAGCGTCAGCTGACCGGTGCTGACCCCAAAGATCTGGCCGAAGAGGATGTTGGTGGCCTCCGTGGCGAAACCGTGGTACAGGCTGAGCAGGTATACCCCGAGGCCGAGGCCGAAGGCGAGAATCACCCCGATCGCCGAGTCGCGCTCCCGCTCGCGAACACCGAGCACGCCGATGGCCGTGGCGACAACCAGCGATCCGGTCAGGGCGCCGGCGATCGGGTCGGCGGCCACCAGCAGTCCGGCTGCAGCGCCGGTGAAGGACAGCTCGGCGGTGCCATGGACCGCAAAGGCCATCCGCCTGGTGACAATGAAGGGCCCGATGATCCCACTGGTGATGGACACCAGGGTGCCGGCGAGCAGCGCGTGCTGGGCGAAGGGCTCGCCCACATAGCTCCACAGGGTCACCGACGGAGCTCCGCATGGTCCGCGTGGTGATGATGGCCGCCCTGCTCTCCATGAGCGCCGTCCGGAGCGCCAACGACGACGATCCGTCCGTGAACGCGCAGCACCTCCACGTCGGTCCCGTACAGCGCGGAGAGCGCCTCACTGGTCATGACCTCGTCGGGCACGCCCACCGCCCAGCGCCCTCCGACCAGGTACAGGATCCGGTCCACCATGCCGAGGATCGGGTTCACCTCGTGGGTGACGAACACCACCGCCGTTTCACTCTCACGGCGGCGCCGGTCAATGAGCGCGCTCACCGCCTGCTGGTGCTGCAGGTCGAGCGAGAGCAGCGGCTCGTCACAGAGCAGCAGGCGGGGCTCACCGAGCATTGCCTGGGCGATGCGCAGTCGCTGCTGCTCGCCCCCCGACAGTAAACCGATCGGTCGATCGGCATAACCGGTGGCGCCCACCGCTTCGATGGCGTCATGCACCCGCTGGCGGATGTCGCGATGGGGGAGGCCCGTGCCCCAGCGGTGCCCGTCCAGGCCAAGCCGGACCAGGTCGCGACCACGCAGCGGGAGATCACGGTCGAACGACTTCTGCTGAGGGATGTAGCCGACGTCGCTGGCGCCGCGGCGCGGGGCCCGCCCGCACACCGCAACGCTCCCGGCGCTGAGGCGCTGCAGCCCGAGCAGCACCTTGAGAAAACTGGTCTTGCCCGACCCGTTGGGGCCGAGCACGGCGAGGAACTCGCCGGGCGGGATCTCCAGCGAAAGCTGCTCCCAGAGGGTGCGGTCACCGAACCGGAGAGCCGCGCCGGACAAGCGCACGATTGGCCCGAGGGCGGTCACCCGCCGAGCGCCGTCAGGATGGTTCTCGCCTGACCGATCTGCCATGCCTCAAAGCTCGACGCGCCGGCCGGGAGAGTTTCCGCGACCCCGACGATGGGGATCTTGCGAGCAGCAGCCAGGTCTTTGACCCGTTGGGTCGCCGGGCTGGTGACCTGCGCGTTGTACAGCAGCAGGCGAACTCGCCCCTCGGTCATTGCGGCATTCATCGCCGAAGTGTCGGCGGGAGCGGGATCGTTGCCGTCCTCGATCGCCTGGGCGAAGGACGCTGGGGTGGCGAGGCGCAGCCGCGCGGTGGCCACCAAATATCCGGGTACCCGCTCGGTGTAGGCGATCGGCGCGCCACCGTAGCGCAGGCTGATGCGGGCCAGGGTGTCCACATACGGCTGGTAGGTGCCCAGGAAACGCTGCAGGTTGGCCGCGAAGATCGGTGCGTTGGCACTGTCGTGGGTCGCGAGGTGAGCCTCGATGGCGCGCGCCCCCGCGATGACGTACGCAGGGCTGTACCAGAGGTGCGGATTGGGGTTGTCCCCGGTCAGCGCAACCGCGTTCGCAATCGACAGAACGTCACGGCTCTGCTGGGAGGCGACGCCGAGTAGCTTGTCGAGGAACCGGTCATAGCCGGCACCGTTCTCGATGACCAGCGATGCGCCGTCGAGTGCCGCGGCGGTTCGCGGATCGGCCTCGTAGGTGTGGGGATCCGCGGCCGGGTCGGTGATGATCGAGGTGACGCTGACCCGCGGGCCGCCGATCTCTGCGGCGATGGATCCCCAGGCGTTCTCACCGGCCACCACCACCAGCCGGCCGCCTGCTGACGACGCCGGGACGGGGCCGCACCCGACAAGCAGCGTCAGGGCGGCCACGGCGGCGGAGGTGGCGAGGGTCGCCTGGGTACGCCTGCGGGCGTGACGAGGGTGCGCCATCCAGATCGTCCATGTGCGGGGTGGGGAATCCTGCGGCCGGCAATCGCACCAGCCCACCCCTTATCCGAAACGGTTGCCATTACAGATGCTAGCATGGCGACCATGGAGAAAGAGCGCACCACCCGCCAGCAGCGGGCGCTGCATCAGCTTCTCGCCTCCGGTGCGGAGTTCCGCAGCGCGCAGGAGCTGCACGCTCGGCTCCGGTCCACCGGCGAGACGGTGGGCCTGACCACCGTGTACAACAACCTGCGCGCCCTGGCCGATCGTGGCGCGCTTGACACCGTGCGTACCGAGGCGGGCGAGACGCTCTACCGGCGCTGTGACACCACCATGCACCACCACCACCTGGTCTGCCGCGTCTGCGGAAGGACCGTGGAAGTTGCGGGACCGGCGGTCGAGACGTGGGCCGCTACGGTCGCCGCCCGTGAGGGCTTCACCGACGTGCGCCACACCGTGGAGATCGTGGGCACCTGCTCAGCCTGTGCTGGGTGACCCGCGGGTTCTTACCCGGGACCCCGCAGTGCCTGCCGAGCCAGCCAACCAAGCGCGTTCACTCCCCGGTCTTCCGCTCAGGCCGTTGCGTCAGGCCGTTGCGCAGCTGCCCCAGGCGCTCCCCTGCCCGGCGGCAAACATTGCCGCCGCGATATCCGACTGCTGCACCGGGTCCCAGATGTTCGTTCCCCCGTGGGCCGCGAAGGTGCGCGGCAGGAACTGGAACAGCCCCTCGTACGGTCCGGCCGGATTGAGCGCGTAGGGGTCCAACCCCGACTCACACCGGGCCACGGCCATCAGGTGGGTCGCATCGACCCCGTGTCGCTGCGCTGCCGCAGTGATGATCGCCGGGATGGAGGATGCCGGGGGCGGCGACGGCGACGCTTGCGGCGGCGCCGAGGCGGTCGGGGTAGGCGTCGGGGCCGAGGGTGAGGGGGTGGTTGCCGGCGCGTGCGATGCCGTCGGTGGTGCCACCGTTGGGCTCGGCGACGGGGATGGGCGGGAGATGAAGGTCACCCTGACCGGAGGTGGCGTGGTGCGCGGCGCTGCAGGGGCCGCCGGCGAGGGGCTCGGCGTCGGAGCTGCAGTGGTCGGCGGACTCGCGGAGAAGTCAGCTGAGGGGGCGTCACCCGGCTGAGCGGGCGTGGGCCGCGCGGCCGCCGAGGCTGCCTGCGCGGGTGCTTGGGCTGCCGTGACAACCCTCGCTCCGGAGGCGACGGGGTGCAGGGCGAGTGCTCCCGCCAGGATCGCCGCGGCGCCGACCGGCGCTAGGCCGACGACCGACCACAAAGGGTTGAGACGCACGTGCTGCTCCTGCGCTGGACGAGCCGGCAATCGCCCGCGGCACCGCGCCGACCGGGAGGGGATGCGTCGACGGCTCCGCGCCAGGCTAGCCCCGCTGTGCGCATGGAGCGACGCTGCAACCGGTTGCGCGGCGCTTTGTGACACGTCGTTCTTTGCGCCATCGGGCCGGTCCCGGTGGCTACGCGGCGCCCAGCAGCAGCGCTGCCTTCAGAAGATGATCGTGCCCCGGATGGTGGGGTCGACAATACCCACGGTCGGCTTACCGCACCAGTGGCAGACGAAGCTCAGCCGGCGCATCCCCTGCTGCACCACGCAGGCACTCGGCCACCCGCACCGGCCGCAGCTGACGTTCTGCACCCGGCAGCCGGGCTCATCGTCGCGCGGGCTGTCCTCCGCGGCCCACGGGTCCGAATCGGGATGGCGCGGGGGCGGGTTCATCCAACCTCCAACAAGGGGCGGGGGTCTGAGCATAGGTCGCGAGGCCGCCGGGTCAACGCCCGCACGAGGCCAGCGTGACCGTGCAGGGGTCGGGCCGCCGCTCACCCCACCGCCCATCGGCGCCGGGACGAGGGCTCAGCGGCGGGGCGGTCGCAATGCTCCGGGCGCGTTCATACTCCGGACAGCCGCAGCCGCCGCCCTCGAGCCAACCGTCCCCGAAATCGTCACACCCGAGCGACCAGGACATGCGATCGCCCACTCCACACTGCTCCGCATGAGGCTCCCTCGCCGCCCCACGTCCCTGGTTCTCGGCGCCGTGGTGGCCACGAGCCTGGTTCTGGGCGCGCCCACACAGCACGCCGGTGCCAGTGACTTCGGGGGACAGCTGGTCGCCGTCCGGGGGCTCGACGGTGGGCTGTGGGTCAACCCCGGCGGCGGCTGGCTTGGATACGGGGGACAGCTGCTCGGCGCGCCCGCGGTCGCCCGCGCCAACGGTGCGACCGTGTACGTGGCGGTGGGCACCGACCACGCACTTTGGGTTCGCGGCGACGGAGTCCCCTGGCAGCCACTGTCGAACGCACCGACCTACTGCACCGACGGCCCCGCCGCCCTCGCCGACGCCGCGTCCTCGACCTTCACCGTGGCCTGTCGCGGGGCGGACGGCGCCCTCTGGTACGCGCAGGGTCCGCTGACGGCCGGTCTGCCCCAGGTCGGCGGACTCACCAGCCTGGGTGGGTATCTCACCAGCGCGCCGGCCATCGCCGTTGTCGAGGGCCAGACGACCTTTGCGGTCGACGGGGGCGGCAGTCGCGTCTACACCCGCACCCTCACCACGCCCTTCAGCCCCACCTCCTGGTGGTGTGTTGACCGGCCCGCACTCGGCGATGCCGGCGGACAGGCCTACTTCGCCTGCCACGGCACGGACAACGCGATGTGGTACGCGAGTGACACCGGTGGCGGCTGGAGCGGCACACGCTCAGCGGGTGGCCGGCTGGTCAGCGGGGTGAGCATGGCGCCAATCGCCGGGGGCGCTTTCCTCTACGCCGAGGGCACCGACCACGCGGTGTGGCGGAGCCTGGTGAGCAGTAACGGCTCGGCCGGCGGCTTCATCGGGATGGGTGGCCAGGTGGGCGATGCCGTCGGCGCCGCCTCCTTCCCCGGTGGCGACGCCTTCCACAATCCGGGGTGCCGGGTCCCGGACAACAGCCTGCCCACTCAGGGCAAGGTGATCATCATCAGCATCCAGTGCCAGGTGCTCTCCGCGTACCAGGACGGCCGCGTGGTGATCACCAGCCTGACGACGACCGGCCGCCCGGCCCGCCCCACCCCGACCGGGTACTTCCATGTCCTGGCCAAGAACCATCCCTGGCAGATGATCTCGGGAGACCCCTACGGGTCGCAGTACTGGTACCCACCCTCGTGGGTGCAGTACGTGCTCTGGTTCACCTACCAGGGACACGGGATCCACGACGCCAGCTGGGAGCCGAACTCAGCGCTGGGCCCCGGCTCGCAGTACAACCTGGCGGTGGCGTCACATGGCTGCGTGCACGTCAACTCCACGCTGGTCGCGGGCCTGTACAACTGGGCCGATCGCGGCACCCCGGTGCTCATCTACTAGTCGCCGCCGGGTTCGTGAGCCGGGCGTGCTGAGGCACCCTGCGATGATGCGACGGTGGGCATGCTGACGGCGATTCACATCGGGCTGGATCCGGTAGCGGTCCATCTGGGCCCGGTCGCCGTGCACTGGTACGGCATCGCCTACGTCGTCGCCTTCGTCACCGGCTTCCGCTGGGGGGTGCTCCCGCACCTGCTGCCCCGCGGGGTGCCCCGCGCCGAGTGCGACCGGATGCTCACCTGGACCATCGTCGCCGCGCTGCTCGGCGCGCGGCTGTACTACGTCGTGCAGCAGCCGCTCGGCCCGTACCTGCACCACCCGCTTGAGGTCGTGGCCGTCTGGCGTGGAGGGATGGACGCCTTCGGGGCGATCTTCGCCACCGTGGCGATGATCGCCTACCTGGCCC
>JBHEMT010000098.1:0-10915 GCA_046262435.1 Candidatus Dormibacteria bacterium | reverse complement strand
GGCGACTGTCCCTTGGCCAGATGGTGCACGTGGGGGAGGGCCATCGCGGTCCGGACCCGGTCGTCGGAGGAGTCCAGACCGGTGAGCAGGATCAGGGGCACCTCCCGGTAGCGCGCCTGGGCGCGGATGTGCTCGGTCAGGCCGACCCCGTCAAGCCTGGGCATGACCACGTCCACCAGCATCACCTCCGGCTCGAAGCGTTCGAGCAGTTCGATCGCCTCCAGGCCGTCCTCGGCGCACGTCACCTCATAGCCCGCGAAGCCCAGCTGAAGCCGGAGCATCTCGCGAACATCCTGGTTGTCCTCGACCACTAGGACCCGGGGGCTTTCCGCCATACGCGGTGTCATGTTCCCACCCCAGGGCCAGCCGCGCCGACCGGTTGCGCCTTCGTTACCCGGTGCGCCCGGAACCGGTCCGGCCGCCCACGCCCAGCCGGTGTCAGCCGGGCGGGAGGCTTGCATCTCCCGGCCGGTCCCAGCGGGAGCCGACGCCCATGATCGGGGCGTGCACCGCGATGACCGCATTATCTGGGCTCGGGTGCTCAGCCTCCTGCACGAGGTACTTCCTCCCTGGCAGCCGGCGCCTGCGAGCGGCGGCTCGGCCGCAGCATTGATGACCACGTCGGCGCGTCCGGCGACGGCAGATGTCGTGGCAGTCGGCGCCGGACCGGGAAATCCCACCGTGCGGCGCCGATGACAAGCGCGGAGGCCGCCTCCGGTGGCCTGGGGATCCACTGGTTCCGGCGCAACTTGCGCCTCGACGACAACGCCGCCCTGACGGCGGCGGGGGGCGGGTCGCGCCGGCTGCTCTGCGTGTTCGTGGTCGACGAGGAGCAGCTGCGTGATGAGGGAATCGGTCCCGGCCGGGCCCGCTACCAGCACGACGCACTGGCCGAGCTCGACGCCACGCTTCGCGACCACGGGGGCGCGCTGCTTGTCCGCCAGGGTGATCCCGCCCGAGTGCTCGACGAGCTGGTCGCCGAGACTGGGGCGGTCGTGGTGACCGCGGTCGCCGACGTCACCCCCTTCAGCCGCCGCCGAGAGCGGGAGGTGAGCGCCGCGCTGCGGCGGCGCGGTATCGAGCTGCAGCTCTCCAGCGAGCTTTTCTACACATCGCCCATCGCGACCACCCATGACGATGGGCGTCCCTACACCGTGTTCTCCCCGTACCGGCGGCGGTTCCTCGCCGAGCTCCAGCAGGTTGGAACCGGAGACGCCATGCCGCCGCCGCTGGCCAACCTCCTTCCGCTCGCCACGATCCCCGCCGGTCGGCCGCTGCCCACCGTGGAATCACTGGGCCTGCATGACCTGGGTCAGCAGCTGATCCCGGGCGGAGAGCGGGCTGCGCGACAGCGGCTCACCAATTTCGTCGCTGCGAGCGACGGCCTTGCCCGCTACGACCAGCTGCGCAACATTCCACAACATCAGACGTCACGGCTCAGCGCCGACCTGCACTTCGGCACCGTGGGCATCCGGACCGTGCTCCGGGAGGCGCTGGCCCTGCGCGCCGGGACGTCGAGCACCGTCGTGCGACGCGCCGTGGATGCATGGGTGAGCGAGCTGTGCTGGCGCGATTTTTATGCCGCGGTGCTGTATCACTTCCCTTACGTGCGCACCCTCGAGTTTCGTGAGGACATGCGTGACCTTCCGTGGGACGACGACGAGAGCCGCTTTGCCGCGTGGTGCGCGGGGCGCACCGGCTACCCCATCGTCGATGCTGCGATGCGCCAGCTCAACACCACCGGGTGGATGCACAACCGCTGCCGGATGATCGTCGCGTCCTTCCTCACCAAGGACCTGCACCTCGACTGGCGGCTGGGTGAGCGCTACTTCCTGGAGCGGCTGGTGGACGCGGACGTCGCCAACAACAACGGGGGCTGGCAGTGGGCGGCGTCCACCGGCACCGACCCGCAGCCCTACTTCCGCATCTTCAACCCGGTCCTGCAGGGCAAGAGGTTCGACCCCGATGGTGCCTACGTTCGAGCCCATCTTCCCGAGCTCGGCAGGCTCCCCGCCGAGGTGGTTCACACTCCCTGGCTTGCCCGCGATGCCAGCGGCAGCCCCGGGGACTATCCGCGTCCCATCGTCGACCACGCAACCGAGCGACAGGTTGCCCTGGCGGCATACCGGGCGCGGTCGGGGCGCCCGCCGGTTCGCTCCCCACACTGAGCGAGGCGCGTCGTCGAAGACCGCTCACCCGAGAGGTGTCCGGGACCCCCGGGTAGACTCCGTCGCAGATGCGCGCAATCGTCCTGCCCGCCCCGCTCACCCAGGCCTTCCGTCCGCCGCGGGCTGCGGGTCGGTTCATCTGGCGGATCGTGCAGCGCTACATGGACGGCGACACCGGCAACTGGGCCACCTTGATCGCCTGGAACTTCCTCTTCGCCTTCTTCCCGCTCGTACTGATCGCGGCCAGCGTGCTCGGCCTGCTGTTGCGCAACCCCAGCATCGCGCTCGACATCAACAATGCCGTGGCCTCAACCTTTCACACCGACCAGCAGGGCATCTTCAAGGCGCTGAACAATGTGCAGCAGCGCAGCGGCCTGTTTGCCCTGGTGGGCATCATCGGACTGTTCTGGAGCGGAACCTCGCTCTTTGCCGTGATGGACCAGGGGCTGTCGCGGATCTACGGGTGCAAGCCACGCGACTTCCTGCCCCAGCGGGTGATGGGGGTGGCCATGGTGCTGTTGCTCATCGTGCTCACCGTCCCGATTCTGCTGAGCGCCACGCTGCTGCCGCTGGTGCGCCAACTCCCGCTGCCGTCAGAGGCGTTCGTCAGCTCCGGCGCCGCCTACCTCACCCAGGCGGTTGCCAGCGTGGCCGACGGCACCGTGCTCTTCGGGGCCATCTACATGGTGGTCCCCAACCGCCGGCAGCGCTGGCGCTACGTTCTCCCCGGTGCCCTGACCGCCGGAGCGCTGTTCACCCTGTTCTCGGTGGTCTTTCCTGTCTACATCGCCCACTTCGCCGCCGGTTTCGAGCGCTTCGGCGCCACCTTCGCGATCTTCTTCATCATCCTCACCTACTTCTTCTTCGTCGGCCAGATCACTATGGTCGGGGGGCTGGTCGCGGTGGAGTGCGACCCCGAACGCGACCGGTGCCGAGCCGTGCCGGACGCGCCGGTGGACCGGGGGGCCGGACGCTGACCGGAGCGGCCCCGTACACTGGGAACCCGCACGCGTTGTGGCGGGACCGAAGGTGACCGTGACTGAACCGCCCTCCGCCGCGTTTCTCTTTTTGATCGCATGACCCTGCGCCCAGACCTCACCCCGCGCCGTTCACTTGACGCATCCGCGCGTGCGGCCAGGCTGCGCGCCATCCAGTCGGCTCGGCACCGGCGCCGCCGCCAGCCCTCGCGGTCGCAGCGCGTGCTGCTTGGGCTGATCACGGCCGCCCTGGTCCTGACCCTGGGAGGTTGGGGCGGCGTCCAGGTGGCGTTCGCGGTGCTCGACGGCAAACTCGGGCAGCCGCCTGCCCCCCGCTTTCAGTCCGCCGACAGCCTGGTCCTCGACCGCAACGGCGTGCTCATCGCCGACCTCCATCCGTCCGGCGACCGCCGCGTGCCGGTGCCGGAGCAGGCGATCAGCCCACTCTTGGTCCAGGCCACCGTGGCGATCGAGGACCGAAACTTCTGGCGGGAGGGCGCTGCCAACCCCTCCCGGGTGGCTGTGGCCGCCCTCCAGAACCTCACCCACCAGCGTGCCCAGCAGGGGGCGAGCACGATCACCCAGCAACTGGCCAAGGTCCGCTACCTGAACGACACGAAGACCCTTGACCGCAAGGTGCGCGAGCTCTTCGTGGCCCGGACGCTGGACAAGCAACTGACCAAGACGGAGATTCTCGACCAGTACCTCAACGCCATCTACTACGGGCATGGCGCGACCGGCATCGAGGCCGCGGCCGAGACGTATTTCGGAGTGCCCGCATCAAAGCTCGACCTCGCCGAGGCGGCGATGCTGGCCGGCCTCCCCAATCACCCCACCGATCTGGACCCCTTCCGTCATCCCCTCGCCGCGGTGGCCCGGCAGGAGTCGGTGCTCCTCGCCATGCAGACCTCAGGAGACATCACCGCCGCGCAGGTCGCGTCCGCGCTTGCCGAGAAGCTGCCCTACACCTCCGGTGACCTGAGCGAGTACAACCTCGCGCCGGCGTTCGTCGACCGGGTGGTCCACCTCATCAAGAAGCAGCTGCAGCTCGATCCCTACACCGCCGGCCTCCGGGTGCGCACCAGCCTCGACCTCAACCTGGAGATGCGCGCTCAGGGAATCGTGACCAAGCAGGTCGACGCCATCGTCCGCTCGAACCACGCGACCGACGGGGCGCTGGTCAGCATCGACCCCTCCTCCGGCGAGGTGCTCGCCTACGTCGGCGGTGCCGGGCTGGGTCATCCCGGCTCCGAGATCGACCTTGCCAACGTGCCGCGCCAGCCCGGGTCGACATTCAAGATCTTCACGTACACGAGCGTCATCGCCCAGCGCAAGGCGACGATGATCAGCCCCATTCTCGACGCTCCCCTGGTGTTGCCGAGCGGCACCGGCCAGTACCACGACCTCCCCTACATGCCCAAGAACTACGACCTCAAGTTCCACGGCGTGCTGCCCCTGCAGCAGGCGCTGGGCAACTCACTGAACGTGCCGGCGATCAAGACCGCCATCACCGCAGGCATTGACAAGGTGGTGGACCAGGCCCACGCCTTCGGGGTGAGCACGCCGAGCCTCGACCAGCCGAGCTCCTATTACGGGCACGAGTACAGCCTCACCCTGGGGACCCACGAGGTGCCGTTGTGGCAGATGGCCCAGGCGGGATCCGTGCTCGCCGCGGGGGGCACGCTGCACCCCGCACGATTTGTCGATTCGGTTCGGGATGCCACTGGTGCCGAGCTCTGGCCCCAGCCTGCCAAGCCGAAGCAGGTGGTCGACCCCGGAG
The DNA here is from genome assembly GCA_046262435.1 of Candidatus Dormibacteria bacterium. Lineage (GTDB taxonomy): Bacteria > Chloroflexota > Dormibacteria > Aeolococcales > Aeolococcaceae > JBHEMT01. The sequence goes on along the minus strand of JBHEMT010000098.1, from coordinate 5,990 downwards.
CCGCCTACATCATGAACCACATCATGAGTGACGACAGCAATCGCGCCATTGAGTTCGGGCTTCATTCGGCGCTGACTCTCGATGGGCACGTCGTCGCCGCCAAGACCGGCACCACCGAGGCGTTCCGGGACAACCTCACCGTGGGGTGGACACCGCACCTGGCCACTGCGACCTGGATCGGCAATGCCGACAACACGCCGCTCGCCAAGGGCACCACCGGAGTCGTCGGCGCCGCTCCGATCTGGCACGCTTTCATGGCCGCCTCGCTGCCGCCAGGGGGCGACGGCTGGCCGAGCCAGCCGTCCGACATCCTTTCGACGCTGTACAACGGCAAGCCCGCGTACTTCCTCACCGGGACCGGTCCGGGCACGTGCGGGTTCGGCTCGATGTACGGGAACGTCGTGGTCAACGGCAACGTGGTCCAGGCGACCGGCGGGCCCGGCGGCGGCTACACGGGAGCGATTACCTACACCGGCCCGGGCGGGTACAGCGTGATCTACGGCCAGGGATCCGGCTCCGGCCGTCGGGGTGGGATTCTGCTCTGCCCCGGCCAGTACAACGGCTTCTTCGGCAGCTATGGCAGCGGGTCGGGACGCTCAAGCACCGGCACCACGCAGGGCGGCACGGGTCGGTCGGGCAACGGCCGTGGCAACGGCAACCCTCGTGGGCAACCCTCACCGCCGCCGGCCGCCGCCGTCCCCACGAGCCTCCCCTAAAGGTCGCTGCTGCATCGGTGCCCCACTGATGCTTCCGCTGCGGGAGTTTCTCGACGAACGCAGTCCAGCCGGGGGCCGCGCCAAGGCGCTGCTCTTCCTGACTCATCCCGGCCCGTCCCTGCTGGTGACCGCCACCACGGTCGGCGTTGCCCGCTTCGCCGCAGCGACAACTCCCCCGGCGGCCATCCTGCTGCGGGTGGGCGGCTCGATGCTGGCGACGCAGCTTGCCATCGGCGCCGCCAACGACTGGGCGGATGTGGACCGCGACCGCGTCGCCAAGCCCCACAAGCCGCTGGTTCGCGGTGTGGTCACGCGCTTCGAGGCCGGCATGGTGGCGAGCGGCGGGGCGCTGACGGCTCTGGTGCTCGCAGCGGGTCTGAGCTCGCCGGCGCCTGCCGCGATGGTGCTGGGTCTGGGCTCGGGACTTGGCTATGACCTGGGCCTGAAGCGCAACGCGGCGTCGGTCCTCCCCTGGTGGGGCGGGCTGATGGCTGTGCCCCTGGTGGCCTGCGCCGCGGTGGGCCGGCCGGTCGCTCACCTGCGCCGGTTGCCGCTGCTTGCCGGTCTGCTCGCCGCGGGGCTGCACTGCGCCAATGCGCTCCCCGACCTTGCCGACGACGCCCGCACCGGCGTGGCCAGCCTGCCGGTTCACCTGGGGCCGCGAGCCGCAACTGCGGTGGCGCTGCTTGCCCCTGTGACGGCAGCGATGGTGGCCTGCACGGATCCGGGCACCGCCGCCGCCCGGCGCTGGCTTCGCCGCTCCGCCGCTGCGGTGGTGACCGCCGATGTCGCAGCCGGTCTCGCGCTGCTGAGCGGTCCTGGGCGGCGCTCGATGCCGTTCCGGTTGCTTACCCCGGCCGCGGCCGGGCTGGGAGTCGCGTGGCTCGCGGGGGTGGCACGGGAGGCACCCACCGCTTGACGGACCACCACAAATCTGTGTAACATTCAGGCATCGGACCAGCGTCCGGGGCGGAGGTGGGGCGTTCGCGACAGTCGTGTGTCCCGGAGGTCTCCATGCCCTTGTCCCCGCGCCTGGTTCTGGTCGCCGCGGTTCTCGCCGTGCTCGCCTCGACTCTGATCGTCCACGTGCTCCCCCGGTCCGCCCCGCTCGCCGGACCGCCGCTCTTCGCCCCCACCGCGCCGCCGCCTTCGCCGGCACCGTTGGTGCTGCCGTCGCCCCGGTTGGGGACGGGCTCCTCGTCGTGGCTCCCTCCTGCACTGCGGTCTCCGGGAGGGTTGTGGACCCTGCTCAACCGGGACACCGCCGCCACCACCCGGGGGCAGTTGAGCATCGTGCGTTCCCTGGCGCGAACGCTGCGCGACCAACTTCGCTCATTGCTCGAGCATCCGCCCATCGGAGCTGGCTGACGTGCCCGAGCTCAAGTCGCTGGTCGACCACTGGGTTGTGCTCGCGCAGGGTCTGATCGGCTCGATCGGCGCCCTGGCGTTCCTGACCGCGTTTCTCTACAAGATCGTCGCCGTCGAGCCGCGTGCGGTGATGGAGGCCAAGCGCTGGATCGGTCGGATCGTCTTCGGGACCATCGGCGTGGAGATCGCCGGCACGCTCACCCACGCCCTCATCGCCACGGTCCCCTCCTCGGTTCACTGACCGGCGGTGCACCCTCCGTCCCTGGACCCTGCCAGCCTTCTGCTCCACCTGCTCACCACCGCGCTCGTCCACCTGGTGGACACCGCGCGCACCGACATCGAGGCGCTGCTCAGCCGCTACCTCCTGCGCACGGTCGACGTCGCCGGTGGTGGCGCCTTCACCGCACGCGGCGCGCTGCGCTCGCTCAACCTCGGGCTGGTCGTCGCCATGGACGCGGTGCTCACCGCGGTTGTCACCTTCACGTTTCTGCGCAGTATGTGGGAGCGCTCGATTCGCGCCCGGTACGGCATGCGGGCGATGCTGCCGCGCCTGCTCGGGACCATCGTGCTGATTCACTGCTCGTTGCCGTTGATGCAGATGGTCATCGACCTCAACAACGCCCTCGGCGCGGTGGCCCTGGCCCTTGGCGGCCCGCTGCACACCAGCTCGTTCCCCTGGTCGGCGGCGCTCGCTGATCCGGTAATCGCCGCAGTGGCGGCGTCGCAGAACCTGTTCCATGCGCTTTTCGCGGTGGCCCTGGTGCTCGCGCTGGTACTGCTCGCACTCGCATACGTGATCCGCTACGCGCTGCTCACCATCCTGGTCGCCGTCGCGCCGGTGGCGGCGCTGTGCGGGCTCCTTCCGGAGACCAGGACCTACGCCCACACCTGGGTGCGGCTCTTTGTCACGACGGTCTTCATGCAGTCCCTGCAGCTGGTGATCCTGCGCACCGCCACCGTCACCCAGTTCGCCGCCGATGCGGGCATAGCCCAGACCCTCTACGCGCTGGCCACCCTGTTCATCCTGCTCAAGGTGCCCGGTGCGCTGAACACCGCAGCCCACCTCGAGACCAAGGCCAAGACGATGAGCCACGACCTCGAGAAGTCAGTTCGGAAGGCACTGGGCTTCGGCCACGCCACGCACCGGACGGCCGCATGAGTGGCGGCATCCGGGCGGTGGCCGGCCTGGTCGTCGGACTGTGGCTGGCGCTGGCACTTGGTGCCTCAGCGGTGAGCATGTCGCCGACCGTGGCGAGGGCGACGGGCTCGGGGCGTGGGGAAGGCCTGGTAACCGGGAGGTTCCAGCCTCCGGTGGGTGGCGCGGTCCTCACCCAACCGTTCGGCTGTTCCGTGTACCCGTTCGAGCCCGTCGAGCCCGCGTGTCCGGCCCGGCACTGGCATTCCGGCGTGGACCTCGCGGCGCCCGCAGGCACGTCGGTGCACGCCACCCTCGGTGGCCGCGCGCGGGTCATCGTCGCCGCGGGAGGCTACGGCCTCCATGTGGTCATCGACCACGGCACCGGGTTGAGCAGTCTCTACGGGCACCTCTCCGAGGTCACGGTGTCGGATGGCGCGGTGGTTCTGGCCGGAGCCACGATCGGTGTGGTGGGCTCCACCGGCAACAGCACCGGCCCGCACCTCCACTTTGAGATTCGTCGCGACGGGATTCCCGAGGACCCGCGCCTGGACCTCTCACTTCCGTGAACGACGCTTCAACCGCCGAATGTGGGGCTGCACTTCGCCATCGGGAGCCACCCGGCTCCCTCACTGGAGGTTGATCCCATGATCAACAGGGTCATTCTGGTCGGCAACCTGACCCGGGACGCCGAAGCGGTCAGCACCTCGTCGGGCAAGGCGATGACGCGCATGCGCCTGGCGACCAACAACGTGTGGCGCGACGCTGAGGGTAACCGCCAGGAGACCTCGGAGTTCCACACTGTGGTGGCCTTCGCGCGCCTCGCCGAGGTGTGCTCGCTCTACTGCGTGAAGGGGAAGCGGATCTACATCGAGGGCAGGCTCCGCACCCGGGAGTACGAGGGCAACGATGGCCTGCGGCGTACGACCACGGAGATCGTCGCCGAGACCGTCAAGCTGCTGCAGCGAGGTCCCGGTGAGCCGAGCAACGGCCTGGAGGCGGCCGCCCTGGATACCGTTGAGGCTCAGCCCGCCGTGGTCTGACCCCGCTCACCGGTCCGGCGCCGCTCGCGGCGCCGGACTGTTCGGCCGCAACAGACCGTGGCCGCCATCCATGCTCATACACTTGGCGCGCTCGCACATCTCTGGAGGTCTCATGCCGCTGCGTCGTGTCCTGGTCTGCACCAATGGCCAGGCTGCGTTACGGATCGTCCGGGCATGTCACGCCGAGGGAGTGGAGGCGGTCGCAGTCTGCGGTGAGGGCGACCGCAGCGACGACTTCGCCGTGGAGGCGGACCTCGGGGTCGCCGTGGGTGAGGAGCCAACCGCCGGCCGGCTTGACGCACGGCAGATCGTCGGCCTGGCGATGGAGACCAACTGCGACGCCGTGCACCCCGGCTTCGACGAGACCGCGTTGGACGGCGAGCTCGCCCTGGCGGTTGAGGAGGCGGGCCTGCTCTGGATCGGGCCCCCCGCGGACGTGGTTGGCATGCTTGCCTCCCCAAGGGCTGCCCGGGCGACGTTCGCCGACCTCGGGGTCCCGGTGCCCGGTGATCCCGATGCCGCCGAGGCGGGGCGGGTCATCGAAATGGGCTTTCTGGTGGATGCCGAGGGCGATATCCACCTGCTGGGGAGCCGCGCTCACACCGTGCTCGCCGACGGCGCCACGGTGGTCGAGGAGGGGCCCGCCCTGGGACTCGACCCCGCCCTCGAGAAGCGGCTCACCGCCGCCGTCACCCTGGTGGCCCGGTGTCTGGGCTACTCCAATGCCGGAACCCTCCGGATCAGCCTCGACCACCCACGTGGCTTCGCGGTCGTTGGCCTCGACCCCCGGTTGCAGCCCGGGTACCCGCTGATCGACGCGGTGACCGGGCAGGACTCGCTGCGGCTCCAGCTGCGAGTGGTCGCCGACAAGCCCACCGACGCCGGCCACCTGCCTCCCCCTGCCAGGGAGCATGCGGTCTGGGTGTCCCTGCAGGCCGGAAGCGACCCCAGCGTGACCGCCAACCGGCTGCCCACCACCGATGTTCCAGGGGCTGAGCTCGCCTGGAACATCGCTCCGGGGAGGCCGTCCGGCGGCCCTGGGACTCGCCTCGGAGAGCTCCTCGTGCACGGGCCCACCCGAGCAGACGCGCTCGAGTCCGCCGCCGCAGCGGTCGACGCTCTGCGTGATGAGAAGGTGCCGCTGGCGAATGAGGGGCTCGGGCCCGCTCTGCACCGGGCCGCCGCGGCCAGCGACCTCGCCGATCCCATCCATCTGGGTCCCCAGACCCCGCCCGGGACCACCTAACCGGGACGCATCGGCGGTGACGTCCCCCACCACCACTGCGCGCCTCGAACCCGCCGCCCGCTCCGCCGGAGGACATGCAGTTGCCCGTCGCCACGGCCGCAGACCCGTCGTCCTCGGCGCTCGTCCTCTACGAAGTTGACGCCGCAGTCGCCACCCTGACCCTCAACCGGCCGGAGCAGCGCAACGCGCTGAGCGCGACGCTGCTGGGCGCACTTCGAAATGCCTACACGCGCGCCGCCGAAGATCCCGACGTCCGCGCCGTGGTACTCACCGGTGCCGGCGACAGGGCCTTTTCCGCAGGGGCCGACCTCACCGAATTCGGCGGCGAGCAGACCGAACTGGAGCGTCACGCCGGTCGCGAGGTGTTTGTCGAGGTCTTCCTCGCCGCCGAGTCGTTGGGAAAGCCGCTGATCGGCTGCATCAATGGACACGCCCTGGCGGGCGGCTTCGGACTGGCCCTGGGGTGCGACCTGCTGGTCGCC
>JBHEMT010000097.1:0-8810 GCA_046262435.1 Candidatus Dormibacteria bacterium | reverse complement strand
TTGCTGAATACGAAATCGGGCGTGCCGGGCCTGGGAATCGAACCCAGACGAGATTGCTCCCCGCGGTGTTTAAGACCGCTGCGTCTACCGTTCCGCCAGCCCGGCGCGTGGCAAGTATGTGCGGCCGCGGCCCCCTATACTCATGGAGCGTATGTTCGGTAGGCGCCCGGCGGGGGACCCAACGTACCGGCAGAGCCAGCGGGCCGCCGGCCTCCCGCTGCGCCCCTCCCCCGTCGCTCGCGGCCTGGCAATCCGGATCCTCAGCGCGTCCGAGGACGCCGTTGAACGGCGCCGGCTGGGGCAGCAGCTGGTGGATGAGCTCAACGCCATCGGTGGCCTGGCTGCCTGCGAGGTGCTCGTCGCTGACCGGCGCCAGGTGCATCAGCACGACGGCCGCCGCCTGCAGAGCAAGACCTACGGCTACTACCGCTGCTGGTTCGCCGCCGGTGAGGTGAGCCGGGCTCGCATCCGCATCTATCACCGCACCGCAGTCCGCCAGCAGGTGACCACCCCCAAGGTGTTCCTCAACACCCTGATGCACGAGTGGGTGCACCACTTCGACTTCGCCGGCCTCCGCCTGGCGCGCTCCCCGCACACCGCAGGTTTCTACGCGCGTCTCCGCGCCCTCGCCGACGCCCTGGACGTCGGCATGGTACTGCCCCCGGAGCCCGACGACCGCCCGGGTGCAAGCGGGCGCGCAGCGCGGACGGAGCGCGGCAGAGCAGCGCCCGATGCCCTGGGCCCGGTTCCCCGCGGCTGGTAGAGTGGCCGGGCGGCGACGTAGCCAAGTGGTAAGGCAGCGGTCTGCAAAACCGCCATCGTGGGTTCGATCCCCGCCGTCGCCTCCACGCTCCCTGCCGAACCGAGGGTGACGAGCATGTCGGTGCAGCGCCAGCGGGTGTCCTCCGGCGCTCCCTGGGAGGCGGTCGCCGGTTACTCGCGAGCGGTCCGTGCCGGCAACCACGTCGCCGTGTCCGGGACCGTGGGCCGCAACGTCGACGGGACGGTACCCGCGGGAGCCTACGCGCAGGCCACCCGAGCAATCGCGATCATCGACGCCGCTCTGGCGGAGGTTGGCTGTGGTCTGGAGCAGGTGATCCGCACCCGCATCTTCGTCACCAGCATCGGCGACTTCGACGAAGTGGCCCGAGCGCACGCCGAAGCCTTCGCCGCGGTGCGGCCGGCCACCTCAATGGTGGAGGTGAGCAGGCTCGTCGATGATGTCTTCCTGCTCGAGATCGAGGCCGATGCGGTCATCGGCTGACCGGGCTCGGGCGCGCACGGTGCTGGTCGCATGGGTACGGCGGGCTGTCGCCACCGGCAGCGGTCGGGAGTGACCCGCGCCTGGTCTGATCCCTCTGCGGTGCGGGCCGAGCCCGTCGCTTCAGTGGACGGCGGACCTCCGCGCCCCCGGCCACCCGGTCTCGAGCTGACCCTGGAGAACACGGCAACGGCCGGAGGGCGGCGGCTACGCGCGCGCTGCCGGGCGTCTGCCCCAACTCATCTCACCGCCCTGGGGGTCAGGCTGCACCTCCCCGGGGCGGATCGGCTGTTGGTGGACGGGTACCACTCATGGGACTGGGCCGGCCTGCGCAGCCTCGGCGAGCCGGGAGCGGGGTGGTGGGGTGGGATCGCCGGCTCGCACGCCACCTTCGAGGCGCTTGCAGTCCGGCTCCTCGAGCCACCCACCATCGGACCGCTGCGGGTGGCCTGGGACGGTGCGGGGGCGATCGACCTGCTCGCCACCGGACCTGCCGCCCAGGAATGGGAGCGCACCGGCAGCCCCGGAGACCTGACCCGGCTGGTTAGCGGCGAGCTGGTCGGGGCGGATCCAGTGCTGCTGGCCCGCCTCGACCCCGGGGAGCGTGCCGGTGCCGCGCTGCCCAGGGCGGCCGGCAGCCGGCTCCCCGGGCCCCGTCAGGTCGGCTGGATGAGCTGGAACTGCCTCGGCCCCTCGGTCACGGCCGCGGACGCCCGAGCGGCGGTCGGGCTTGTCCCGCCGGGCGGGGTGGTCATAGTCGACGACGGCTGGGAAGTGGCGTGGGGTGACTGGCGGGTGTCGCCACGCTTCGGGGGCAGCCTCGCCCGGCTGTCCGGGGAGCTGTCCAGCAACGGAGTGCGTCTCGGCTGCTGGCTGGCGCCGTTCCTCGTAGACCCCACGTCCGCACTCGTCCATCGGCACCCGGAGTGGCTGCTCCGCGACCGGGACGGCGCTCCGGTGCTCGACACCCGGCCTACCCCCGCCATGGCGGTGCTCGACGGGTCGCTGCCCGAGGTGCGCGCACATCTCGCTGCGACCGGTGCCCGCCTGGGCCGCGCTGGGGTGCGCGTCATCAAGGCGGACTTCCTCTACGCCGGCGCCTCCGACGGAGTCCGACGCTCGGGGGTTGCCGGCGTCGCCGCGCTGCGAGCCGGGATGACCGCCCTGGTGAAGGCCTTCCTGGAGGCCACCGATAACGCCGGGACGGTCTGGCTCTGTGGGTCCCCGGCGCCGGCCCTGGTCGGCCTTGGCGACGCCTGTCGCAGCGGCGGCGATGCAGTTCTAGCCATCCCGGGCACGAACGTGGAGCGGGTGCCCGGCCCCCACTTCGTTCATGGCGCGCCCATCCTCGACGCCCAGGAGCGCAACCTCGCCGCCCGAGCCTGGCTGTGGGGCGCGACCCTGCCCCCGGACGTCGACGCGGTGACCCTTGGGCCGGTCGGCGACACCCCGGCGGTCGATGACCACACCGCCACCCGATGGCTCGCCCTGGCGGAGCGCGCCGGGGGACCGCTTCTTGACGCCGACGCCGAGCTCCCCGGCGTTCGCCGCGCGCTGCTGCGCGCCGCCCAGCAGCGTGTCGCCGGACGGGCGCCTCACGCCGAACGCTCGGTGCACCCGCTGGCCGGAACCCCGGCTCCGCCGGGGGACGATCATTTTCTCTCGCACCCCGCCTGACCAATGTCCGGCGGGCTACTCCGCGGGTCCGCCCTCGCCGCCCGCGAGCCGGCGGCGCAGCCCGCTGAGACGTTCCGCCACCCCCTGCTCGGCGCCCCGATCGCTGGGGGTGTAGTACCGACGTCCGGACAGCGCGTCGGGCAGATGCTGCTGCGTCGCCACCCCGTCCGCCTCGTCGTGGGCGTAGCGATACCCCCTGCCGAACCCCATGTCGCGGCCCACCGACCCTGAGGCGTTGCGCAGGTGGAGCGGCACCGGCTGGTGCATCGTCTCCCCCACATCCTCGACGGCAGCGCCGTAGGCGCGGTACGCAGCGTTGCTCTTTGGCGCCATCGCCAGGTAGATCGCCGCCTCGCTCAGCACCAGCCGTGCCTCCGGCATGCCGATGCTGTGGGTCGCCGTCTGCGCCGCCACCGCCAGGGGGAGCGCCTGCGGGTCGGCCAGGCCGATGTCCTCGGCAGCGAGGATCACCAGTCGGCGGGCCACGAACATCGGGTCCTCCCCAGCTTCCAGCATGCGCGCCAGCCAGTACACGGCAGCGTCAGGGTCACTACCGCGCACCGACTTGATCAGCGCCGACACCACCCAGTAGTGCTGGTCTCCCGCCCGGTCGTAAAGGAGCGCCGGTGACATCAGCGCGCCGTCGACGTGGTCGACTCCGATCGCGCCGTCCTCGCCCGCGGCCACGCCCGCGGCAAGCTCCAGTGCGTTGAGCGCCACCCGCGCGTCGCCCCCGGAGAGCGAGAGCAGCCGCCGCCGCGCCTGGTCACTCAGGTGGACGGTGAGGCCGCCCAGTCCGCGCTCGGAATCGGCAAGCGCCCGGTGCAGCAGCGCCGAGAGGTCTGCGTCGTCGAGCGCGTCGAGGTGAACCACCCGGGCGCGCGAGAGCAACGCGGCGTTGACCGTGAACGAGGGGTTCTCCGTGGTCGCCCCGAGCAGGCGAAGCAGCCCGGTCTCAACATGGGGCAGCACCGCGTCCTGCTGGGTGCGGTTGAAGCGGTGGATCTCGTCGATGAAGAGCAGCGTGTCCTGGCCGGAACGGCGCCGCATGCCCGCGCGCTCAACCACCTTGCGGAGGTCGGCAACACCCGCCGAGGTGGCGCTGACCGGCTCAAACGCAGCGCTGGCACCCGCGGCGATCAGCCGGGCGAGGGTGGTCTTGCCACTGCCCGGGGGCCCCCAAAGGATCAGCGACGGCGACTGGCCCGCGTCGAGCGCGCGGCGCAGCACACTACCGGTGCCCACCGCATGGCGCTGGCCGACGTACTCGTCGAGGGTGCGCGGGCGCATGCGGGTGGCCAACGGGGCGCGGGCCAGGTCGGCCGAGGCCGCGTCGGCTACCGGAGGGGGCGCGGGCACCGCGCCGGCCGGGGCGCCCATACCGTCGGCGGCGAAGAGATCCGGCTGGTCGCTCACCGGCAGGCGGTCAGGCCCGACGCACCGAAGCTGAGGGTGCGACGTGCCACGCTCGCTACCCGCCGGCCGGCGGCGCGGGGGGCGGCACCATCGTGGCTCCCTCGCCGAGAACCGAGCGCAGCGCCTGGGCGGCGCCGAGCAGCCCCGCAGTCTCCACCGGGACCACCAGTTTGGCGTTGGGGCTGGCGGCGAACTTCGACAGCGTGTCCAGCTGAAGGATGGCGACGAGGGCGGGGTCGGGCGCGGCGGCCTTGATCGCTGAGTAGACGGTTTCAATCGCCTGGGCGCGGCCCTGCGCCTCGAGGATTGCCGCCTGCCGCTGGCCCTCGGCGCGCAGGATGGCCGACTCCTTCTGCCCCTCCGCTTCCTTGATTGCCGCTTGGCGCTGGCCGTCGGCAATGTTCACCGCAGCCGACTGCTGACCCTGCGACTGGAGGATGCGCGCCCGAGCCTCCTGGTCCGCCTGCTTCTGCAGTGCCAGAGCCTGGAGGATCTGCGCCGGCGGGGTGATGTCAACGATCTCGATGCGGTTGATCCGCACCCCCCACTTGTCGGTGACGCTCTCCATCTGCTCCTGCATGCTGGCGTTGATCCGCTCCCGCTCCGACAGCGCCTGGTCCAGCGACACGTTGCCGAAGGCGTTGCGCAGGGTGGTACGCGCCTGCTGGTCGATGGCCACGTTGTAGTTCTGGATGGCGAACAAGGCAGCCCGCGGATCGACCACCTGGCTGAAGATGGTGGCGTTGACTGCAACCGCGACGTTGTCCCGGGTGATCACCTCCTGGCGGTCACCGGTACGGGGAAACTCGCGTACGTCGACGAGGACAAGACGATCGACGAAGGGAGTGATGAAGTTGATTCCCGGAGGGGCCTCACGGCTGTACTGGCCGAACCGCGTGACGATGCCCATGTAGCCCTGCTGCACCACGCGCACGGTCTTGGCAACCACGGTGATGACCAGTAGCACCAGGATGAGGAGGAAGATTGCGACCACGATGCCGGTGGGGTCCATGGGTCTCCTTGCGGTGTCGTGCGCGCGCCGGGTGACGCGTGCGGTCAGCTGCCGCTCAGCGCGGGCAGCGGATGGGTGGGGCGAACCAGCAGGGTGGTGCCGCGCACAGCCACCACAACCACCTCCTGACGAGCGGGGAGCGGCTCGGGCATGTCGGTGACCGCGAGCCAGCGCTCGCCGGCGAGCAGCGCGTGGCCCGGATGATGTTCGTCACCGATCGCATCGGCTGCGATGGCGACCTGCCCAACCAACTGGCCGACGCCCGGGAGCAGGGGCAGATGGCCATGGGGATGGACCATCCGCATCAGCGGAGCCCGGCCGGCGGCAACACCACCCACGGAGACCGCGGCGAAGGCCACGACCTCGAGCGCGATGTTGGCCGTGATCGCCCCCACCACCGCCGCTACGGCGGCCCCTGCCGCGAGGAAGAGCGCGAAGAACGCGGTGGTCATGACCTCGGCAACGAGGAGAGCAACCGCAGCCACGAGCCAGACCACAACCATCTCAGGGCAGTCTATTCCTCGCCGGCCGGGTCTCCCACGACGCGGCTATCCCGGACGGAGACCGAGACGGGAACCGCACCGTAGACTGTCGCCCGCCATTGCACCCCGCGGGGCAAACCCGCCGTATCGGAGGATCGCGTGCCCACCCCCAGCGAAGTTTTCACAGAGATCAACAGCCGGCTCGAGTCCGACCCGCAGCGCGCGGCGGGCACCAATGCCACCTACCTGTTCAACCTCAGCGGCGAGCAGGGTGGCGAGTACCACATCACGCTTGCCGACGGGAAGGGTGAGGCGGGCCCAGGGGCCATCGACAGCCCGAAGTGCACCATCGACATGAAGGACGACGACTTCGTCGACCTCGCCACCGGGAAGCTCGACGGGACCATGGCCTTCATGAGCGGCAAGATCAAGATCAAGGGCGACATGGGCCTGGCCATGAAGCTGCAGACGGTCCTCCGCTAGCGATCCGGCGGGGAGGCGGCGCGCGGCTGCCTCCCTGCCGGCGCGCAGGACCGTCTCTCAGCCGGGCAGCTGGCCCAGCGTCACCTGGAGCGTGGTGGTCGACCCATCGGCCCGGGTGACGCTGAGCGTCGCGCGGTCGCCCGGCTTGAGCGCGGCGAGTAGCTCGTTGAGCTTGTCGGTGGAGTCGACAGTCTGGCCGTTCACCGCGGTCAGCAGGTCGCCCGCGCTCAGGCCCGCCTTCGCCGCCGGACCTCCGGCCTCGACCTGGCCGATGATCACCCCGGACCCGTCCGAGGCACCGGCGCCGCGGATGCCCAGGAAGGCCCGGTGCGATTGGGTCACCCGGCCGGTGCTGATCAGCTGCGAGGCGACATCGCGCGCCGTGTTGCTCGGGATGGCGAAGCCGATTCCTCCGGCGGCGCCGCCGAGCTGAGGATCGCTGGCGGCCAGGGTGGGAATGCCCACCACATTGCCGTTGAGGTCGACCAACGCGCCCCCGCTGTTGCCGGGGTTGATCGGCGCACTGGTCTGGATCAGGTCGGGCAGCGTGTTGCCATTGCCCTCGGGCCGGGTCCGGCCGACGGCGCTGACGATCCCACTGGTCACCGAGGAGCTGAGACCCAGTGGGTTGCCGACCGCCATGACGATGTCGCCCACCTCGAGCTTGGTGGAGTCGGCGAAGGTTGCCGGGGCCACGCTCAGACCGTCGACGTGGATCACCGCGACGTCGCCGGCGAAGAAACTGCCCACCAGGGTGGCGGCGCGGGTCTTGCCGTCAGCGAAGGTCACCTTGAAGGTGGACGCCTGCTCGACGACGTGGGCGTTGGTGACGATGTCGCCGTGGGTGTCGAAGACGATCCCCGAGCCCAGCCCCTGGTCGGTCTGGATCTGGACGACCTGAAGGCGCACCTTCTTGTAGACCTGAACGTAGCTCTCCTGAAGGGTGGCCCCGGGAATATTCGCCGCAGCCTGCCCACCGGGCGGCCCGGATGCAGGATGGGAGGAGACGGCATGGGCGGACGCGGTTTGCTGAGCGCTGCCCGCGGCCGATCCGGATGGGCTGGTCGACTGAGTCGAACTGGTCACCGCGCTGCACCCGGCAAGAACCACCGCCGTGGCTGCCAGGCTCAGCCCGGCCCGGGAGCGCCGAAGCAGGGAAGCCATGCCCACCATCCTGCCCCACCGCTCGTGGGTCGGGTCCGTCGCGGGCCGCAGGCCGGGGTGTGGTAGTGCGGGGAGTCCACGGAGGGTCAGCCGCAACCAGAGGTGCTCACAGCAGTCGACGAGGGGATCGAGATTCACGTGCCAGAGTCTGCCGGGCAACCCTGAGAGCGCACCTGGGTCGCGCCTGTGAGGTTCCTGAGAACCCGGCCCCGAGCGGGGTGCCTATGCTGCCGCGGTGGCCGGAACCAACCTCAGCGCGCTGCAGCCGGCGCGCTTCGACTATGACGAGGAGGCTCGGGCCCTGCTGGTCGAGTGGACCGACGGGGTGATCCAGCGCATCCCCTTCGGCTTCCTGCGGCGCAACTGTCCCTGCGCCGCCTGCGCCGGCGAGCTCAACTTCTCCGGTCGTTTCGCCACCAACCCGCGACTCCGCCCCGGCGAGGACGAGCTTGCCGACATCTCCCTGGTCGGCTCCTACGGCCTCAACCTCGTGTGGGCCGATGGGCACAACACCGGGATCTACACCTATCCCCGGTTGCGCGCGCTCGGCGACGGTCAGGGCATTGCGCCCGCCGTCTGAGGCCGCCGCCCGGCGCGGTGCCCGGTGTGGTGTGATCCGCAGATGACCGACGACTCTCCCCTGCTCAGCAACCGCGATGGCGGCGTCCTCACCCTCACTCTCAACCGCCCTCGCCGGCTCAACAGCCTCACCGGCGAGCTTCTCGACCTGCTCACCGCCACATTGAAGAAAGCGGGCGAGGACGACGCGGCTCGGGTGGTCGTGCTCACCGGCGCGGGCCGCGCCTTCAGCGCGGGCGCCGACCTCCGCTCCGAGGTGACCGACTCGGCCTTCGACGTCGGCGACTACCTACACGAGCACTACATGCCCACGATCACGGGGATGCGCGCCCTGCCCAAACCGATCATCGCCGCCATCCGTGGTGCGGCGGCCGGCGCCGGCCTCTCCCTGGCCATGGCTGCCGACCTCCGGGTGGCCGCCACATCGGCTCGGTTCATCCAGGCCTTTGTGCGCATCGGGCTAGTTCCCGACGCGGGCGGTACCTACTTTCTGCCCCGCCTGATCGGCGCTGCTCGGGCCATGGAGATGTCCCTGCTCGGCGACGAGCTTGATGCCGACCAGGCCGAGCGCTGGGGGCTGGTCAACCGGGTGGTTCCCGATGAGGAGCTGGTCAACGTCACCACGGCCCTGGCGGAGCGGCTGGCTCGCGGCCCAGCCGCCGTGGGGATGATCAAGCAGGCACTCAGCGGGGCTCTCGACCGTGGCCTGGAGGAGCAGCTCGGCGTCGAGGAATCG
>JBHEMT010000096.1:0-10122 GCA_046262435.1 Candidatus Dormibacteria bacterium | reverse complement strand
GGTTGTGAGCAGGGCCAGGTCCTCACGCCACATTGAGGTGTGCCGCGTGGTCTCCGCGATGTCGACGTCGTGCTGCGGCTGGTAGGTCGACTCGAACGCCCCGAGAAACTCGATGCGGCTGCGCGCGCTCACGAGATCAGTGTTCCGGGCGTTCCGGACCCGACCCGGCACCGGAGTCACGCACCGCACCGGCGATCTCGTCGAGGACAGCGTCACTCAACCTGACACCGGCGGCTCCGACCCAGCCGTCGACCTGTTCGGGGCTGCGCGCACCCACGATGGCTCCGCTGACACCGGGCCAGGCCAGCGTCCATGCCACCGCCAGCTCGGGCAGGCTGCAACCAACCTTGCCGGCTATCGCCTTGAGAGATTCCACGAGCCGGAGGCTGCGGCCGAGCTCCGGCTCCTGGAACGCCGGGTCCTTGCCGCGCCAGTCGTCATCAGGAAGCGACGCCACCCGTTCCGCCGAGAAGCGTCCGGTGAGCATGCCGCTGCGCATCGGGCTGTAGACAAGGACGCCGGTCCGGTGGGCGTGGGCCCAGGGAATGACGTCTGCAGCCGTTCCGCGCTCAAGCAGGTTCAGCTGTGGCTGCACGGTGTCAACGTGCCGGATCGCCTCGCACTGATCGAGCAGGTGGGTGTCGAAGTTCGAGACTCCGATGTAGCGCACCTTGCCCTCGTCCACGAGCGCTGCCATCGTCGCCCAGGACTCCTGAATGGGAGTGCCGTCGTCGCTGGGCCAGTGGATTTGGAGGAGGTCGATCACCTCCGCGCCGAGACGCCGCAGGGAGTCGGTGCACTCTTGCCGAATCGAGTCGGGAGCCAGCACGTTGGAAACCGTGCGCTCACCGGGCTTCCAGACGAGGCCGCATTTGGTGAAGACCAGTGGACGGTCCCCCGCAGGCAGCCGGCGGACGGCCTCCCCGACGACCTCCTCCGCATGGCCGAGCCCGTACGCCGGTGCTGCATCAACCCAGTTGACCCCGCTGCCCATCGCATGCTGAATGGCGCGAATCGAGTCCTCGTCGTCCTGCGTGCCCCAGCCACCCTGCCAGTCGCCCCCGCCGATGGCCCAGGCACCCAGGCCCACCCCGGTGACCTGCAACCCGGTCGCGCCCAGCGATGCGGTGGGCAGGCTCGTGGTAGCCCCGGAGTCGCTGTGATGGGTGCTCATGGGGGGACCGTAGGGTTGCCGTACCGCGTGGCGCAAGCCCACGTTGGTGAGGGGCGCCGGCCTCAGCCGGTCTTGTCGCCATCCGGTCGGTTTGGCGAGACGTCGGTGGCGTGGAGGATGTGCGACAGCATCAGCTCGCCGGGAATGGCGGCAGCGGCGCGCCGGTTCGCGGCGCGGATGCGCCATGGGTCGACTTTTGGCTTGCGCGACGCGTCGAGCAGGCCGTTGACCTCCTGCTCGGTATCGACAAGCTGGGTGTAGCAGAAGCCGGCCAGCGCGGTCGACGCCAGCACCGTGCCGATCAGCTCGCGATAGGCATCGTGGAGGTCGTCTCCTGCGCCGACCGCCCCGTAGCCGAACCAGGGCTTGCCATCGACGGGCCTGGACCCCACGCCGCCACACTCACTGAGCACCACAGCGGGGCGGGAGCGCGCCCGGCGATCGCTGAGGTCAAGGGCGTGGGAGTTGGGCTGCACCGCCGCGAGGGTGCGCTGCACCGACTCCTCATCTCCATAGCGCTCCCGCATCACCTGGGGGTCAAGTGCGTAGTCGTGGATGCCGAGAATCTCGCCCCCCAGATATTCCCAGCCGTCATTGGCGATCACCGGGCGGCTGCCGTCCACCGCTCGGGTCAGACGTTGAATCCCCTCAACGTAGGCACGCTGGCGAGGGTCGCCGGCCAGTTCGTCGATGCCCCAGCTCTCGTTGAAACACACCCAGGCGACGATGCACGGGTGACTGTGGTCGCGGCGCATAACCTCGAGCCACTCCCGGGTGAGCGCCTCCACCGCCAATGGCGTGAACACGTAGTGGCTCGGCATCTCCTCCCAGACCAGCAGGCCGAGCCGGTCGCACCAGTAGAGGAAGCGCGGATCTTCGACCTTCTGGTGAACCCGGACACCGTTGAATCCGAGCTCACGGACCAACTCGACCTCGCGACGCAACGAGGCGTTGTCCGGCGCCGCCAGATGGGTCTCGGGCCAGTACCCCTGGGCGAGAACCAGGCGGAGATAGTAGGGCCAGCCGTTGAGCCGCACCCTGCCGTCGGCGACGTCGACACTGCGAAGGCCGACATAGCTGCTGACCCGGTCCACCACGGTGTCGCCATCGAGCAGGGTGAGCTCCGCGTCCAGCAGGTTGGGATATTCCGGCGACCAGACCAGGTCGCGCCGGCGCGCGATCGAGGGCGCCCCGATGTCGACGCTCACGGTGCGGCGCAGTATCGCGCCGGTGAGTGTGCAGACATCATCGGCCACCAGTGAGCCGTTGGCTCGGCGCAGCACGATGCGCACCCGGAGTCCGGGAGCAGGCGCCGCGTTGAGCCCAACCTCAAGGCCGAGCCTGGTGTTGGGGAGGTCGGGGCTCCAGCGCAGCATGGCGATGTGGCTGGTGGGCACCGGCTCCAACCACACCGGCTGCCAGATGCCGGTGGTGCGCTGGTACCACACCTCCTCGGGCGGGGTGCCCCAGTACTGCTTGCCGCGCACCTGAGCCAGGTCGCCGGTGGAGTCCTCGGCGCGGACGACGAGAACGTTGTCGCCGTCCGCTCTGGCCGGGCCGGTGACATCCGCACTGAAGGGCGTGTGGCCACCGACATGTGAGGCCACCAGTGAGCCGTTCACCCAGACCTGAGCGCGAAAGTCGACCGCGCCGAAGTGGAGGAGCCAGCGGCCCTGGTGCAGCGGGTCGATGCCAAACGTGCGGCGGTACCAGACCACCGGGTGCGCGGTCGGGTCCGCAATGCCACTGGCGGGCGACTCCGGCGGGAACGGCACCTGGATCCTGCGCTTGAACCCTTCCTCCCGGTCCTGCCAGCGCTCCCGCAGGCCCCTGTTGTCATCGTCGTGGCTGAACTGCCATTCGCCGCAGAGGTCGCGCCACCCGGCACGCACGAGCTGGGGGCGGGGATGGTTCTCAGCCTCTCTCACTCCCACGTGATCGCCACCTTGCCGCTTTCGCCGGTGTCGAACAGGCGGTAGGCCTCCTCCGCCTGGTCCAGCGGGAAGCGGTGGGTAACGATCACCTCAGGATGCATCCGCCAGCGAACCAGCAGCTCGACCAAATCCTCCATCTGGGAAATACTGCACACCCACGAGCCGTGCAGAGCCAGCTGCTTGTGGATCAACAGCGGGCTTGGGGCGAAATCCACCGTCCCCCCCTCGCCGACGAACACCACGCGGCCCCAGTCACGAGCGAGCTCGAGGCAGAGACGGCGTGCCGGCGCCGCTCCGCTGCAGTCAATTGCGACCTCGAAGCCGCGCCCCTCGCTTGCGGCGCGTGCGGCGACCTCGACCTCGTCACCGCTGACCACCTCCTGGACGCCGGCCTGCCGCGCCAGGGCGGCCCGCTCGGGGTTCAGCTCGACGCCGGTGACCCGCGCTCCCATGGCCTGGCTGAGCAAGGCGGCGCCCATCCCCACCGGTCCCATGCCCGTGACCAGAACCCGGTCGAGGCCGGACACGCCGGCGCGCAGGCAGGCGGCGTATGCGGTGCCGTACCCGCACGCAACGATGGCGCCGTCGACCGCGGTGAGTTCGTCCGGAAGGTGGACCAGGGTGCGCTGGTCGGCGAGAACAAAGTCGGCGTGGCCCCCATCGCGCTGCCACCCATAGGCGGCCCGGTCCGGGCTTGAGCAGCTGATCATCCAGCCCGTCCGGCAGGCCTGGCAGGTCCCACAGCCAACGATGTGATACAGGATCACCCGTTCGCCGGCGCGGAAGGCTCGGACCCCTGGGCCGGTGCGCTCCACCACCCCGCATGGCTCGTGGCCGGCGATCACCCCGCGGTAGGCCTCGGGGCCGTGCCCCTGGACGGCGGGGCGGTAGATTGCCCGCAGGTCGCTGCCACACAGCGTCGAGGCGCGCATTCGCACCAGCACCTCGCCGGCGCCGGGCTCCGGAACGGGAAAGGACCGCAGCTCAAGGTGGCGCTCGCCAGGCAGTACCACGCCGGTCATGGTGAGTGGCATGGCCCGCGAGTCTACGGCCTGCAGGAACCCCCAGCGTATACTGGAGTGACAACGCTCCTGTTATCTTACCTGACAAGCTGTTGGGGCCCTTGGGTTCGGCTGGAGCGCAGGGGAGGCCTGATGTCACAGCCGTTCGACCTTGTCGTCTTCTCCCACCTGCGGTGGGACTTCGTCTGGCAGCGGCCGCAGCAGCTCATCTCCAGGCTCGCCCCGCACTGGAACACCCTGTTCGTCGAGGAGCCGCTCCCCGTGCGGGCGAGCACGGTGAGCACCAGGCTCGAGCGGTTGGGCCCGGTCACCCGGTTGCGGGCCGAGGTGCCCGGAGTGCCACTGACCCCGATGGGTTTCGACGCGGCGGTGAAGTTTGACCATGTGGAGGCCGTTCTGGCCGCCAATGGCGGCGTTTCGCCGCGAATGGTCTGGCTGTACACCCCGATAGCGCTTCCCTTTGCCGAGGCCCTCGATCCCGAGGTGATCGTCTACGACGTCATGGACGACCTGGCTGCATTCCGGCACGCCTCCCCGCTGCTCAAGCTACGGCAGGCACTCGCGCTCCACGAAGCGGACGTGGTCTTCACCGGCGGGCGCTCCCTGCACAAGGCGGTTGTGCGCCAGCGCCGCGGCGAGGCCACCCTCTTCCCCAGCGGGATCGACGTGGAGCACTACCTGCCGGCGCGAGCCGCCCGCGTGCCTCACCGGCCCGCGGTGGCAGGCTACGTCGGGGTGATCGATGAGCGCCTTGACCTTGAGCTACTCGCCGGGCTGGCCGACGCACTCCCCGACTGGCGGATTGAGATGGTCGGGCCCGTGGCCAAGGTCGAGGCCGCGGCGCTCCCCCAGCGACCCAACATCAGCTACCTCGGAGCCAGGTCGTACTCGGAGCTGCCCGCGGTGATGGCCGGCTTCGACGTCGCCCTGATGCCCTTTGCCCTCAACGAGGCCACCCGTTCGATCAGCCCAACCAAGACCCTGGAGTACCTGGCGGCAGGGCTGCCGGTTGTCTCCACCCGGGTACCCGATGTGGTCTCCGACGTCGGCGACCTCGTCGCCCTCGCGGATGATGCGGGCGAGTTTGCGCAGGCCTGCCGCCACCTGGCACGCGTGGGGCATGAGGTTGACGACCCGCGCATCCACGCACTCCTGGAGCGTCAGCGGTGGGACGGCATTGCCGAGCGCATGCGCAGCCTCATCGAGTCCGCCAGCGAAGCCGCCTCGTCGTCGGTGAGCGCATGACCGCCTTCTGGGGAGATGACCAAACGCCTCCGCGCCGCTTCGACTATCTGATCGTGGGCGCGGGCTTCGCCGGCAGTGTCATCGCCGAGCGGCTCGCCTCCCAGGGCGACAAGCGGGTTCTGGTGGTGGACCGGCGCCCCCACATCGGTGGCAACGCGTTTGACGAGTACGACGAGCACGGGGTACTGATCCATCGCTACGGCCCGCATATCTTTCACACCAACTCGGTTGATGTCGTCGGCTACCTGAGCCACTTCACCGAATGGAGGCCCTACCAGCACCGGGTTTTGGCCTCGGTGGACGGCCGCCTCCTGCCAATGCCAATCAACCTCGACACCGTCAACCAGCTCTACGGGATGAATCTGACCTCATTCGAGCTGGCCGACTTCTTCGCCGGCGTGGCGGAGCCGTGCGACCAGGTGCGCACCTCGGAAGAGGCGGTCGTGTCCAAGGTCGGTCGCGATCTGTACAACAAGTTCTTCAAGAACTACACCCGCAAGCAGTGGGGGCTGGATCCATCCGAACTGGACAGCAGCGTGGCCGCTCGTATCCCCTTCCGCACATCGCGCGACAACCGCTACTTCAGCGACCGCTTCCAGATGATGCCGCTGCACGGCTACACCAGAATGTTCCAGCGTCTGCTTGGCCATCCCAACATCAAGGTGATGCTGAACACCGACTGGCGTGAGGTGGATGGACTGGTCCCCTACAAGGAGATCGTGTACACCGGTCCGGTCGACGAGTTCTTCGCCTACCGTCACGGGGCGCTGCCGTACCGGTCGCTCGAGTTCGAGTTCCGAACCGAGGAGCGTGAGGTCGCGCAGGCGGCCCCGGTGATCAACCATCCCAACGACTTCGACTTCACCCGGGTGACTGAGATGAAGTATCTGACCGGGCAGGTGCACCCCAAGACGACTCTGATCTACGAGTACCCGCGGGCTGAGGGCGACCCCTACTACCCGATTCCGCGGCCCGAGAACGCCGAGCTCTACCGGCGGTACAGGGCCAACGCCGAGTCCACTCCGGGGGTGCATTTCGTCGGCCGGCTGGCCACCTATCGCTACTACAACATGGACCAGGTCGTCGCCCAGGCGCTGACCACGGCTCGCACCATGCTTGCGCCGGAGAAGGCCCCGCGTGGCCCCGGTGTGCTGCCGGCCCCCGGGGTGACGAGCGCCGGCACCTTGCAGGCCGAGGCCGCCGCGGTGGCTGCCCCGGAACCCGCGGCGGACGCCGCCCCACAGAGCAGCAAGGCCCGCTGAGCAGACGGCCAGGGCGGCGTCCGTTGACGACGCCGGTGCTGCCGCGGTGCTGGGGATTGCCGTCTTGGAGCGCCAGCTGATCGCTCAGGGGTCTCGTCGCGTGGCGGTTGCTGACGGGTGGGTGGCGCGCGGCGCATCATGGGGCTCTGCGACGCGAGCCGTTCCCGTCTCCGCGGGAGCGGCCCACGGGACCACCGCTGAGCACCGCCGAGCGTAGAGGGAGTGTGATGGCAACCGAAACCGACACGATCGAGTCTCTGCTTGCCGAGGGGCGCACCTTCCCGCCATCCGAGGCCTTCAAGGCCGGGGCCCGCGTCGTCGGCGACGACCTCTGGAAGGAGGCTGCGGAGGACCGCGAGGGGTTCTGGGCCCGGCAGGCCGAGCACTACCTCTCCTGGTTCAAGAAGTGGGACTCCGTGCTCACCTGGGAGCGGCCCTACGCCCGCTGGTTCGACGGCGGAGAGCTCAACGCCTCGTACAACGCCATCGACCGGCATGTCGAGGAGGGCCGTGGCGACAAGGTCGCCTATCACTGGGAGGGCGAACCCGGTGACACCAGGACGCTGACGTACGCCGAGTTGCTGCGCGACGTCTGCCGGCTGGCGAACGCCCTGCGCACGCTTGGAGTCAAGCGCGGCGACCGCGTCGGCATCTACATGGGGATGATTCCGGAGCTGCCCGTCGCCATGCTCGCCTGCGCGCGTCTCGGTGCCGCGCACTCGGTGGTCTTCGGTGGCTTCTCGGCCCAGGCCGTCTCCGACCGCATGGTCGACGCCGAGGCCAAGGTCGTGATCACCGCGGACGAGGCATGGCGTCGGGGCAAGCCCGTGCCTCTCAAAGCCAACGTCGACGAGGCGCTGGCCCAGGCCCCGAGCGTCACCTCCGTCGTGGTGGTCCGGCGCACCGGCAACCCGGTGACCATGCAGGAGGGCCGCGACCACTGGTACCACGACCTGGTGGCTGATGCCCCCGACACCCTCGTGCCCGAGCGGATGGGCAGCGAGGACCTGCTCTACCTGCTGTACACCTCGGGGACGACGGGAAAGCCCAAGGGGATCAAGCACACCACGGCGGGCTACCTGCTTCAGGTGGCGTACACCCACGACCTCGTCTTCGACCTACAACCCGACAGCGTCTTCTGGTGCGCCGCCGACATCGGCTGGGTCACCGGCCACTCCTACATCGTCTACGGGCCGCTGGTCAACGGCGTCACCAGCGTGCTGTACGAGGGGACGCCCGACTTTCCCGACAAGGACCGCTGGTGGTCGATCATCGAGAAGTACAAGGTCACCATTCTGTACACGGCACCGACGGCAATCCGCACCTTCATGAAGTGGGGCACGGCGCATGTCGAGAAGCACGACCTGTCCAGCCTGCGACTGATCGGCTCGGTCGGGGAACCGATCAACCCCGAGGCCTGGATCTGGTACCGCGAGAACATCGGCGGCGGTCGAACCCCCGTGGTCGACACCTGGTGGCAGACCGAGACCGGCGGCATCATGATCTCGCCGCTGCCCGGGCTGACCCTGGCAAAGCCCGGCTCCGCGACGCGGCCCGTGCCCGGCATCTCCGTCGAGGTCGTCGACGACGCCGGGGAGAAGGTACCGCTCGGCGGTGGCGGCTACGTCACCATCGCCGAACCGTGGCCCGGAATGCTGCGCGGCATCTGGCGCGACGACGAGCGCTACCAGGAGACCTACTGGTCGAAGTACGGCGACCGCTACTTCGCCGGAGACGGAGCGCGCATCGACAAGGACGGAGACTTCTGGTTCATGGGGCGGGTCGACGACGTCATGAACATCAGCGGCCACCGGATCAGCACCACCGAGGTGGAGTCGGCGCTGGTCGACCACCCCAAGGTTGCTGAGGCCGCCGTGGTCGCCAAGACCGACCCGGAGACGGGGCACTCGATCGCCGCCTTCGTCACCCTGAAGGGAGACGTCGAACAGTCGACCGAGCTGATCGTCGAGCTGCGCGACCACGTGGCGAAGCTGATCGGTGCCATCGCCAAGCCGAAGAGCATCGCCTTCACCCCCGACCTGCCCAAGACCCGCAGCGGCAAGATCATGCGCCGCCTGCTGCGCGACATCGCCGAGAAGCGCCAGCTGGGGGATGTCACCACGCTCGCCGACGCGGGGGTGGTGGAAGAGCTGCAGAGCCGGGCCCGCACCGAGGCCGAAAAGGAGGACTGACGGCGCCCCCGGCGCTGGTCAAGCCGACGCCGCCGGACTAGGATCGGATCCGCCCAATTGACGCGATTACAGACCGGGCCGAGACGGGGCAGGAAAAGGAGGTCGACATGACGACATCGACGGAACCCAGCGTCGGCGGACAGGGCGAGGTGGCGGTGCGCGGCACGCCGACGGCCGAGGCATCCCCGGTTGGCGGCGCCGGACGCAACGTGGCCGGCGCCGTGAGTGCCTCAGGCCTTGGGATCGGTGACCCGGCGCCGCTCGGCCTGGCCGGCTTCGGCATCACCACCCTCCTCCTCTCGGTGATCAACGCCGGCTGGCTGCCCGCGTACGACACCATCGGCGTGCTCGCCATGGCGATAGCGTTCGGCGGCGGGGCCCAGCTGCTCGCGGGGATGTGGGCCTTCCGGCGGGGCAACACCTTCGCGGCCACGGCTTTCACCAGCTACGGTGCCTTCTGGTTCAGCTTCTTCCTGCTGGTGCAGTACTTTCTCGCGCCGATCAAGGCCGCCGGCGGGGTGAGCGCCGAGAACAACTTCCTCGGCCTCTACCTGCTGGCCTGGGGCATCTTCACCGCCTACATGTTCTTCGCCTCGCTGGGCTCCGCACGGGCGGTGAGCGTGGTCTTCATCCTCCTGGCGGCCACGTTCTTCCTGCTCAGCGCCGGTAAGTACGCGGTCAGTGAAACGATCACGCACATCGGCGGGTATGTCGGCCTGGCAACCGCGGCGGCGGCCATCTACGCGTCCTTTGCGGATGTGCTCAACGCCAACCTGAAGCGGGTCATCCTGCCCACCGGCGAGGTCCACCGGGCCTGACGGCCTGGCGGTGAAACAGGGGGTCGGGCCGGGACCGGTCCGACCCCCTGCTCGGTGATCACGCCGACACAAAGTCGTGAAGAGGCGTGGCGTGGCTGCCGCGTCCACGCGCAAGGTGCGACCATGTAGGCAGACCGCCACGCCGGACCGCCCCTCTCGTGCGCCCTTCGGCGTCGTCGTCCCCCGAGCCTGCAGGAGCTCATGTGCCCGACCCCGTCGCCGTTGTCCTGCCCTCCATGGGTGAGTCGGTCACCGAGGGCACGGTGTCCCGCTGGCTCAAGGCCGTCGGGGACGAGGTGAAGGTGGGCGAGGCGGTGGTCGAGGTGACCACCGACAAGGTCGACGTCGAGGTTCCCGCGCCCTCCGCGGGCACCCTGAGCGAAATCGTCGCCGCCGAGGGCGACACGGTGGCGGTCGGCGCCACCCTCGCCAGGATCAGCGAGGGTGCCACCAACGGCGCCAAGCCGGCCGCGCC
>JBHEMT010000095.1:0-15172 GCA_046262435.1 Candidatus Dormibacteria bacterium | reverse complement strand
GCTCTCGCCCTTCGTGCCGCTGCTCTTCCAGGGTGAGGAGTGGGCGGCGTCCACGCCCTTCCAGTACTTCACCGACCACCAGGACGGCGAGCTCGCCGCGGCGGTGAGTCACGGCCGGCGCAACGAGTTCGCCTCCTTCGGCTGGAGCCCCGACGACGTTCCCGACCCCCAGGCGATGGCGACCTTCGAGCGCTCCCGGCTGACGTGGACCGAGCTGGGCGAGCCCGGGCACGCCGAGCAGCTGGAGTGGGTGCGGGCGCTCCTGTCGTTGCGCCGCGAGGCCGGTCTGCACGCGGGCGGGCGCGAGGCGGTGACTGTCGACGTGAATGAGCAACGGAGCACCCTGGTGCTGCGCCGGCCCGGGCTGCTGGTGGCCTGCAACCTCGGCGAGCAGCCGGCTGAGCTGGAGGAGCACGCAGCCGCCGTACCGGCGGCCCCGGCGCTCAGCTCGGGGCCGGGCGCAGTTTGGGACGGCGAGACCATCCACCTGCCTGCGCGGTCGGTGGGGGTGTGGCGGACCGCCGGATAAACGAGCAGCGCTGCGGTACCCCGAGCAGCCGTCCCACGGTGGCGGTGGTCAGCCGGGGGTCGGCACCGCGAGAAACCCGGCCACCTGCTCGGCGAACGTGGTCAGGGTGGCGGCGTTGAGCTCGAACTTGCCGTAGGCAACCCAGCCGCTGGGGAACGACTGCCGGAGCACAGCGGAGAGCAGCACCGAGTCGCCGCCCTGGTGGGTGAAGCCAAGCTGGAGGCGGCCGTCGCGGGACAGCCAGGTCTCCTCATCCTCCCAGCCCGCCGCATGCTCAGACAGGAAGGCCATCAGCTCGCGCAGGCCGCCGGGAGATGAGCCGATGCGCGACTCGCTGGCTCTCCAGCCGAGCTCCGCCGCACGATGGCCGTCGACGAGCGTGCTAGCCACCATGCCGGCGAGGGTCATCCGCGCGGACCAGGCTCCGTCGGGAGCTCGCGCGATCTGCAGAGCCGACTCGGAACTTGGGGTACCGTGCAGGCTGAGCGCGTCCCCGGCCTCACCGCCGCCGGCTGCCGTTCTGGGCATGGCCGCAGAGTCTAGGGCGAGCGGTCGCCCTGATGGCGCCCTGGCGCGGCCGCGGCCGGCGGTCGGTGGCGGGGCGGGCGAGGACGGCGACACTTTGGGTCGATCCGTACAATCGCGCGGTGTCCAAGGAGGATTCCGCCCTCAACGCGGTTGATCCTGACCGGCTGCTGCACGGTGAGGATCCGACGAGCCGCCACCAGGATGACGCCGAGCACTGGATCAGCGTCTACGAGGAGCTGATCCGCTACAAGAGCATGCTGGTGCGCGACACCGAGGAGCGGATGGGCGCGATGACCGAGGCGGTGCGGATTGAGATCACCGACACCGACTACGTGATCATGCGCAACGAGAGGGCCCGTTTCGAGCGCCGCCACGCCTTCTGGACCGAGCGCCTGGAGGAGCTGCGCGCCACTCCGGGCTAGCGCGGGGCGAAAATTCTCCCCGCCACCCGGCGCACCGCCGCGCGCGGCAGCAGCCGGACGGAGTGCGCCACCAGGGCGTTGCGGCGGCCGGGAATTGAGATGGCGTGACCGGCGTCGAAGTCGCCAAGTGCCTGGGTCACGACCTCGGCCACCGACATCGGCAGCGCGTTGTCGAGCTCCGTGGCATTACCGGCCACCTCGCCGAACTCGGTGCGCGTCGGACCCGGGCACAGCGCCATGCAGCGCACCCCGGTGCCACTCAACTCCACCGCCAGCGCCTCACTGAGGTGGAGCACGAACGCCTTGGTCGCCGCGTAGGTGGCCATGTGGGGGAGTGGCTGGAAGGCCGCGGTGCTGGCCACGTTGAGGACGCCGCCGGCGCCGGCGGCGACGCACTCAGGAATAACAGCCCCGGTCAGCTCCTCGACGGCGACCACGTTGACCATCACCTCGGCGAGCTCGCGCTCCTGGTCGAGCTCGGCGAAACTGCCGGAGCTGCCGAAGCCTGCGTTGTTGACCAGCAGGCGCGGGCCCCCGCCACGCAGCCGGACAGCCACCAGCCGCCGTCCGGCAGCGGTTTCGAGGTCGGCGGCGAGCGCCTCGACGGCCACCCCGTGCTCGCGTT
This sequence comes from Candidatus Dormibacteria bacterium, assembly GCA_046262435.1. Lineage (GTDB taxonomy): Bacteria > Chloroflexota > Dormibacteria > Aeolococcales > Aeolococcaceae > JBHEMT01. The sequence goes on along the minus strand of JBHEMT010000095.1, from coordinate 13,068 downwards.
GCAGCTCACGAGCGAGGCTGCGCAGCCGGGTGACCCGGCGAGCGACGATGAGCAGGTCGTGGCCGCGACCCGCGAGCTGGTGGCAGAACTCCTCACCGATCCCCGAGGAGGCGCCGGTGACCACCGCCGGAACGGAGGAGGGAACGGCGTCGGACATCACGGCTCCTCATGGTCGCGGGCATGCCGCGTGCACAGGTCGCACCCGGTGGCTGCGGCCGATGGCAGCGTAGCAACGCGGGCCGTGGCGGGTCTGTGCGGGCACGCAAGAAGGCCCGCGAACCCAGCGGAGTGAGGCGCAGCACACCGGTGAGAGCGCTGCGTGGCAAGGCCGCAGGAGGCCTCGCCGAGAAGCGCTTTGCTACGATCCAGGGAGATGCTCTCGGACTACGCGCCGATCCTCGTCTTTCTCGCCATCTGCGTTGCTTTCGGGGCCATCGTTCCCACCCTGACGGCGATCATCAACCGCGTTTTCCATATCCGCCGCTCGACGCTGGAGAAGGACCTCCCCTACGAGTGCGGCATCGTGCCCGCGGAGAGCGCCAGGCGCCGCTTCTCGGTGTCGTTCTACGTCACCGCGATGCTCTTCATCATCTTCGACGTCGAGTCCATCTTCCTGTTTCCGTGGGCGACGATCGTCCGAGACCTGAAGGCCTTCGGGATCGTTGAGATGGGCATCTTCGTCGTCACCCTGCTGCTCGCCCTGATCTACGTGTGGCGCAAGGGGGCGCTGGAGTGGAGCGAGTGAGCCGGGGGATCGACCGGGTCGGGGCAGGCGCGGCCGGCGCCGGCGTGCTGGCGGCGCACGCGGGCCTGGTGAGCGCCGGCTCGGAGCTGCTGCGGGCCGACTCGAGCGGCGTGGCGCTGCCCGTGCCCCGGGTGGGCGCCAGGGAGCGCGCGGCCGCGCAGAGCGGGATCATCACCACGTCGCTGACCAAGGTGGTGGCCTGGGGGCGGTACAGCTCGCTCTGGCCGGCGCTTTTCGGGCTGGCCTGCTGCGCCATTGAGATGATGGCGGCGGGCAACGCGCGCTACGACATGTCGCGCTTCGGCGCCGAGGTGTTCCGCGCCTCACCGCGCCAGGCCGACCTGATGATCGTCGCTGGACGTGTGTCGCAGAAGATGGCCCCGGTGCTGCGCCAGATCTACGACCAGATGCCCGAACCGAAGTGGGTGATCTCGATGGGCGCCTGTGCCTCCTGCGGCGGCATCTTCAACAACTACGCGATCGTCAACGGGGTCGACAAGGTGGTCCCTGTGGACGTCTACCTGCCCGGCTGCCCGCCACGCCCCGAGGGGCTGCTGGACGCCATCGTCAAGCTGCAGAGGAAGATCGCGGACGAGCCGATCTCCTTTCGTGGCTAGGTCCAGATGACCGCCGCGCCCTCCGCCTCGGCCGCGTCCCGACCCCTGCAGGGGTCGCGCGCCGCCCAGCTGCTCGGGGCGGAGATGGGTGACGCCGTGGTCCGCCGTGAGGAGGGGTTCGGTGAGGAGACGGTGGTGCTCGCCGCCGGCCGGCTGGTGGCAGCCTGCGAGCTGCTCCGCAACCATCCTGACGGGCGCTACACCATGCCGCTGTTCATGACCGCGGTGGACTACCCCGAGCGCGAGCCAGACCAGCCGCGCTTCGACCTGATCTATCAGCTGCGCTCCCTGCAGCACAACGACGTCTGCCGGCTGCTTGTGCAGGTGACCGAGGAGCACCCCCACGCGCCCACTCTGGAGCGGGTCTTCCCGGGGATGGACTGGCACGAGCGCGAGTGCTACGACCTGTTCGGGATCGTCTTCGACGGCCATCACAACCTGCAGCGCATCCTGATGCCCGACGACTGGGAGGGCCACCCGCTGCGCAAGGACTACGTGTCCTTCGCCGAGCCGATCGCCTTCACCCACAACATCGAGTGGGCGCTTCCCGCGCAGGAACGGCCCAGCGGCATGCCCGGGTCCACCCAGTGAGCGCGGTGATGCCGCCTCCAGGAGGCCCGGAGATTCCCGGTCCGGAGCGCGACTTCAGCGGCGGTCGCCAGCTGCTTGGTGTCCCCCTCGAGCAGGACACCGTGGAGGTGGCCTCGCTGGGCGACGACACCATGGAGCTGAACATGGGTCCGCAGCACCCCTCGACCCACGGGGTGCTGCGCCTGGTCCTGGAGATCGACGGGGAGGTGGTGCGCGAGTGCAAGCCGGATATCGGCTTCCTCCACACCGGCTTCGAGAAGACCTTCGAGGGCAAGACCTATCCCCAGTGCGTCCCGCTCACCGACCGGATGGACTACCTCGGCCCGCTGCTGAACAACCTCGGGTTCGCGCTGACCGTGGAGCGGCTGCTGGGGGTGGACGTGCCCCCGCGGGCGCAGTACCTGCGGGTGATCATGTGCGAGCTGACCCGGATCGGCAGTCACCTGGTCTGGTTCGGCACCCATGCGCTGGACATGGGGGCGACGACGCCATTCCTCTACGCCTGGCGTGAGCGCGAGACCCTGCTCGACATCAATGAGCTGGTCAGCGGCTTCCGGATGCACACCTCGTACATCCGCCCCGGCGGCCTGATGGCCGACGTACCGGCCGAGTTCTTCCCGATGGTGCAGCAGGTGCTCGACACCTTCCCGCACTTCTTTGACGAGTACGAGGGGCTGCTCACCCGCAACCCGATCTGGCGCGCCCGGACCCGGGGGCTGGGGGTGATCAGCGCCGAGGACGCGCTGGCCTACGGCGCCAGCGGGCCCACCCTGCGCGGCAGCGGGGTGGCCTATGACCTGCGCAAGGCGGCGCCGTACAGCTCCTACGACCACTTCGACTTCGACATCCCGGTGGGCAGCCACGGCGACGTCTATGACCGGTACCTGATCCGCATGCAGGAGATGCGCGAGTCGCTGAAGATCATCCGGCAGGCCTTTGAGAACCTGCCCGCGGGACCGTTCAACACCGGCGACCGCAAGGTGGTGCTTCCGCCGCGCAACGAGATCAACACCTCGATGGAGGCGCTGATCCATCACTTCAAGCTCTCCACCGAGGGCTACCGGCCGCCCGCCGGGCAGGTGTACCAGGCTGTCGAGTCGCCTCGCGGCGAGCTCGGCTTCTACATCGTCAGCGACGGGACCAACCGCCCCTACCGAGTCAAGGTCCGCGCTCCCTCGTTCAGCAACCTCAGCGCCCTGCCGCACATGGTCCACGATGAGCTGATTGCGGATGTGGTGGCGGTGATCGGCTCGATCGACATCGTCCTGGGTGACGTCGACCGCTAGTGCGGACGCCGGCACCCGGGGACTTCAGAAACGCCTGACCGGTCAGGCAGCGGAGGAGCGCATGGCACTGGCCGAGGCGACGCGCGCGGAGATCGTGCGGGCACGCGACCGCTATCCGCATCCCGGGTCGGCAATCCTGCCCGCGCTCTGGGCGGTGCAGCACGAGCTCGGCTATCTGTCAGCGGAGGGCATGGCCGAGGTGGCCGACCTGCTCGGGCTGGCACCCAGCCAGGTGCAGGCCGTCTCCACCTTCTACTCGATGTACTTCAACAGGCCGTCGGGACGGCACCACCTGCTCGTCTGCGTCAACGTGGCCTGCGCCTTGCGGGGAGCGGACGACATCGTCGCCCACATGGGGCAACGGCTGGGCTGCGCGTCCGGCGAGACCACCGCGGACGGGGCATTCACCTGGGAGAGCACGGTGGAGTGCCTGGGCGCCTGCGGGGGGGCGCCGGCGATGCAGGTGGACCACCACTTCGCGGAGAACCTCACCACCGAGCGGGTCGACGCGCTGCTCGAGGAGCTGCGGGGGGCGCCCACGGCCCACGCAGCGCGCACGCCGGATGGCGCGCCTGCGTCCCGGCCCGCGGCGGGCCCGCATCCCCCGTCCGGGGTGACTCCGCCCGCGCCCACCAGCGCCGGGCCGCCAGGAGCCACGTCGACGGTGACGGACACGGAGCAGGCGCCGGGACGCCGGCGTGGCGCCCGGGCCGCGAAGCGGTCGCGCCTCAGCGGCGACGACCTGTAGGATCGCCGGGCAACCCATGGGTGAATACAAGCTGCTCACGGAGCACATCGGCACCGAGGGGCTGACGTCGCTGCGCGGATACGAGGGCGTGGGCGGGTACCAGGCCCTGCGGGCGGTCTTCGACAAGTTCCAGCCCGATGCGCTGATCGAGGAGGTCAAGGCCTCCAACCTGCGCGGCCGCGGGGGTGCGGGCTTTCCCACCGGGCTGAAGTGGTCGTTCCTGCCCAAGGGGGTGTTTCCCCGTTACCTGTGCTGCAACGCCGACGAGTCCGAGCCGGGCTGCTTCAAGGACCGGTACCTCATTGACGAGAACCCGCACCAGCTGATCGAGGGCTTCCTGATCGCGGCGTATGCCCTCCAGGTCAATGTCGGCTTCATCTACATCCGCGGCGAGTACCACGACCAGCGGCTGCTCCTGGAGCGCTGCGTCGAGGAGGCGCGCCAGGCCGGCTACATCGGCCAGGACATCCTGGGCAGCGGGTTCTCCTGCGACGTGATCGTCCATGGCGGGGCCGGCGCCTACATCTGCGGCGAGGAGACCGCGCTGATCGACTCTCTCGAGGGCAACCGCGGACAGCCCCGGCTCAAGCCACCCTTCCCCGCGGTCAAGGGCCTCTACGGCAAGCCGACGGTGGTCAACAACGTCGAGACCCTGAGCAACCTGCCGCACATCGTCACCCGCGGAGCCGCCTGGTTCAAGGCGATCGGCACCGAGAAGAGCGCGGGCACCCGGCTGTTCTGCTGCAGCGGGCACATCAATCGGCCGGGCACCTACGAGATGCAGATGGGCACGCCGATCCGTGAGCTGTTCGAGCAGGAGTGCGGCGGCATGTGGAAGGACCAGCAGCTCAAGGCCTTCCAGCCCGGAGGCGGCTCGATGCAGGTGCTGCTTCCTGAACACCTCGACCTGCCCCTCGACATGGACGCGGTGGCCAAGGCCGGCTCGTCGCTGGGTGCGGGAGCCATGGTGTTCATGGACCAGACCACCTGCATGGTCAACGTCTCCATGCGCCTGGTCGACTTCTACCACCACGAGTCCTGCGGCAAGTGCACCCCGTGTCGCGAGGGCACCTACTTTGAGTCCGAACTGATGCACCGCCTCGAGGAGGGGCGGGCGACTCTTGCCGAGCTGGGGACGCTCAACGACATCTGCGACCTGATGAACGGCAAGTGCTTCTGCCCGCTCGGGGACACCGCCACGTGGTTCGTCACCTCGGCGTACAACGCCTTTCGCGGCGAGTTCGAGGCCCACTGCGACGCGGGCGGCTGCCCGGTGCGCGACCCCAGCCGGTTGCGCCAGATGGTGACCGTCTAACGATGGCCCAGCAGCCGCAGGGCGGGTCGCCCGAGAACCCCTCGCCGCAGGAGGCGGTGCCCCAGAGTCCGGGTCCGCAGCGCCCCTCGAGACCGGAGGCGCCGGAGCCGACCCTGCCGGTGGGCGGCGGTCAGCGGGCCACCGGCCCGGACAAGGCGTCGCAGCCGGTTCTGCAGACCACCGTCCCCGACGACGGTGCCGTGGGCATCACCATCGACGGACGCGAGCTGCGGGTGCCCAAGGGAACCCTGTTGCTCGATGCGGCCACCAAGCTGGGCATCCACATCCCGATCTACTGCGCCCACGCCAAGATGGACCCGGTGGCGGTCTGCCGGATGTGCCTGGTGCAGGTCGAGAAGATGCCCAAGATGCAGCCAGCTTGTGCCACCTATGTCAACGACGGCATGGTCGCCCACACCCAGACCGACGAGGTCGCCCGCGTTCGTGAAGGGGTGCTCGAGTTCCTCCTGCTCAACCACCCGCTCGACTGCCCGGTATGCGACCGCGGCGGCGAGTGCGACCTGCAGGACTTCGCCTTCCGCTACGGGCCGCCGACCTCACGCTTCCCGGTCACCGAGAAGGTGCACTTCGAAAAGGCGGTGCCGCTCAGCGACAAGATCGAACTGGACAACGAGCGCTGCATTCTCTGCTGGCGCTGCGTGCGCTACTACGACGAGATCACCGGCGAGCACGAGATCGTGCTCCAGGAGCGCGGGGTGCACACCGTGGTGGCCACCTTCGACGGCCGGCCGCTGCAGAGTGACTTCCAGGGCAACCTCCCCGAGGTCTGCCCGGTGGGCGCGCTCACCCACCGCCAGTACCGATTCAAGGCACGGCCCTGGGATCTGCAGCGGACCAAGAGCATCTGTCCGGAGTGCTCGTACGGCTGCAACATCAACGTCGACTCCCGCGACTTCGAGGTGAAGCGGTTCGCCTCGCGGGACAACCCCCTGGTTGACGACATGTTCCTCTGCGACCGGGGCCGCTACAGCGCGCCGAACTGGAACGGCGGCGACCGCGTGCGCCGGGCGGTTGTCCGCTCGCGGCGGGGCGGCCAGGATCGCGAGCTGAGCGTGAGCGACGCGATCAGCGAGGCCGCGCGGCAACTGCGAGCGGTGCGCGACGAGGATGGCGGTGCGGCGATCGCGGTGCTGGGGTCGCCGGAGCACACCAACGAGGAGCTCTGGCTGCTCCAGCGGCTGGGTCGGGAGGTACTCCACACCAACCACCTCGACCATGGGATGGAGGCGTTTCCCGAACTCTCCGCCGAGGAGCACAGCCTGGGCATCGCCGAACTGGAGACCTGCGGAGCAGTGGTGGTCCTCGGCCCAGAGCCGGAGCGCAACGCCCCTGTTCTGCAGCTGCGCCTGTTCAAGGCGGAGCGCAAGAAGGGGGTGCGCATCCACCGGGTCGCGGCCGACGCCGACCCTGCCGAGCTCGCTGAGCGGCTGACCGGCAGCCCCCTGGTGGGAGTGGTCGCCGACGAGAGCAACCGGGCTCACGCCGGCCGAGTGGCGGCCGCGCTCAGCGCCCGGGTCGACGCGGTGCGCCGGCTCACCGTCACCCGCGGGGTGAACGGGCGCGGTGCCAAGGATGTCGGCCTGCTGCCCAACCTCCTCCCCGGATACCGGCCGGCGCCCGCGGGCGGCCTTCACGGCGGCGGCATCATCGAGGCGGTCACCGGCGGTCGCGTCCGCGCCCTGGTCCTGCTCGGCATGGGCCGGCCGCTGGAGGGCACCGCCGCGGCTGACGCGCTGCTCCGCGCCGAGGTGGTGGTGGCCATCGAGACCCGACCGGGCGCCGTGGCCCGCGCGGCCACCGTTCTGCTTCCCGGACACACCTTCATGGAGAAGCAGGGGACGGTGACCAACCTGGAGGGACGGGTGCAACGCATCCGCCAGGCGCTGCCACCCGCAACCCTGGGCGCCTCCGACCTGCGCATTCTCACCACCCTGGCCCGCGAGCTGGGCGCCGAGGGCTGGGACGCTGCGCTGAGCGACCCGCTCCGGGCGCACCGGGCCCTGGTCGAGGCGCTGCCCGGCTATGCGCCGGCGGGCAATGGAGGCCGCGCCGACTGGAGGCAGCCGGTCGCATGATCGCGGGCTTTCTCTACTCGCTCTTCCACTTCGCGCCGGTCGGCTCGGACTACCTGGTCACCATCCTGATCAAGGCGCTGCTCATCGTCATCGTGCTGATCACCGGAGCCGCCTACCTCACCTACGCTGAGCGCAAGGTGGCGGCGCGGATCCAGCTGCGCATCGGGCCCAACCGGGTGGGGCCGTTCGGGTTGCTCCAGCCCGCCGCCGACGGTTTGAAGATGCTCTTCAAAGAGAATGTGGCACCCAGCGGGCGCGACAAGCTGCTGTATCTCATCGCCCCGAGCATCGCGGCGGCGGCGGCTTTCCTTGCCTTCAGCGCCATTCCGGTGAACGGCGTAACCACCCAGGACGGCTACCAGCTGCACTGGGGGATCGCCCACCTCAACGTCGGTTTGCTCTTCATCCTCGGGGTGACCTCACTCGGGGTGTACTCGATTTTCCTGGGGGGCTGGTCGGCGAACAGCAAGTACTCGCTGCTCGGGGCGCTGCGATCCTCGGCGCAGCTGATCTCGTACGAGATGGCGGTGTCCTTCGCGCTGATCGGGGTGGTGATCCTGGCCGGCTCGCTCGACCTGGAGAGGATCGTTCTCGCCCAGCGGCATGCCTGGTTCGTGCTCCTCCAGCCGATGGGTTTTGTCCTCTACTTCATCGGTGCCCTGGCCGAGACCAACCGGCTGCCGTTTGACATGGCCGAAGCCGAGACCGAGCTGGTGGGCGGCTACCACACCGAGTACTCGGGGATGAAGTTCGGTCTCTACTTCCTCGGCGAGTACGTGAACATGGTCACCGTCTGCTCGATCGCCACGGTGATGTTCCTCGGTGGCTGGCTGCCGATCTTTCCGCTGCCCCACCTGCTCGGTGTGATCACCGGGCCGATCTGGTTCTTCGCCAAGGTGATCACCCTGCTGCTGGTGATGATGTGGATCCGCTGGACCCTGCCCCGGCTGCGCTACGACCGGCTGATGAACCTGGGCTGGAAGGTGCTGCTACCGCTGGGGCTCATCAACCTCTTCGTGACCGGGGCCATCGTCGGCCTGCGGGCGTAGGGCGGCGCCGAGCGATGTTCAAAGAAATCGCGGGCGGGATGCTCTTCACCCTGCGCCAGGCCTTCAAGAAGCCGCTCACCCTGCAGTGGCCCGAGGAGCAGCGCGCGGTGCCGCCGCGGCACCGCGGCCGGCACATCCTCCATCGCTACGACAACGGCCTGGAGAGGTGCATCGGCTGCGAGCTGTGCGCCGGCGCCTGCCCGGTGGGATGCATCTACGTCGGTTCGGCGGAGAACGACCCCCAGAACCCGGTGTCGCCGGGCGAGCGCTACGCCGAGCGCTACGAGATCAACCTGATGCGCTGCATTTTCTGCGGCTACTGCGCCGAGGCGTGCCCCACCGAGGCGATCACGCTGGGGCCGCGCTGGGATCTGGCCGACTACCGGCGGGAGCGGCTGGTGGCGACCAAGGAGGACCTGCTCGAGGCGTGGCCGGGGTTCGCAGAGGCGCGCCGGGGTGAGAACCCGCGCGGCGCCGGCGCCGACCAGCGTGGTGCGGCCGCGCACGCTCCGGGAGTGAGCCCGCGGGTCGCCTGGGACGCCGACGACGTGGTTCGCCGCGAGGGCACCGAGTTCCCCAAGCCCGGCCAGAACGGCATCCTTGCCAGCCCCCCGACGGTGGCCGAGCCGGATCCCGCGGACGGGCGCCGGTGAACGCGATCCTGGTGGTCGTCGGTCTGCTCGCGGCGGCGTGCGCGGTGGGCGTTGTGGCCGCCTCGCAGATCCTCTACAGCGCGCTCTTCCTGGTGCTCAACGTCGGCCTGCTGGCGGTGATGTACCTGGTCCTCAACGCCCAGTTCCTCTTCGCCGTGCAGCTGATCGTCTACGCCGGCGCGGTCATGGTGCTGTTCATCTTCATCATCGCCCTGCTCAGCCCGGGCTCCGAGGACAGGCCGCGCCGGGTCGACTGGAAACTCGGAACCGGAATCGCGGTCGCCCTGGCGTTCACCGTCCTGATGGTGGGGCTGACCCAGAACGGGGTGACCACCAGCCACGTCAACGGCCAGACCCTGCTCCGCGGCGAGTACACCGGCACTGCCCACGACCCCTACCACGCCTTCGCCTTCACCGAGAATGACGTCAACGCCCGAGGCAACGTCCAGGTCGTGGGGGGACAGCTCTTCACGGTCTTCCTGCTGCCCTTCGAAATCACCTCGCTGCTGCTCTTTGTGGCGGCGATCGGCGCGGTGTACCTGACCCGCAAGCGGCAGCTGCGATGAGCCTGACCTTCTCCAGCTTCCCGTTTCTGCTCGCCCTCAGCGCCTTCATGTTTTCAATGGGCGCGGTGGGGGTGATGGTGCGGCGCAACCCGCTGGTGGTCTTCATGTGCATCGAGCTGATGCTCAACTCCACCAACCTGGTGTTCATCTCCTTCGGCCGGTTCATGAACAGCCTCGACGGCCAGATCTTCGCCTTCATGGTCATCGTGGTCGCCGCCGCGGAGGTGGTTGTCGGGCTGGCCCTGATCACCCAGATCTACCGCGGCGGTCGCGAGCTCGACGTCGACGACCTGAGCGAGATGCGCGAGTGAGTCGGGGAGAGGCGGGGACCCTGGCGGTCCTGGTGCTCGGCTTCCCGCTGCTGGGCAGCGTGCTCTGCGCGGTCCTGGGGCGCCGGCTGGGCCGGGGCTTCGTCAACCTGGTGGGGCCGCTGGCCATCGCTGCCAGCTTCGTGGCCACCCTGGTGATCCTCAGCGGGGTGCTGGGCTCGCCGGAGCATGCCAAGGCGACCACGGTGACCCTGTGGAACTGGATCGACCTCGGGGGCGGCAACCTGCGGGTCGGCATGGACGTCACCCTCGATCCGCTGAGCACGGTGATGCTCCTGGTGATCACCGGGGTCGGCTTCCTGATCCATGTGTACAGCGTCGGCTACATGGCGCACGACGACAGCCCCTGGCGCTTCTTCGCGTACATGAACTTCTTCATCTTCGCGATGGCCCTGCTGGTGCTCGCCGCGGACCTGGCCATCCTTGTGGTCGGCTGGGCGATGGTGGCCCTCGCCTCGTACCTGCTGATCGGCTACTACTACCGCCGTCCCAGCGCGGTGCTGGCGGCGCGCAAGGCCTTCATCACCCAGGTGATCGGCGACCTCGCCCTGGTGCTCGGCGCCTTCCTGCTGGTGGGCCATCTGCCCAGTGCGTACAGCGACGCGACCGGCCAGCACGGGCCGCTCTACCTGCCGGGAATTTTCGCCCACTCGAGCTCGTTTGCCTTTGGGGGCGGTCTGGTGACGGTGATCTGTGTGCTGCTGGCGATCGGCGCCTTCGCCAAGTCCGCCCAGTTCCCGCTGCACACCTGGCTCCCCGATGCCATGGAGGGGCCGACTCCGGTGTCGGCGCTGATCCACGCGGCGACGATGGTGACCGCCGGCGTGTACCTGATCGCCCGCTTCCACCCGCTCTTCGACCGGGCCCCGGTGGCCCAGGGGGTCGTGGCCTGCGTGGGCATCGGCACCTCGGTGATGGCCGGCATCATCGCCCTGAGCCAGCTCGACATCAAACGGGTGATCGCGTACTCGACGATGTCGCAGATCGGCCTGATGATCTACGCGGTGGGGATCGGCGCCTACACCGCGGGCATGTACCACTTCGCCACCCACGCCGCCTTCAAGGCCCTGCTCTTCCTCGCCGCCGGTAACGTCATCCACGCACTGCATGACGAGCAGGACATGCGCCTCATGGGCGGGATGCGCCGGGGGATGAAGAGCACAGCGCTCTGCTTTCTGGTGGGCAGCTTCGCCCTGGCCGGCTTTCCGCTGTTCGCCGGCTGGTTCAGCAAAGAGGATCTGCTCGGCTTCGGCGTGACCAACGGGCCTGGGCACTTCGCCCTGCTGCTCTACCTGCTCGGGCTGGTCGTCAACGTGCTCACCGGCATCTACGCCTTCCGGCTCTACTTCCGGGTATTCGAGGGCGAGCCCGAGACCGCGCGCGGCTGGGGCGTCCACGAGGCGCCGGCGACAATGCTGGTGCCGGTGGCGATCCTCGCCGGGCTGGCTGCGGGGATGGGCTTCTTCATGCTCTGGCCCTTCCCGGCGAGTGTGCCGGTTCTCGGCTCCGTCCACCCGTTCGGCAGCTTCCTCGAGCCGGTGTTCGGCGCCAAGGGGAGCGGCCGGATCGCCGGCGAGCCCAGTGGCATCCAGGCGTTCTTCGGGCTGGTGCTCGGCACCCTGGCCAGCCTGGCCGGGATCGGCGCGGCGTACCTGATGTGGTTCAAGCGCGAGCCGGACGCCGATATTGTGGTCAACCGGTTGCCCCGTTTCCTGCCCCAGCTGTCAATGCACAAGTTCTACTTCGACGAGCTCTACGACGCCGCCCTGATGCGGCCCACGGTGCGCCTTGGGCGGGAGCTCAACACGGTGGTCGAGCCCGAGGTGATGGACGGCTGGGTGCGCGGCCTGGGCCGCTTCTTCACCGGGCTCAGTGACGTGGCCCGCGAGTACCAGACCGGGATCGTGCGTGACTACGCCGGTTACATGATGCTGGCCGCCGCCGTGTTCGTCGGCTTCTTCGCCGTTCTGGTGGTGCGCTGATGAGCGCGCATTCCGTCAATGGCGTCCCCTGGCTGACCCTGGTCCTCTTCATCCCCGCGGTGATGGCGCTGGTGCTCCAGCCCTTTCCCCGCCGGGCTGCGCTTGCGATCAAGGGGCTGACCATCGCCACCACCCTGGTGGTCGCGGGTCTGGTCGCCGCGGTCCTGGCCGGCTTTGACGGCAGCTCCGGCGGCGCGGGGACGCTACCGATGCAGTTCCAGGAGCGCCACGACTGGCTGCCCGCGATCGGCACCTCCTACCACCTGGGCATCGACGGGCTGTCCGGCTGGCTGCTGGCGCTCAACGCCGGCCTCTTCCTGATCGCCGCGCTCTGGGTCAGCCACCGCAGCACCGAGCGGATGAAGCTGTTCTGCGGGCTGCTGCTGCTCAGCGAGACCGCCACCGCCGGCGTGCTGCTCAGCCAGGACCTGCTGCTCTTCTACCTCTTCTGGGAGGCGATGCTGATCCCCCTGTACTTCTGGCTGAGCTCCTACGGTGGGCCGAAGCGGGGCCCGGCGACGCTAAAGTTCGTGATCTACACCGTGGCCGGCAGCCTGTTCATGCTGCTCTCGATCATCTTTCTGTACGTCCAGACCGGGAGGAACGGCGGCCACGCGTCGTTCGACCTCAGCGATGCGCTGCGAGTGGCGGGACGGAGCAGCGCCGCGGTCCAGGTGAGCGTGCCCGGCGGAGGCTCGCACATCTCGCTGCTGCTCAGCCCCTCGCAGTTCGCCTTCCTCGGTTTCGCCATCGCCTTCCTGATCAAGACGCCGATCGTGCCCTTCCACACCTGGCTGCCCGACCTCTATGAGGCAGCCCCCTCAGCTGCCCTGGTGCCCTTCGCCGGCATCGTCGGCAAGCTCGGCCTGTTCGGCTTCCTGCGCTACTGCGTGACCCTCTTCCCCGACGCGGCGCACAGCTTCCAGTTCGTTCTCGCGGGCCTGGCGGTTCTCTCGATCATCTACGGCGCGCTCATGGCCCTGGTGCAGAACGACATCAAGCGGCTGGTCGCCTACGCGTCGTTGAGCCACCTGGGCTTCATCCTGCTGGGCATCTTCAGCCTCAACGGCAACGGCATCAACGGCGCCATC
>JBHEMT010000094.1:0-8524 GCA_046262435.1 Candidatus Dormibacteria bacterium | reverse complement strand
GCGGTGGTCAGCGCAGGTAACAGCGGTGCCATGCTGGCCGCATCGCTGTTCGCGATGAAACGGGCCCCCGGGGTGTCCAGGCCCGCCATCGGCGCCGCCTTTCCCAACCGCACCGGCAGGACCTTCATCCTCGACGTGGGCGCAAACACCGAATGCCGGCCGGAGTGGCTCGCCCAGTTCGCCGTGATGGGCGATGTCTACGCCCGCACGATGATGGGCGTCGCCCGGCCGCGGCTGGCCCTGCTCAGCAACGGTGAGGAGTCGGAGAAGGGCTCACAGCTGGTGCAGCAGGCACATCCCCTCCTGGCCGCGCTCGAACTGCACTTCATCGGCAACGTCGAGGCGCGCGATCTCTTCAGCGGCGCCTGCGACGTGGCCGTGTGCGATGGCTTCAGCGGCAACGTGGTGCTCAAGGCTGCCGAGGGGGTTGCCGAGTTCCTCTTCGCCAGCATCCGTGAGCAGGCCTCGACCAGCCTCGCGGGGAAGCTGGGAGGCGTCCTGCTGCGCAGCCGGCTTCGTCCCCTGCGCGACAGCGTCGACTACCGCCACACCGGCGGTGCCCTGCTGCTCGGCGTGCGTGGGGAGGCGGTGATCGCCCATGGGCGCTCCGATGCGCTGGCCATCGTCAACGCCATCCGGGTGGCCCGAGCTGCGATGGAGCAGAACGTCAGCGAAGCCATCGCAACCGCGCTGGGCAGAACGGCGGTCACCAATGAGACGGCGTCGGGGGCGGCCGCAGCCCGCCCCGAGGTCGCGCAGACAGCGCCCGGAGCCGCGTCCGCACCTTCCCGCGCGGCCGGGGTGCCCAGCGCCGGGCGCCCGGCGGCTGAGGAGAGACCGGCATGAGCCTGTTCAACATCGGAAACGTCCGCGGGGTGAACCTCGAGACCGAGATGCGCACGTCCTACATGGACTACGCGATGTCGGTGATCATCTCGCGAGCTCTGCCGGATGTTCGCGACGGCCTCAAGCCGGTGCAGCGCCGCATTCTCTACGCGATGCTCGAGCAGGGCATGACCGCCGGGGCGCGTTACCAGAAGAGCGCGGCAATCGTCGGCGAGGTGCTCAAGAAATACCACCCCCATGGCGACTCGTCGGTGTACGACACCATGGTGCGACTGGCTCAGGACTGGGTGCTGCGCTACCCCCTGGTGGACGGCCAGGGCAATTTCGGCTCAGTCGACGGCGACTCAGCCGCCGCGTATCGATACACCGAGGCGCGCATGAGCCCGATCGCGATGGAGCTGGTCGACGACATCGAGAAGGACACCGTCGAGTTCAAGGACAACTACGACGGCCAGCACCGCGAGCCGGAGATCCTGCCCGCGCTGGTGCCCAACCTCCTGGTCAACGGGGCCAGCGGGATCGCGGTGGGCATGGCCACCAACATCCCGCCGCACAATCTCGGCGAGGTCTGCGACGGCGCCATCGCGCTGATCGAGAACCCGGAGACGACCACCGAGGAACTGGCCCGGATCATCAAGGGACCGGACTTTCCCACCGGCGGGATCATCTACGGCGAGGACATCACCAAGGTGTACGGCACCGGTCACGGCCGAATCGTGATGCGCGCCCAGGTGGAGTTCGAGGAGTCAAAGGCGGGGCGCGAGCAGATCATCGTCCGGGAGCTGCCCTACCAGGTCAACAAGGCCCGACTGATCAGCAACATCGCCGACCTGGTCAACGACAAGAAGCTCGAGGGCATTCACGACCTGCGTGACGAGTCAGGCCGCTCCGAGAAAACCCGCATCGTCATCGAGCTGAAGGGCAACGCCCGGCCGCACACGGTGCTCAACAATCTCTTCAAGCACACCGCACTGCAGAGCACCTTCGGCGCGATCATGCTCGCCCTGGTCGACGGCCGGCCAGAGGTGCTCGGCCTCAAGGCGCTGCTCCAGCACTATCTCGACTTCCGCCGGCTGGTGATCACCCGGCGCACCCGCTTCGAGCTGGCCCGAGCGCGGGACCGGGCCCACATCCTCGAGGGCCTGATGAAGTGCCTCGAGCACCTCGACGAGGTGATCGCGATCATCCGGGCGGCCTCCGATGAACGGGCCGCCCAGACCGCCCTCGAGCAGCGCTTCGAGCTCAGCGACCGTCAGTCCAAGGCCATCGTCGACCTTCGCCTCGGGCGGTTGACCAGGCTCGAGGCGGGCAAGATCCGCGAGGAGTACGAGGGGCTGATCAAGGACATCGCCTACCTCGAGGGCGTACTCGCCGACGTGCGCAAGGTGGACGGGATCATCCGTGAGGAGCTGACCAACCTCAAGCGCAAGCACGGCAACCCGCGTCGCACCGAGATCCGGATGGGCAATGTCGACCTCAACGAGGAGGACCTGATCCCCAAGGAGCAGGTCTTCGTCACCCTCACCAACCGCGGTTACATCAAGCGTATCCCGCTCAACATGTACCGGGCGCAGCACCGCGGCGGCAAGGGGGTGGTGGGCGCCAAGCGCTCCACCGACGAGGACTACGTGGTTCACTCCACCACCGCGTCGACCCACAGCGACATGCTGTTCTTCACCAACAAGGGCCGCGTGTTCCGGCTGCGCACCCACGAGATTCCCGACGTCAAGCGGCAGGCGAAGGGCATTCCCATCGTCAACCTGATCGACGTGGAGTCGCGCGAGAAGGTGACCTCGCTGATCAGCATGGAGGCCTTCAGCGACGAGCAGTACCTGGTGATGGCGACCAAGCTGGGTCAGATCAAGAAGACCCCTGCCGCCGCCTACGGAGCGGTCCGCCGCAACGGCCTGATCGCGATCAACCTGCAGGAAAAGGACGAACTCAACTGGGTGCGCGTCTCCGGCGGCGGCGACCAGGTGCTGATCGTCACCCGCCAGGGCAAGGGCTCGCGCTTCAGCGAGAAAGAGGTGCGCCCGATGGGCCGCGACACGATGGGCGTGGGCGCCATTCGGCTGCGGGGCAAGGATGAGGTTGCCGGGTTCGACATCGTCAACCCCAAGGGCCACGTGCTGGTGGTCACCCAGAACGGGTTCGGCAAGCTCACCCCGATGGAGGACTACCCGGTCAAGAGCCGCAACATCCAGGGCGTGTACACCATGGACCAGAACGCCATTCCCAAGGTGGGTGAGATCGTCGGCATGCGCGTAGTCGAGAACCTCGAGGAGGAGCTGATGGTGATCAGCACCCAGGGGCAGGTGATCCGGATCCCGCTCGACCAGGTTCGGATCTCCGGCCGTCAGACCCGCGGGGTGATCATCATGCGGCTCGCCGACGGCGACCGCGTGGGCTCGATTGCCGGCGTGGGCAGCGCCGCCGACCTCGAGGCCTAGAGCCACCCCCCCGGGTCAGTCGGGGCGCGACAGCAGCTGCGCCCTGAGTTCAGCTGCGCGACGAACCTGGTGAACCAGCTTTAGATGGGCGGGTGCCGGCGGCGGTGGAGGCGAAGCAAGGGCAAGCGACCGCCCGCTGAGCAGGTGCTCCGTGGCGCGGGCCTCGGAGCTGAGATGCACCAGCCGCGTGGCCGCGAGTGCGGGCGGCACGCTGCGCGAGCCGAGCGCATGGAGGAGCCGTGGCGGCAGCCCGGGGATGCGTGCCAGTAACGGCCATCCGACGGGCGGACGACCCGGCCCCCACACGGGCACACCCGACCGCAGCCTGGCGTCGACGACCGTGAGGCAGCGACCAAGATGGCCGAGCAGATCATTCGGAGCCGCCTGCCCGCGCCACACCCAGCTCACCGCATCACCTCCGGCGCGGGCCGCAGCGCGCAGGCGACGGGCCCCGGCGCCCGTTGCCGGACCCCGGGTCCGGCGCAACCCGCCCAGCGCGCGAGCGACGGTGTGCGGCCGCATGCTGATGAGGTCGCCGGTGTCGCCGGCCGCATCGAGCAGGCGCCCCGGAGCGTCGCCGGCGATTGCCACACCCCGCTGGAGCAGGGGGCTGAGCGGGCGGCTCAGCGCCAGGCAGCGACCGGCGGTGCTGACCAGGGCGAGGCGGGCACCCGGTGGCAGCAGGCGGATGGACACCGGCACCGCGGCCCGGGCCGCACTCACGGCCAGCCGGCCGACCGCGGCCAGCTTGCCGAAAACCACCACGTCTGACGCCAGCGCGAAGACCACCATGCCGATCCGCACATGGGCGCTGTCCTCGACCCCGGTGACGGTATCGACAGCCATCCCGGCGGCGCCCACGAGCAGCCGGATGAGCAGGCCGGCACGGGCCACGTGCAGCTCCCGTGGGCTCCGTCCCCCGATCAGACCGAAGGCGATCCTCGCCAGCCGCGGGCTCACCACCGCCGCGGGCAGCACCAGAATGCCGGTGAGCAAGCGGTGCAGCCGGCGGCCGTCGAACTCTGTACCGAGCAGACCGATGACGCCAAGGACAACCGACCCGGAAACGCCCAACCGCCCCAGCAGCCAGCCGGCGCCGTGCTGCAAGGTCACCGCCATCGCGCCGAGCGCGGCACTCACCACCGCTACCAGCGAGACCAGCACCAGCGCCACCGGGTGCAGTGGGGACGTATCCGCGTCGCGCGGGTGAGCCGCGGTCCATTGATGCTGCACGGCGATGAAACCCGGGTCGGCCAGCGCGTAGCGCCAGCCGTCGTGGGCCCGGTCGCCACCGGGCCAGTCCGCCGGTGGCAGGCCGCAGACCTCGTCAGTGCTGGAGTGGGCCACCAGGTCGCTGACCCCGTCCGGGGGGCGGTAGCTGGGCAGGAACTGGGCAGCCATCGCGCGCTCCACGAGCGAGTCCGTGTCGTTCCAGTAGACGAGCTCAACCGGGCTCACGAAGAGGGCGACCCGGCGGGGGTGGCCGCCCGGGCTGACCGGGTCGACCAGGCCGGTGTCGTAGAGCAGGTAGTCGCCCGGCTGCGGGTCGGGGCCGGTCGACCCGGTGTCCGGGACACGGGCCACCTGGCACCCCTGCTGCAGGTGCGCGAGGTCGGCCTGGCTTCGGTCGATACGAACACCGGCAGAGCGCCAGGCGTCGATGACCATGAACGGGTCCGGGGTGAGCGGCACCGGTGGTGGCGGCTGCGGACGGGGCAGGAGCGGTCCCCGCCCGCCCACGAAGCTCAGCATGGTGAGGACGGCCCGCTCGCGGGCCGGGCTCACTGCCGCCGCCGGTAGGGGCAGGGCGGCGAGGCCCACTGCGACCGCGGTGCCCATCAGCAGCCGGCGCCCGGGCACCGCCGTGGCCGCCCTGCTCATCGCCGGTCCCATCCGGTCTGGGCCCCCCTTGGCGCTCAGTTCAGCTCAGTTGCGCAGCCGACCAGGCGACCGCCCAGCACACGCTGGGCTGCTCCGGCGGCATGACGGGACAGCGAGGGAGCGCGACCGTCAGTCGGCGGCGCATGGCGACCCGAACCAGGGTGGTGAGGCGCCCGGCACCCTGGCTGGTGAGACGGTCGGTGATGGCCGGGCCGACCCGGAGGTAGGTGAGCTCAGCGTCGTTGGCCGCCGCCGCGGCGCGGGCCGCCGCCACCGTGGGCTGGCACTCATCCTCCGGCCCGGCGTCTGCGTGCACGGCCGCATCGACGAGGCAGGCCTGGCGGTTGGCCTGCGCGCTGACGCTGATTGAGGCGAGGTAGTCGTCCTGAGAGAGGGCCACCTCGGCGGCGTGGGCCACAGCGTCGGCGGCCGCGCCCGCCCGCTCATCCGACGCGGACAGCTCGCCCAGCTCCAGCGCGGCTCCCCCGGCGGCCAGCAGGGCGCCCACCATCACCAGCACCAGGGCGACGACGGCACCGTCCTCGCCGCGACGGCATGGCCCGCTCAGCACGGCTCGTCGTGCATGACCACCGAGGCGTGGGGGCGTAACCCGTCGAGCCCGAGACTGAGCCCGGCAACCACCGCCTCGGGGACGAGGGTGACCGTGGCCCGGGTCAGCCCCGTGTCCCCCAGACGGTCCAGCCGGACGGTGGCGCCGCGGTCAACCGCCGACGGGTCGACCGCGCGCAGGCGGTCCACCGCGCTGAGCACCGGTCCGCAGACGGCGGCGGCTCGAACCACCTGGCGAGCGTCCGACTCGGCCTGCACCTGCTGGCGTTCGAGGACCACCCCCTGGAGGATCAGCGCGGTGACCATCGCCAGCAGTGGAAGGCCGGCGACCAACTCGAGGGTCTCGGCAGCCGTCTCGGTGGCACGGGCGGACCGGCGCACCTCACTGGACGAAGGTCTTGATGTGGTTGACCAGGGTCTGGCCCAGCTGGTCGCCGAGGTGATCGCGGGCGTATGCCGTGGCCGCGAGCATCGCGGTCATCACGAATGAGCCCAGGCCGATCCACTCGAGCGACTGGGCGCCGGCCTCGGGCCGCCGGCGCCGGACCACGCGACGAGAGAAGCCAGACGATGTCACGGGACCACCTCCTGTGTCGTTCTGCCGATACAGAAAGGCTAGTCGGTGGAGGCGGCGCTGTCAAACATTTTGGTGTATGTCCCACCGCCGCTTCCTGCCTTCGCGGCGCGGGTCACCGATCGCCAAAGCGCGATCGGCAACCACCCAGGAGGGTCTATTCCGACCCGGGCGCAGAGTCTCGGAGGAGGAGAACCCGGCAGCCCGCGTAGCGCAGCACGTAGGGGGCGGTCCGGCCCAGGTGGAACTCCCCGAAGCGCTCGCGGTAGGGGACGCCCATCACGCAGAGATCGGCGCGCCATTCGCGAAGTTCATCGACGATGGCGGGGCCCGCCTCCCTGGCCTGCAGCAGCTCGGTCTCCACCGTGGTGTCGAGCTCCTTGCCCACCTGTTCGGCCCGATCGAGCACCCCCTCGCCTGCCTCCACGTGGGCCTGGTCGAGATCGCCGAGTGCGATCGCGCGACGCACCTCGAGCACGGTGATGGCGAAGACTTTCCCCTTGGCCCGTCGCGCAAAACGGCATCCGATGCGCACCGCCTCGTCATCGTTGGGCGCCCCCCGGACAGGGACGAGAATGCGTCGCGGCGGTGTCGATCCGTCCATGGCGACAGCATGCTAGCCGGTCAAGCCCGGCCACCCGGCGAGGCCTGACCGCGGCCCGGTGGCCGACCGAGTCGCGCGCCTACAATGCCGCCTCGTGATGAGGGCCGGCTGATGAAAATGGTGATCGTCGGGTGTGGTCGGGTCGGTTCGGAGCTGGCCCGGCGCTTCGAAGCCGAGGGAAACCAGGTGGCGATCATCGATGAGCGGCCCGCGGCCTTCACCCGGCTGCCCGAGGATTTCAAGGGCGAGATGATCGTCGGCACCGGGCTCGACGAGGGCGTACTGCGGCGTGCGGGTATCGAGGGCGCGGACGCATTCGCCGCGGTCACCAACGGCGACAACCGCAACATCATGGCCGCGCAGGTTGCCAGCGTGGTGTTCAAGGTGCCCCGGGTGATCACCCGCATCTACGACCCGATCCGCGCCGACTTCTATCGCACCCTCGGTATGGAGACGCTCTGCTCGACGGCCATCTCCGCCGGCATCATTCACGACTACATCACCACCGGCATCAACCGCGCGGCCGGCGAGGAAAGCGGCGTGAAAGCCAAGGCTCGATGAGCGAGTCTCGCCCGTACGTCATCGTGGTCGGCGGCGGCAAGGTGGGGTACTACCTCACCCGGCATCTCCTCGAGCGTGACTACGAGGTGACCCTGATTGAGAAAAACCCGCGCCGTGCCGAGTGGATCGAGCACCAGCTGGGAACGGTCAGCATCATGGTCGGCGACGGTGATGAGATGGCATTCATCGCCACCACCGGCATCGAGCGCGCCGGTGTGCTCGTGGCCGCGACCGGAGATGACGAGGACAACCTTGTCGCCTGCCAGCTTGCTAAGTCCCGCTTCGGAGTCGCCCGCACCATCGCCCGGGTCAACAACCCGGTCAACGTGGAGATCTTCCGCACCCTGGGTGTGGATGTCGCGGTGTCCGCGACCGAGCTACTGATGGGACTGATCGAGGCCGAGCTGAGCGGTTCGGGCGGGGTCAAGGGGGTGGCCGTCAAAGCCAGCGGAGCCAACCTCGTCGACGTGGCTCTCCCTGACGCCTCGGCCCACATCGGCCGCCGGGTGGGGGATCTGCGCCTGCCCGGCGGCGGCGTCCTGGTGTGCATCGTGCGCGCCGGGGCGCCGGTGATCGCCACGCCCGACGTCACCATCGCCCGTGGTGACGAGCTGATCGTGTATGCGCGCTCGCTCGACGTGGAGGGAGTACGCCGAGCCGTTGCCGGCGACTGAACCGGTGCGCCCCCGCGGCACCGAACCGGGACCGCACCGTCCGTCGGGCGTCCCCGGACGGACGGTGGGTCAGGTGCGCCGGATGACCGAGTGGCCAGGCGGCGCCGTTGCCCTAGGCTGCCTTGCCGATCTTGTAGATCTTGGTGCCGCAGGTGGGGCAGGTACCGGTCGTCGCAGGCTTGCCATTCTTCATGGTGATTTCCTGCGCGTCCTTGATTTCAGTTTGCTTCTTGCACTTGAGGCAGTAGCCGGAGACCGCCATATTTTTCGTCCTCGCGGGTGGGGTGGTGACGTCGGGCACGGCGCCCGCCGGCGAATACGGGCCGTATTCTAGACACAGGAGAGCCGAACGCAACCGAATTGG
>JBHEMT010000093.1:0-13913 GCA_046262435.1 Candidatus Dormibacteria bacterium | reverse complement strand
CAGCGCGTGGTCGGCGTTCATCGGCGGCGCCTCACTCAGGGGGCCGTGGTGTGGCTTGCGAACCGGCGCTGCCAGACGACGTCTCGGGGTCATCGCTCGCGAACACCAGCGCGAGCAGTGCCATCTGCGCCCACATGCGGTTTTCGGCCTGGTCGAAGACGATCGACTGGGTGCCGTCGAGCACCGCGTCGGTGATCTCCTCACCGCGGTGCGCAGGAAGGCAGTGCATCACCCGCGCGCTCGCCGGGGCCAGCGCCAGCAGGGCCGGGTTGACCTGCAGATGACCGAAGTCCTCGCGCCGGCGCTGTTGCTCACTCTCCTGGCCCATGCTGGTCCAGACATCGGTGTAAATGATCTCGGCATCGGCGAGGGCCGCCTCCGGCTCGTGGCTGACCATGAAGGGGCGCCCATCCGCTCGCAGCAGTGCGGCGCGGTCGAGGGCCGCCGGTGCGGGCTCGTAGCCGGGAGGACACACCACCCGGAGGTCGACGCCGCAGATTGCCGCGGCGAGCAACCAGGAGGTGCATACATTGTTGCCGTCGCCGATGTACACCACCCGGCTGCCCGCGATCCGACCGGTGACCTCCTCCACGGACATGAGGTCAGCGAGCAGCTGGCACGGATGCTCGGCGTCGGTCATGGCGCTGATCACCGGGCCGCGCACCGCCGCGGCAATGGCGGCGAGGTCGCGCTGCGAGACCACGCGGGCGATCACCCCATCGGCGTACCGATCGAGGATCCGGGCGATGTCGGCGGCGGTCTCCCGCTCGCCGAGCCGAATCTCATTGCCGAAGAGCGCAATGGGGTGGCCACCGAGGCGGTTGATCGCGACCTCGAACGACACCCGGGTGCGGTTGCTCGGTCGTTGAAAGATCAGCGCGAGGTTGTGGCCTCGCAGCGGCAACCCGAGGTCCTCGCCCGCCTTGGCGCGCCGCGCCAGCCCGACCACCGAGCGCAGCTCGTCGCGGGTCAGGTCGGCGATGCTGAGCAGGTCACGTCCGGCGAGTGGTCGAGCCGTCATCCGCCCGCCATCGCGGCCAGCCGGGTGACCGTGGCCCAGTTGCGCATCGTCACCGGGGTGCCCAACTCGCGGTCCCACTTCACCCTGGCGAAGGCGGAGTTGAGGATTCCTGCCGGGCACCACAGATAGATCTCGCGACCGCGGATCCGCACCACGTCGGGGGCTGCAACACGGCCGGTCACGGAGCGTACTGCGGCGGGCGGTGGTGCCTCGCTGAGGAACCCAACCAGGTGGCGGGTGGGATCGGTGACCACGTCGAGCATCGGGTTGCCCGCGACCACCGCGTCCAGCTCTGCGGCGGTGCGCACGATCACCGAGCACCGCACGCCGAGGTCGGCAGCGACCGCGGCCTCGATCCGTTCGGCCACCGCTGCGGTGGCCGCTGATGAGCTGGTGAAGATGGCATTGCCGCTCTGCAGGTGGGTCGCCACGTCCGTGTAGCCGAGTCGACCCAGCAGGTCGCGCAGGTCGGCCATCCCCACGCGCTTGGCGCGGCCCACGTTGATCCCGCGGAGCAGCGCCACCAGCCGGTTCCCCATACCGCGGACCCTACTGTTGCGGAGGGTCAGCGGCGCGCCGTCTCCCGCTCCGGGACCGCACCCCAGCTGGGCTCGTTGGACGGGCCGACCGGCCAGGGGCGCTCCCACCATCGGGGCGGTTCCTGGTGCCGGTGGGCGATGCCGTAACCGATCAGGCCGCCGCCCAGGAGGGCGGGCACCCAGACCAGTGCGAGCTCCGTGAACTGAGCCACCACGTTCCCCTCCCTGTCCTGCCCAGCGGCGGCGCCACGGCCCGAGCGCGCGGGTGAAGCAATTCTGGACGGTCGGCCCCGTCCCGGGCAAGGGCCTGCTTTAGCGATGCCGGCCGGGGTTCCCCGCAGCCGCCGAACCGCCACCGCCGAGCACACGGCGGTACTCGGCGACGGTGCTCTCCGCGCAGCGCGTCCAGCTGAAGAGCTCGGTGGCCCGGCGGCGCCCCGCGGCCGCAAGGTGCGTCCGCAGGACCGGGTCATCGAGCACCCGACCCACCGCGCTCGCCAGCGCGACCGGGTCGCCGGGAGGCACCAGGAGCACGGTGTCGCCGTCGGCGCCGGCCACCTCCGGCAGTGCTCCCGCGCTGGTGGCCACCAGGGGCACGCCGCAGGCGAGCGCCTGCAGCGCAGGAATCGAGAAACCCTCGTACAGGGAGGGCACCACCGCCACCTCCGCCTCGGCATAGCAGCGGGCCACGTCGGCGTCGTCGATGCCGCGCACGAAGCGCACCACCGGGCTGAGCCCGAGCGCACGCACCGCCTCCGCAACATCGCCCTGTGGCCGAGCCTCACCAAGCACCACCAGGTCCACGTCACGCGTCTCGCGCAGCCGGGCGACGGCGTGGAGCAGCGGCAGCACGCCCTTGAGCGGCACATCAGAGCTGGCCACCGCAAAGATGCGCCCCGGCACCCGGGCGAGCTCGGGGAGAGGGGCGAAGACGCCGCCGTCAACGGCGATCGGAATCACCCCGATGCGCTCGGGGGCGACGCCCATGTGGCGCACGATGTCCAGGCGTGACTGCTCGGAGACGGTGAGCACCCGAAGGAGCCGGCGGGCGACCCGCGACTGCATGCGGTGAAAGTGGTACCAGCGCCGGGTCATCAGTTTTTGGTGCCACGTTGGCTGTGCGGCCATCGCCAGGTCGCGGTCGATGACCACCGCGTGGTGGATGCTGGCGATCACCGGGAGCCCAGCGCGCTGCAGCGCCAGCACTCCCCACCCCAGCCCCTGGTTGTCGTGCACGATGTCGAAATCGCTCAGCCGGCGACGGAGCAGCTCCCACATCCGCAGGCTGAAGGTGAGCGGTTCGGGGAACCCCGCGGCACACATCACCGCGTACTCCAGGGCGTCGATGGCGGTGTGGAACTCCCTGCGCCGGGGGCGCCGAAAGGGATCTGCCGGCTGGTACAGGTCGAGGCTGGGCACCTCGACGAGCTCCACCCCGCCGCCCACATCGGGATACGGCTGACCGGAGAAGACGGTGACCGCGTGGCCGAGGTCGCGCAGGGCGGCGCTGAGATGCCGGACGTACACCCCCTGGCCGCCGGAATACGGGTTTCCGCGGTAGCTGAGCAGGGCAACTCGCAGCGGACGCGCTCCCCTCATCGCCGCGGATCCTAGCGATGCGATCCCCGGTTGCCACACCGGCCGCTGCGACCTTCCTAGAGTTGGCAGCTCATGGCCGCGACCTCCGGCACCGACGCCGAAGCCCAAACTGACCCCGGACGCGATCCCGACCTGGCGGGCGCCATCCGATTGCCACCGGCGGTGATCAGTGGCCCGCTGCTCACCGCCGCCCGCGCCGCCCGCGGCTTCCTCCCCGACGACGAGGCGATGGTGTTGCACCGCGCGGCAGTCGCCGCGGCGACTCGCGGGCCGTTGCTCGAGGTGGGCGGCTACTGCGGCAAGTCGGCCGTTTACCTGGGCGCCGCGGCCCGGCACCACGGCACCCTGCTCTTCAGCGTCGACCACCACCGCGGCTCCGAGGAGAACCAGCCGGGCGAGCTGTACTGCGATCCCGCGGTGGTTGACCTGCGCACCGGCGCCGTGGACACCCTGCCGCACTTCCGTCGGACCATCGCCGATGCTGGGCTCGAGGCGTGGGTGGTCGCCGTGGTGGGTGGCTCGGCTGCGGTTGCGGCGCACTGGAGGACGCCGCTGGCCTTGGTCTTCATCGACGGCGGCCACACGGACGCCGCCGCGCAGGCGGACTACGAGGGGTGGAGCCCGCTGCTGCTGCCCGGCGGCCTGCTGGTCATCCACGACGTCTTTCCCAACCCCGAGGACGGCGGCCAGGCTCCGCTGCACATCTACCGGCGGGCACTCGCGAGCGCCCGATTCACCGAGGTCGCCGCCCGGGGAAGTCTGCGTGTGTTGCGCAGCCTGGGCTGAGACCGCCGACGCTCAGCCGGTGACGGCGAGCACCTCCCGGGTGACCCCACCGGCCACTGCGTCGGCGGCGAGCACCACCGCGGCGGCGGTCCAGGTGGGTTGCTCGTCGGGCGGGAACACCTCGCCGTCGGTGAGGTTGGCGCCGGTCCAGTAGACCGCGTCGTCACCGCGCAGGTGCTGTGCCCAGTCGACCAGCGCCGCGGCCCGGGCGACGTCGCCGTGCCGGACCAGCGCCAGGGCGAGCTCGCAGGTCTCCGCACCGGTAACCCACGGCCGGTCGGCGACACACCGGACGCCGCGGCCCTCGGCCACGAAGGTGTTCCAGCCCTCGGCCAGGCGTCGCGAGGCGCTCGCCCCGGTGACCACGCCGCCGAGTACCGGGTAGTACCAGTCCATCGCCCAGCGGCTGCGGTCCTCGAATGCGGAGGGGGACCTGAGCAGTGCGGCCCTCACCAGCTGCCGTGCGCGATCCAGGTGCGCGGCGGGAGCGCCGAGGGCCTCGGCCAGTCGCGCTCCGCAGGCGAGGCTGAGGTGGACGGAGGACGAGCCGGTCACCAGGCCCCGCCGCCATGGCCGGCCCGCGGCGTCACGCGCCCACCAGATCTCGCCCTGCTTGCCCTGCATGGCGAGCACGAAGCCGAGGGCCCGCTCCACGCAGGGAAAGAGGTTGCGCACCGCCTCCAGATCGCCGGTGACCTGGAGATGCAGCCACACTCCGGTGGCGATGTATGCGGTGAGGTTGGTGTCCAGGGTGGCATCGACCACGGCGCCGTCGCGGTAGGCCGCGGCCCAGGCGCCGTCGGGCCGCTGGGTGCGCTGCAGCCAGCGGTAGGCGCGCAGGGCCTCGTGGTGCCGGCCGCCCACGTCGAGCGCCATCGCCGCCTCGACGTGGTCCCAGGGATCGACTTTCCCCCCGTGGAACCAGGGGATGCTTCCGTCCTCGCGTTGCACGCGGGCGATCGCCGCCACCGTGGCGGCGAGGTCTGCCGGACTCAGCGCTGCCGTGGTCACGTTGCCACGCCGGTGTCCGACCGCTTCGGCCGGCGGCCGTAGAGCACCACGCTCTTGCCCAGCACGGGGTCGAGGCCGTGTTCCAGCATCCGGGTCCACCGGGGGCGGCGCATCAGGTCGTAGACGAGGAAGCGATGGTAGGCCCGCGCCGCCGGGGCCTGGTCACGGCCGACGCCGAGCAGGCAACGCAACCACCAGTAGGGCGAGTGCAGCGCGTGGGCGTGGTGATGGTGAGGGTCGACCGCGAAGCCCGCGCTGCGCAGCCGGGCGGCGAGCTGGTCGCGGCGATAGATGCGGACATGGCCGCCGGCCACGGTGTGGTACTCCTCCGACAGCGCCCAGCAGACCCGCTCCGGCCACCACCGGGGCACGGTGACAGCGATCGTGCCGCCCGGACGAAGCACCCGGTGCAGCTCGGCCATCGCAGCGCCATCGTCGGCGATGTGCTCAAGCACCTCAGCCGCGATCACCACCTCGAAGCTGGCCTCCTCGAACGGCAGGGCCCGGGCGTCGGCGCGCACGGTGACCAGCTCGCCCGGTTCCATCACCTGGTGCTCGAGCCGCATCGCCGCGGCCATCCCAGCGACCTCGGCGAGCGCCACCTCGTCCAGGTCGGCAGCGGTGACCCGGGCGCCGCGACGGAGCGCCTCGAAGGCGTGCCGCCCATTGCCCGAACCGACGTCGAGCACCCGGGCCCCCGGCCCCACCGGCAGCCGGCCGAAGTCCACGGTCAGCATTGGGGCGCCCCCCGGGCGAGGGGCAGCGATCGCCTGCGCACCGCGGCACGGTAGCGCGTCACCTGCGGCAATCGACACGTCGCACCGCACCAAGCCGGGCGGCGGGCTATTGGTGCAAGCGCATCAGCCGGGACGTTGCGCGGTACGCTGCGACGATGGATGCGCTGCGTCTGCTCCAGGCGGCCCGCTCCCTGGCCGACCCGACCCTGCTGCACCGCGGTGTGGACAACGCGATCCTGTGGTCGCTTGGCAACGTGGTGATGCCCATGGAGGTTGCGGCCCCCGCGCAGCGGGTGGACATCGAGACCTTCTGGGCCGCGTCGACGGTCGCCGCGCCGTCCCCGGTTCGGGTCGTCGGCGAGCTGCCCAGCCGCCGCGGGGGCCGGGTGCGCGTCCTCGATCTGGAGGGCCCGAGCCAGGGCCCGGGCGAGCATCCCGGGAGCGCCCACCTCCTCGCCCAGGCGCGCTTCAACACCGGGGCGCAGCCTGACGCTCCCGCGGTGCTGATCATCCACGGGTTCGCCGTCCCCACGGCGATCGTTGAGGACTACCACGCCAACCTGCTGACGGCGCGTGGCGCCCATGCGGTGCGCCTCGACCTGCCCTTTCATCTCCGCCGCCGCGCGGTGGACACCCGCAGCGGGGACGGTTTCTTCGGCGCCGACCTGACCCGGGTGCGCGATGTGATCCGTCAGTCGGTGGAGGACGCGGCGGCGCTCGTGGCATGGATGCAGGCGGAGATGTCGCCCCGGGTGGCGGTGATCGGTTTCAGCCTGGGCGGCCTGGTGGCGGCACTGCTCGCCGCCCGGGTTCCCATGGCCGCTGCGCTGCCGGTGATCCCGGCGGCCGACCTTCCCGAGATCTTCATGACCTATGCGCCGAGCCGGTCGCGGGCACGGGCGGGGATGGTCGGTGACGGCGGTGGACCATGGGGTGTCGACCGCGCGACGGCACGACGAACCCTCGACGAAGCCCTCGCGCCGGTGGTCCCCCGACGACTGCACCCGAAGACGGAGCCGCAGCGGATGGCCATCATCAGCGCAACCCACGACCGGGTGGTGGGCGGCGCCTCGGCGCGTCGGCTCGCCCATTCCTGGGGCACCCCCCTGTGGCACTACGACCATGGCCACATCACCGTGCTGACCGCTCCCGGCCTCACCACCCGGCTGCACTCCTTTCTCCTCGACACCGCCGCCGGCGACCGAGACGCGCCCGCCGAGACCGCCCACGCTCTGCTCGGCAGGGATCGACGGCGGGCGGTGCCGGCGGCGAGCTGAGCCTGAGCGCTCCCCCCGCCGCCAGCGGCCGAACTGCTGACGGCCTCCCCTGGCGGATTCGACCCACAGTGGCCGGCGACGTCCCCGGGCTGGTGGCGCTGGTCGACGCGGTGGCCGCGGAGGGTCGCTGGCTGCTGATCAGCCCGGGACATCGGACGGCTGTGGAGGAGCATCTCCTGCTCGCCCAGCTGGCGGCGATGGGCGGCCTGTCGCTCAGTCTGGAGGTGAGCGACACGGTGAGCGGGCGGGTGGTCGTGGCCCGCGAGACCGACCCGGGCGGGCGCTCCGTGGGCGAGCTGGCCATCCTGCTCGGGGCCGCGGTTCGGGGCCGAGGGATGGGCCGGTCCCTGCTCACCCGCGCCGTCGCCTGGGCGGTTGGCGCCGGCCTCGACGCGCTCTACCTACGGGTCCGCCCCGACAACGCGCCGGCGGTCGCGCTCTATCGCAGCCTGGGATTTGCCGACGCCGAGAGAAGTACGCACACGGTGCCCGGAACCGACCCCGAGCGCGGGGTGGAGCTGCTGCGCATGACCCTCGAGCTGGGCGGGTTGCGCGCCCGGCCCCTGCTATCCTCGCCGCCAGATGAGTGACCTGCGCCCGATCGGTGTCTTCGACTCCGGAGCGGGCGGCCTCACCGTCCTCAGCGAGCTGCACCGCCGGCTCCCGGGCGAGCGCCTCATCTACCTCGCCGACCTGGCCAACTTTCCCTATGGTCCGCGCTACGCCCACGAGGTGCGCGAGTTCTCCCTGCGGATCATCGAGCGGTTGGTAGCCGACGACGTGAAGCTGGTGGTGATCGCCTGCAACACGGCCAGCGCGGCCGCCCTCGATGCCGCGCGGGAGCGGTTCGATGTTCCCATCGTCGGAGTGATCGCCCCCGGGGCGCAGGCGGCTACCGAGGCCACACGCAACTCCCGCGTTGCGGTGATCAGCACCGAGGGCACCCGGGCTTCGCAGGGATATCTGCATGCCATCAAGGAGGCCAACCCGGGGGTTGGTGTGCTGGGCGTGGCCGCCCCCGAGCTGGTCCAGATCGTCGAGGACGGTGACGCCGACTCCCCCCGGGCGGAGGCGGCGCTGCGCCCCATCCTTCGCGAGGTGGAGGACTGGGGTGCGGACACCCTGGTGCTCGGCTGCACCCACTACCCGTTGCTCCGTCCCGTGATCCAGCGACTCGCCGGGGACCGGCTGCACATCGTCGACAGTGCCGAGACCACGGCATCCCGGGTGGAGCGCATCCTGCGGGTCAACCGGCTGCGCTCCGGGAACGCCGCGGCCGCCTCGCCGCGGATCCTGGTCACCGCCGAGCCGGCGCGCTTCATGGAGATGACCCGCCTGCTCTTCGGCGCCGCGGTGGAGGAGTCGGAGAGGGTCGAGATTGTGGCCCCGCCCCGGCCCCGTGTGGTGGCCTCATGAGCCTCACGGTGGAGCGCCGCCTGGACCCGATCGCCGACCGGCTTCGGGTGTTCGAGGAGCGGCTCGAGGCCACCGTGGCGGCCGACCTCGGGCCCATGGCCAAGGCGATGGAGCACATTGTCAAGGCCGGTGGCAAGCGGCTGAGACCAGCCCTGGTACTGCTCAGCTCCTCACTTGGGGAGCCTGAAGAGGACCACGCCTACGCCCTGGCGATGGCTGTGGAGTTCATCCACACAGCGACCTTGATCCACGACGACCTGATCGACGATGCGCCAACCCGGCGCGGCCTGGCCACCATCCACGCCATGCTCGGGGCCAACCCGGCCATCATCGTGGGCGACTACTACTTCGCCAAGGGCGCCAACCTGATGGCCAGCGTGGGCATGGTCGAGATCGACGAGGTGCTCAGCCGCTGCGTGATGACGATCTGCATGGGCGAGCTGCTCCAGCTCACCAGCAAGCGCTTCTTCGACCAGTCGGTGGACGACTACTACCGGAAGATTGAGCGCAAGACAGCGACCCTGCTGAGCGCGTGCACCTATTGCGGCGGCATCGTGGGACGGGTGGGCCCGGAGCGCGCCGCGGCCCTGGAGCGCTACGGCAGCGACCTGGGCATGGCCTTTCAAATTGCCGACGACCTCCTCGACTACGTGGCCAATGCCGAGGAGCTGGGCAAGCCGGTGGGTGCCGACCTGCGTCAGGGCACGGTCACCCTCCCCCTGATGTATGCCCGCGACGACCACGACCTCGGGCCCCAGCTGCGCCGCCTGCTGGAGCGCGAGCGGCTGGAGGATGCCGACTACGAGGAGGTCGTCCGCCTGGTGCGTGCCTCCGATGCGGTGGAGCGGGCCGAGAAAAAGGCCCATGAGTTCGCCGACCGCGCCCGGAAGCATCTCACCGTCTTTCCCGAGTCGGCGGCGCGGGCAACCCTCGAGGGCCTCTGCGACTACGTGGTCGAGCGTCGGGTCTGACCCTCTCCGGGGCCGGGCCACGCCCGGGGGCCGGTGGCGTCCTGACTGACGCAGTCACAGCGCCCCGAGCAGGGTGAGCTGGCTGACGAATCGGCGCAGCCATTGGCGCAGGACCACAGTCGCCACCACCAATCCCGCGGTCTCCACCGCCAGGGCAGCCAGCCCCTGGCGTGCCAAGCCGTCGGTCATCCCGTTCACCGCAAACCAGAGGAGGCGCCCTGAGTCGAGCAGGGCCAGGGTTGCCACCACCCGGTGGGCGGCGCCGACCAGGCGCAGCTCGGAGCGCAGTGCGGCGCGGAGCTGGGCCACCGAGGCGGTCGCTCCGTCCCGGCCGATCGGCGGCTCCGGGGCTCCCGAGCTCAGCCGGCGCACCCCCGCCGCGAAGCACACCGCGGCGACCCAGCCGGGCCAGGCGGTGACCGCCGACGGGCCCATCGCCAGCAACCGGGCCATGCCGTTGAGTTCGGCGCCCGTGTCCTGCAGGCGCGCGTAGTGGCGTTCGGCGACGAGGGTGAGCGCGCCCAGGGCAAGCCCGCAGAGCAGCGCCGCCAGCCGCAGGCCGAGCCTGTAAGGTCGGTCGCCGCCATGCCTTCGTCCCGCCGCGTCGACCGCCGTCGCGCCTGGCGGCTGGTCACCTACAACGTCCTGCTCGGCGCGCGTCATCGCGAGGCTCAGGTCGCGCGCCTGCTGGGTCGCCTGGCTCCCGACGTGGTGGCCCTGCAGGAGGTGATCGACGTCGGTCTCGCCCGCCGGCTCGCTCGTGAACTCGGCATGGAGCTCCTGGTGGGGCGGCCCAGCGACGCGGGCTCCAACCTGCACAACGTGATCCTCACTCGCTTCCCGGTGCGGCGCTGGCGCAACCACCGGCACCCCGCCGAGATGCTGCGCGGCCACCTCGAGGCCGAGCTCAGCGTCGGCGGCCGGCTGGGTTCGGTGCGGGTCCACTGCGTGCACCTGGCCGCGCGCTTCGGCGAGCGGGGCAACGGCGAGGCGCGCCGGATGGCCGAGCTCGACCGGGTGCTCGCTGACATCGCCAGGCTGGACGACCGTCCCCACCTGCTCTGCGGCGACTTCAACGCCATCGCGCCCGACGACATCGCCGCCGCCAGCCGGTTTTTCGTGCGCCTCGCCGAACTGCGCCGCGCCGGCGTCTTCGAGAGGGGAGAGGACGGGTTGCACG
Source organism: Candidatus Dormibacteria bacterium (assembly GCA_046262435.1). Classification (GTDB taxonomy): domain Bacteria; phylum Chloroflexota; class Dormibacteria; order Aeolococcales; family Aeolococcaceae; genus JBHEMT01. The sequence goes on along the minus strand of JBHEMT010000093.1, from coordinate 3,376 downwards.
GTCCGCGCATCCGCGCCGGTGAGCTCGATCCCGACCTCGACGACCTCTGGCTGGCCGCCCAAGTGCCTCCCCACCTCGACGTCTCCGTCCCCCGTCTGCCTGCCCTGGTCTTCACCGTGGCACGGGGCCTGCCGCGTGGCGCCGTGGTCGACCGGCTGCTCAACCGCGGCATCGAACGTTGGAGCGTGCAGCGGCTGCTCGACCTCGGCTATACCGACGCCTACCGCGCCCGCCATCCCCGGGCGGCGGGCTACACCTGCGCCACCTGGGTCCCGGCCGCGCGCATCGACTATGTCTTCACCGACGGCGGGCTCGCTCCCCAGCTGGTCAACTGCGATGTCGTGGGCAGCCGCGCGTTTCCCGACCCCGACGTTCTGGTCGCCTCCGACCATTTCCCGCTGGTCGCCGACTTTCGGCTCTGACGCCTGGTGGTTGCTCACCTGGTCGGCTTGAGCTGCGCCTGGTGGGTCCATCGGCGCGGGCACGATGCCTGGCTAGGAGCGCAGGCGGGCCAAACCGCGGTCGTCGAGTGACTGCTGTCTCCCGCCCCAGGCACACACCACACCGGCGAGAACGGCGGCGATCAGGCCCACGGCGGGCCGGTGGGCGCCGCCACTGCCGAGTAACAGCTGCAGGATCGCCAGCAGCGGTACGGCGATGCCCATCCCGAGGAGCATGCGCCCCTCGGGCAGGTCGGCCGCGCGAGGGTTCTCGACGGCCGCGTGACGCACCGCCAGGGTCATCAGAATGCCGCACGCGGCGATGAAGCAGGCGAGGCCGAGCACGCCCGAGCGAAATGCGTTGACCGTGACCATCGAGCCGGCGTCGCGAATGTGGAACCAGGGAAGGAAGGCGGCGACGGCTGCCACGGCCGCGCCTCCGCCGCTGATCCGGTCGGCGGTGCTGAGGCGGTCGAGCATGGGCGTCTCCGTCGGACCCGTGGGTGGGACGGCGGCGGGGGAGCGCGCTGCGTTCTCAGGCCGTCGGTGGTTGAGGTGGGTCCACGGCGATGGTAGAAGCCACCGGGTGACCTGTCAAACCGCGACGACGTGAGCGTCAGCCGTCGGAGGGCGGCGGCATGGCGGGAGGCTGTCCCGTCGAGTTGGGGTCAGGGTTGTCATGAGCGTGAGCGCCACCGCCGGGTTCAGCGGTTCCGCGCCGCCGCCGCCCGCCGCGCCGGCGGCGACGGCCCGCGGCACCGGCAACGCTTCCGTCTGCCGAGGGGGCGGGGGCCCGGTCGTGGCCGTCCCTGACACGCGCCGCAGCAGCCTCCGCGAGGAGCACATACCGCGGCGGTGGCGGCTGGGCGTCCTCCACCAGGCGGCGCAGCGAGCCCCAGCCGTGGGTCTCGCGGCCCAGCTCGAGCAGCTTGAGGAAACACGCAGCGGTGGCCTCGGCATCGCCCAGGGCGTGGTGCGGACCTCGGTGGGTGACGCCGAGCTCGCGGCAGAGCCTCTCCAGGCCGATCGTGTCGCGGAGGTCCCACAGGCGGCCGGCCATGCGCGAGGTGTCCAGGTTGATGACCTGGAAGCGCTCTCCCAGGCTCTTGGCGATCAGCCGGGTGTCGAAGGCATCCGCGCTGTGCTCGACCAGCACCGCCCCGGCGGCGAAGTGGAGAAAGCGCTCCAGCACCTGGTCGATGCGCGGCGCCCCGGCCAGACTGGTGGCGCTGATCCTGTGGATGCGCTGGGCAAAGGGGTTGATCCTGTCATTGGAGTGCACCAGGGTCTCGAACGAGGCGAGGTGACCGGTGAGGGTGAAGGCCACGGCGCCGAGCTCGACCAGGCGATGCGGTGACTGACCGGTGGTCTCGCAGTCGAGGGCCACGAACCGCACCTGGTCCAGGTCGGTATCGAGCGGAGGCAGAGCGGCGAGGGGTGCTCCTGGGTCGACATCGTCGATGCGGACGAACGGCTCGTCGGACTCGGGTCCGAGGCGCGCCACGAAAGCCTCACCGATGGGGAGGCGCCCGCGCGGTCGTCCGTACCGTGGCCGGCGCCCCGGGGAGCGGGGGCCGCGCGACCGGCCCGGCGGCGATGGAGCGGGTTCGGGCGCGGCTGCATCTCCGGCCGATGCACTGTCGGCATCTGCCATATGCGGCGCATCGTAGCCGCATTGGCACCCCTGCGACCGCAGCCATCGGGGCGCGGCGGGCGCGCGAGCGGCATTCCTATACTTGGGTCATTCACCCCAAGGGAGGCTCCGCGGCCCGGATCGCGGCGGCTCACCAGGGCTTCCCGACTTCACGGTGAGTTCCATGCGCCTCGTCGCCGCCGGCCTGAGCCATCGCACCGCGCCAGTGGCGGTGCGCGAGCGCGCGGTGGTGACCCATGCCGGCGCCCCGGCGCTGCTCCGCTACCTGGTTGGTCACGCGGGACTCAACGGTGCCGCAGTCCTCTCGACCTGCAACCGCACGGAGTTCTACATCACCTGTCCGGACGGCCTGGTTGCCGACGTCATCCCCCGGCTGGCGCGTTACCTCGACCCTGCCGGGGGCGGCGACGTCGCCACGCACCTGCAGGCGCAGGTCGACGCCGACGCCCTTCGCCACCTCTTCCGGGTGGCCGCCGGCCTCGACAGCATGGTCGTCGGTGAGGCCCAGATCCTCGGCCAGGTCAAGGCGGCGCATCGCCTCGCCCGGGAGGCGGGCACCCTCGACCCCCGCCTTGACTTCGCCTTCCGGCGGGCCGCCAGCGCCGGAAAGCGGGTGCGGACCGAGACTGCCGTGGGCCGCGGCGCGGGCAGCCTCACCGAGGTCGCCATCGACCAGGCGAGAAGCATCCTCGGCGGTCTCCGCGGCCGCGGGGTGCTGCTCGTCGGAGCCGGCAAGATGAGCCGCTCCGCCGCCCGCCGCCTGGTCGATGAGGGCGCCCGGCTGAGCGTTGCCTCACGCGGCGGCGAGACCGCGCTCGCCCTGGCCGAGCGCCTCGGAGCGGGGACTGTGGCAATCGACCGCAAGGACATCGCCGAAGCGGCCGCGGACGTCGACGTGATCCTGTGCTCGACGTCGAGCGCCGAGCCGGTTCTGACCGCCGCCGACCTGCGCGGCGTGCAGCGGCGACGCGGGGGACGTCCGCTCCCCGTGCTCGACATCGCTGTGCCCCGCGATGTTGAGGCCTAGGCGGGCGATGTCCCAGGTGTGCACCTCATCGACCTCGACACCCTGGGCACGCTGGTCGACGCCAACCTCAGCCGCCGCCGCACCGAACTTCCCCGCGCCGAAGCCCTGATCGAGCAGGACGTGCAGCGGGCGGTCGCGGTGCTCGCCGAGCGGGACGGCAGCCACGAGACCATCCGGGCGCTCACCAACCGCGCCGAAGCGTTGCGCCGCCGTGAGGTCGACCGGGGCATGGCCGCGGCGGCGGGCAGTCTCGGT
>JBHEMT010000092.1:0-4190 GCA_046262435.1 Candidatus Dormibacteria bacterium | reverse complement strand
CGCAACGGCTGCGGCGTGAGCCCAATGCCCCTGCACACCGGCAGGCTGGAGGGTGACGCCATCGTCTGCTCGTGGCATCGCAACTGTTCCTATGGTGCCGTTGACGGAGTGGGCCGCGGCTCCGCGGATGGCTTGCACCTTGTCGCCTACCCTGTGGCGCTGAATGACAACGTCGTGCTGGTGGCGCTGAACAAGCCGCGCACCGCCCCGCTCCTGGAGCCGGCCACGGCATGAGCACCCGGGCATCGCTCGCTCCGGTCGCCCGTCCCACCCCGAGGATCCTGGTCGCCGGGATGGGCAACGTGCTCCGCGGCGACGATGCCTTCGGGGTGATCCTCGCCCGCCGCCTCGCCGCCACCGAGCTGCCCGAAGGCGTGCACGTCGTCGAGTCGGGAATCGCCGGCATCAGCTTGGTGCAGGAGTTGATCGCCGGCTACGACGCCTTGCTCATCCTCGATGCCGTGGCCCGGGGGCGACCGCCCGGAACCCTTGCTCTGCTCTCCCCACAGGTGGGTGATGGCGCCGGGTTGACCGACTGGCAGCGGCACGAGCTCTTCGCCGACATGCACCAGGCCGACCCTTCACGAACCCTGGTGCTCGCCCGGGCCCTGGACCGGCTTCCCCGGCACGTTCTGATCCTCGGCTGCGAGCCGCAGGAGTGCGATGACGTGATGGGTGAACTCACCCCGGCGGTGGCTGCGGCGATGACCTCAGCCCTCGAGCTGGCGACGTCGACGATCAATGACTGGGTGCGGAGCGGCGATCTCGCCCGCGCCGTGGTCAGCTCATGAGTGACCTCACGTCCGGCGCGCCCCGGCCCGGAAGGCCGGGGACCGAAGCACCGCTTTTCGAGAACGTCGGCGCAGTTGCGGCAGCACTCGACGAACACTCCTACGTGTCGGATCCGGGGCTGGTGATGGCCGTCTTTTTGGCCTGCCGGCTACCGCGGCCTCTCCTTGTGGAGGGTGAGGCCGGTGTTGGCAAGACGGAGATCGCCAAGGTGCTCTCCGCCGCCCTGGGCACCCGGCTGATCCGCCTGCAGTGTTACGAGGGCATCGACGTCCGCCAGGCCGTCTACGAGTGGAACTATGCCAAGCAGATGCTGCGCATCCACTCGCTGCAGCGTGGCTCGGATGATGACCCGCTCGACCACATCTTCGGCACGGACTACCTGATCCGACGCCCGCTGCTGCAGGCGCTCGACGCCACCGCCGAGCGCGCGCCCGTGTTGCTAATCGACGAGATCGACCGTGCCGACGAGGAGTTCGAGGCCTTTCTTCTGGAACTGCTCTCCGACTATCAGATCACCGTTCCAGAGGTCGGCACGCTGAAGGCGACTCGGCCCCCGGTCGTGGTGCTCACCTCCAACCGCACCCGCGAGGTCCACGACGCGCTCAAGCGCCGCTGCATCTATCACTGGATTCCGTATCCGACCATCCTCAAGGAGGCGCAGATCGTGCGGGTGCGGCTGCCAGGCGTCCCGGAGCGCCTCGCCTGGCAGATCTGCTCAGTGGTGCAGAACCTTCGTCGCATGGACCTGCAGAAGGTACCGGGGATTGCCGAGACCCTCGACTGGACTGCGGCGATGATGCTGTTGGGCCGTGATGAGGTCGATCTCGACGTTGCCCGAAGCACCCTCGGGGTGGTCGTGAAAATGCAGGAGGATCTCGAGCGGGTGGGCGCGGAGCTCCCGGGCCTGGTCGACAAGGTGCTCGAGTGAGCCGCGGGTGAGGTCGACAGATCGGGTTCCGGCGGCGAGTGAGATGGCGGTGGTGGCCACCTTCCTGCGCTTCGGGGCCCACCTGCGCGACCGCGGGCTTCCAGCCAACCCTGGCAGTGTGCTCGAGCTGCTTCGGGCCATGCCCCTGCTCGACATGCACCGGCCCGACGACTTCTACTACGCGTCCCGCTGTCTGCTGGTCGACCGTGCCGAACAGATAGCCGTGTTCGACGAGGCGTTCCATGACTTCTGGCAGGCAGCCCAACCCGCCGGCGCCGAGCCGGACAGACCGCCGCACGAAATGCCCCGCATGCCCACCGAGGCGAGCGATGAGGTGGGGCTGCAGCCGCCCTCTCGGTCACAGGGCACGGCCCCGGTGGACCGGCTGCCCGGCGAGTCGACTCCGGAGGAGCGGGACCAGGCCGAGACCGGGCGGGGACAGGGCTCCGGCCTGCTCAGCTACAGCCCCGAGGAGCTGCTTCGCGAGAAGGACTTTGGAGCCATGACGGCAGCCGAGCTGGCGGCCTGTCGGCGGCTGCTCAGTGAGATGCGCTGGGACGTCGCCCGGCGTCGCTCCCGCCGCTTGGTCAGGGCGGTGAAGGGTCGCCAGGTGGACTGGCTCCGTAGCCAGCGGCTCAACATCGGCAACGGGGGTGCCCTCCTCGAGTTGGAGCGGCTGGAGCGCAAGGTGGTCAAGCGGCGCCTGGTGGTGCTCGCCGACGTGAGCGGATCGATGGATCGCTACACCCGACCGGTGCTGCATCTGGTGCACACCATTGCGGCGGGGCATGGACGCGTGGAGGCCTTCGTTTTTGGGACGCGCCTCACCCGCATCACCCGCCAGCTCACCGGGCGCGACCCTGAGGCGGCCTTGCACCGGCTGTCGCTGTCGGTGCACGACTGGGCGGGCGGCACCCGGATCGGCGACACGCTAGGCATGTTCAACCGCCGCTGGGCTCGCCGGGTGCTTGGCCACGGGGCCGTGGTGATCGTGGTCAGTGACGGCTGGGATCGCGGCGACCCGCTCAAGGTGTCGGCGGCCATGGCCCAGCTGCAACGCCGGGCGCATCGACTGATCTGGCTGAACCCAGCGCTGGGCGGCCCGAGTGTGCGTCCGGTGCCGCTGGGCATGCTGGCCGCGCGCCCCTACATCGACGACCTGCTGCCCGCCCGCAACCTCAACGATCTCGCTCAGGTGGGCCGGCTGCTCGCGCAGCTGAGCGGGACTCGCCCGGTACGGGCTGGCCGAGGCACCCCGGCGATGGCAAGCGGCGGCCGGTGATGAGAGAGACACCGATCACGCGGCAACCCCCCCAGTCCCGGGGCGGCGCATTGTTCTGGGGAGTGCAGGTGCAGTCGATTGACGCCACCCGGCTCGACGCCTACCTGGCGTCGGTCGCCGACCAGGAGGAGGCGCTGGGCGAAGCGCCGGCGTTCACCGGGAGGCTGGTCCTGCGCAGCCAGCGCGACGCGCAGCGCTTCTGGGTCATCGATGGCTGGAACGAGGAGCGGGCGATGGTCTCGGCGAGCATCATGCTGCGCACCCTCTCCTCCGTGGCCGGCCTCACCGCGCCGCCCCGCGAGGTGGCAACCGCTCAGGTGCCCGTGGGTTCCGCCGGGTCCGCCGGCGCCCGCGCGCCGAGGGCACCGGACGCTCCACTGCCGTTCTTCCTGATCGGCGAGAACTGGGTGAAGCCGGTGGCGCTTCCTGACTACCTGGCGGCCCATGAGGCGCTGACCGCGGACCTCGTCGCGCACGACGGGTTCGCCGGCCGTCTGCTGCTTCGCGATTTGGCGGACCACGCACATTTCTTCGTCGTCGACGAGTGGCGAGACGAGCGGGCCGCATTCGAGGCGTTCGAGACGCGGCAGAGCGCGCTCTCCGAGGCTCGGATGACGGGCTTCCTCACCCTCCTGGCGGAGCGTGCCAAGGCCGACTTTGCGCTGGGAATCCACGGGTGAGGTTGGAGGGCCGGGCGGGCGTGGCCGGAGGGTCGGCGTCGTCATTCCAGCTATATGTAGGAGGCATCTAGTGATCGGACAGCTAGCGTTCCGTATAGTCGCCTCGTGACCGAGGTGGCGGCGTCCCCGAGTCAGCTGGCCCCGGCAACTTCCGCCGTCCAGGTGGACCCGGTCACCCGCACTGCTGGGAGCATCGGGCTGCGCGTGTCCAGCGATGCGGCTGGTCAGCGGTACACGGGAAGCCGTTGTTCGGTGCGGATGTTCCGCGGTTACGAGGACATCCTGGCGGGCCGTGACCTCCGCGACGCGATCTATGTCTCCAGCCGCTGCTGTGGGTACCACGGGGGCCAGCACGCGGTTGCCTCGGTGCAGGCGGTGGAAATGGCGCTCGAGCTGGCACCGCCGCCGATGGCGGTGGCGCTGCGCAACCTCGGCCTGTCCGCCGAGACCATCCACGCCGAGGCCGCCCATCTGTTCCTGCTCGCCGGTCCGGATTTCTCCGAGGCCA
>JBHEMT010000091.1:0-11420 GCA_046262435.1 Candidatus Dormibacteria bacterium | reverse complement strand
CTGCATGCGCACCCGGTCGCCGAGAATGGCCCCGCCGCTGAACGGGCTGGAGGGGTCCACCGCAATCACCCCGACGCGATGCCCCTCAGCCCGCCATCGCGTGATGACGCCGTCGCACACCGTGCTCTTGCCCGCCCCGGGAGGCCCGGTGACCCCCACCACGCGGGCCTGCACGGTGCGCCCGCGCAACGACGCGAGCAAGTGGGGCACGCCGGGATCGCGCTCCTCCACCATCCGGATGGCGCGGGCGAGCCCGCGCATGTCGCCGTCGAGAAGCAGTGCGGCGACGTCCATCGGTGCGAGTCTAGCCCGCCTCCCGCGGTGGCTTTGAGCCACCCCCGGGGCCACGCTGCGACCGGTCAGTAGAAGACCTGGGCGAGCCGGTACAGCTCCTCGGGGACGCGGCGCTGCTCGGCGACGACGGCGGCCAGGGCGGCGTCCTCGACCATGCCGCAGCGAACCACACCGATCATCCCCCAGGCACGACGGGCGACCAGGTCGTAAGCGCGGGCGCCGACGTGGGTCGCCCAGATCCGGTCGTAGGCGGTGGGCGAGCCGCCCCGCTGGGTGTGACCCAGGACGGTCACCCGAGTGTCGTGCCCGGTGCGCTCGGCGATGGCTGTGGCCAGCGTCTCGCCAACCCCGCGGCGACTCAGCTGAACGTGGCCGAAGGCATCCTGGGGCGCCTCTGCCCCCTGGCCTTCGGCCGCCGGCGGCGTCACCCCTTGGAGTTCGGCGCCCTCGGCCACCACCACCACGCTGAACGAGCTGCCCTGGGCACCGCGCGCCCGCACGTGCTCGCACACCTCGTCAAGGCTGACCGGGAACTCGGGGATGACGATCATGTCGGCACCCCCCGCAAGGCCGCCCATCACGGCGACCCAGCCGGTGTCGCGACCCATCACCTCCACCACCATCACCCGGTGGTGCGACGCGGCGGTGGTGTGCAGCCGGTCGAGCGCCTCGGTGACGATCGACACCGCGCTGTCGAAGCCGATGCAGTACTCGGTGGCGCTGAGGTCGTTGTCCATCGTCTTGGGCACGCCCACGACGGGCGCGCCGCGCCCGGCCAGCTCAGCGGCCACGCTCAGGGTGTCATCGCCGCCGATGGCGATCAATGCACCCAGATGGGCGTTGTCCAGGGTGGTGAGCACCTCGTCGACGCCGCCCTCCTTGCGCAGCGGGTTGGTACGCGACGACCCGAGCATGGTGCCGCCGAGCTGAAGAATTCCGGAGATCGCGCTCCGGTCGAGCTCGAAGAGGTCGGCCGCGCCCGCCAAGCCGGCCCATCCATTGCGGATGCCGAGCACCGCGTGGCCCTCGGGAAGCGCCCGGCGAGCCACCGCGCGGATCGCAGCATTCAGACCGGGAGCGTCCCCGCCACCGGTGAGGATTCCGATGCGCACCGCCTCCTCAGCGCCTCGGTCTGCAGTAGGGCAGGTAGCACGGCCTTTGGTACCGGTACGGGGTCGGGTAGGTGTTGTAGCCGCTGTTGTACGTGTTGCCCGTGTTCGACCCGCCGTTCCCGTAATAGCCCAGGGTCCCGGTGCCGCCGTCGCCCGACTGCTCGACGTCGGGACGCAGCGCGTTGAACGCGTTCTCCTCGTCCTGGCCGAGGATGACGCTGACGCCGCCGACCGCGGGGGGAGCCCCGGTGGCCGGTGCCGGCGGGCTGCCCGGAGTCACCTGGACGCCGTAGTACGTTGCGAACCACTGCGCGGTGCGGGCGTCCCTGCCACCGCTGTTGTCGATCACCTGGGTGGTGCGGGCCCGTGGCACCGGGCCACCGTCGGTGGTGGTGAAACCGATTGCGTTCATCAGACCCGACCAGCGACTCGATGCGGTGTTGCCGTAGAAGTCCTGGCCGCGCCCGCTCCCATCGCTGATCGTGACCGCGGCGTTCTCGGCGATCGCGGACTGGTCGGGCAGGGCACTCTGGATGTAGTGCTGCAGGGAGTGATACGACTTGTCGTGGGCGAACAGGTAATAACCACCGTTCGGATTGGAGTCATACAGAAAGTTCTGGTCGTCAAGGCTGATGTGTTTGATCGACTTGGCGTCGAGGCTTTTGGCCTCGCCGTACAGCCTGGTCTCATCGTCGAAGCTCATGTCGGTGATGGTGTCGGCGCCAAGGGCATCGATCAAGGAGGGCGCCTGCGCGATGATGTTGACCGAGTGCGTCTTGGCCTTGAGCGCCTGCACGATCAGCTGCTGGCGGCGGCTGCGCGCGAAGTCCGTCCCCTCGTTGTTGTCGTTGGAGTGCCGGGAGCGGGCAAAGATGAGCGCCTGCTGGCCGGTCATGTGCTGCAGCCCGGCGTCGAAGTGGATTGTCCAGAACCCGCAGTTGCTCCCCGGAAAACCTGGGGTGCAGTCGCCGGCCGGGTACTGCGAGTCGGTGAAGGCGTTGGGGACGTTGACCTCGATGCCTCCGACCGCGTCGACAAGCGCCTGGAAGGCGTGGAAGTCGACACCCACCCAATGGTCGATGTGGATGCCGAGCAGCTGTTCGAGCACGTGGCTGGCCTGCGCGCCCCCGCCCTTGGGGCCGGTGTAGACGTCCGACTTCTCGGGGAGACCGGTCTGACCGATCTCGTAGGCCTCGTTGATCTTGCCGTAGTGGGTTTTGCCGTTGCCCATGTCGGTGGGCACGTACCAGTCGCGCGGCGCTGAGATCTCAGCCGCCTCGATCGGCTTGCCCGGCGACTTCTGCATGGTCAGCACCAGGATCGAGTCGGAGAGGTACGCGCCATCGTGGTTGCCTCCGCCGTAGCCGAAGAGGGCAATGGTGGTACGCGGGAAGCTGTCGACCTCCGCGCCGCCGGGGTGGGGAAGCATGCCCAGGGAGCGGCTGATGATCGACAGCGGATTGCTGCCCGTCGTCTTGGCCAGCTTGTAGACGATGACCCCGCCGTAGGCCCCGCCGAGCACCACGGTGGCGAGTACGGCCAGGGCGACGAGCCGTCTCACCGACCACCAGCCGTGACGCACGTCGTAGGTCGAGCGCCGGCGCCGGCGCGGCCCCGACGTCTCGTCGAGGTAACTGGTCAGCGGGCGGCGCCCGTACTGGTCTTGCGGGGTGTTCACCGGGGGATAGCTCACAGATGGGGCACGGTCAGAGTGGTCGGGTCGCGCGGCAGCTGCCGCTGCACCGGACGGGAGCTGCGAAGGACGCGCTCGCCACGGACGGACGGGCTGTGGACTACGGGAACAACGCGATGCACGGCCGCGGCGTTACGTCCTTCTGATCCCAGGGTACCCCGACGGACGGCCCGGGACTCGCGCCGTGCGGCCGCCTGTTTCAGTTCCTGGGCGCCACCTGATCAGTTCCTGAGAAGGTGGCGTGCGATCACGACCCGCTGGATCTGATTGGTGCCCTCATAGATCTGGGTGATCTTGGCGTCGCGCATCATCCGCTCCACCGGGTACTCGTTGACATAACCGTAGCCGCCGAGGATCTGGACCGCATCGGTGGTCACCTTCATCGCCGCGTCGGAGGCCAGCAGCTTGGCTATGGCCGCCGCCTGGGTCACCTCCGGGGAGTGATCGTCGATCAGCTGCGACGCCCGGTACACCATCGCCCGTGCCGCAGCGGTGGCCGCCTCCATGTCGGCGAGCATGAACTGGATGCCCTGGAACTCGGCGATTGCCTTGCCGAACTGCTGCCGCTCCCTGGCGTAGTTCACCGCGTAGTCGAGCGCACCCTGGGCGATGCCCAGGGCCTGGGCGGCAACTCCGGGGCGCGAGCGGTCGAGGACGCGGAGCGCGATCTTGAACCCGTCGCCCTCCTCCCCGAGCCGGTTGGCCGCGGGCACCACCACCTCGTCGAACTGGAGCTCCGCGGTGTTGGATCCGCGGATGCCCAGCTTGCCGTGGATATCGGTGGCCCGAAAGCCGCGGCTGGCACTGTCGATCACGAAGGCACTGATGCCACGACTCCCCGCGCCAGGATCGGTCTTGGCAAAAACGACGACGACATCGGCGACCCCGCCGTTGGTGATCCAGATCTTCGAGCCGGTGAGCACGTAGTCGTCGCCCTGACGGACCGCTCGGGTCTGCATCCCGCCCGGATCGGACCCGGCGCCGGGCTCGGTGAGCCCGTAGGCGACCAGCTTGCGGCCAGACGCGAGGTCGGGCAGAAAGCGCTGCTTCTGCTCCTCGGAGCCGGCCAGCATGATCGGGTAGCCGCCGAGCGCCTGCACGGCCAGGCTGAGGGCGCTGGTGGCGCACACCTTGGCCACCTCTTCCACGGCGACGTTGAGGGTCAGCGCACTGCCGCTCAGCCCCCCGTGGTCCGGAGGGAAGGGAAGGGCGAAGAGATCGTGGGTGCGGAACAGCTCGATGACATCCCAGGGGAACTCACCGGTGCGGTCGATCTCCGCGGCGCGGGGGGCGATCTTGTCCCGGGCTAGGTCGCGCACCGTCTGCCGGATCATCAGCTGCTCGTCGTTGAGACGGAGGTCCACGCTGCGCAAGGCCCCTGGCACGGGCCACCCCACGGTGACCTCGAAAGCATTATGGCCACGGCCTCGCAACGGACGGTCGCTGGTCGGCGCGCCGCGCGCCCGGTGGCGCAGACTGTGCTGATGAGCCGAGTCAAAGACGAAACGGAGGTTACCCAGAAGGCCGCCTCCGGGGCCACGTCGACACCGGCGGAGGCCGCCGAGACTCCGGCCGCTGCGGCGGCAACCGCGGTCCCGGGATACCGCGAGCTGCTCGCCCAGCCTGGGATGCGCCGCGTCCTCACCGGGATGCTGCTGGGCCGCACTGCGGAGATGGCGGTCGAGGTGGCCATCGTGCTCTTCGTCCTCGCCCGCTACCACTCGCCGCCACTTGCCGGGGCGGCGGTTTTCTGCGCCATCGTTCCCGGGCTGTTGCTCAGCCCGGTGGCGGGGGCCCTGCTCGACCGGCACGGACGGGCCCGGCTCGTGGTCCTCGACTACCTGGTGGCGGGCGGCTCGATCGCACTGATCGCGCTGCTCTCGGTGCTCGGCCACCTCCCCGCCGGGTGGCTCCTGGTGCTGCTGGTCGGCAAGTCGCTGACCAACCCGCTGAGCAACAGCGGGTTGCGGTCGCTCTTCCCCCTGATGCTGCCGCGTCGCCTCTGGGACCGCGCCAACGCCGTGGACAGCAGCAGCTTCGTGATCGCCATGGTGGTTGGGCCGGCAATCGCGGGAACGCTGGTGGCGACTCTGGGGGGAGAGGGAGCGCTGCTGGTCGCGGCACTGCTCTTCATGGCGGCCGCCATCGCCACCCACGGCATCCCGGAGCCGGCGAGCAACGGCAACACCGACGACCACGTGCTCCGCGCCGCCCTCCGCGGCATGGTCTACGTAGCTCGCAACCCAACCCTGCGCGGTCTGGGCATCACCGTATCGGTCTTCAACCTGGGCTACGGCACCTTTCAGGTTGCGCTGCCGGTGGTGCTCGCCGACCGATTCCACCGCGGCGCGGCGACCGCCGGGCTGATGCTGGCCATCCTCGGTGCCACCGGCTTCATCAGCGGTCTCATCGCGGGGCGCATGGACAGCCGGGGCAAGGAGCGCCGGCTGCTGGCCGTGGGCGGGGCGCTGTCGGCCGTCGGGTTGCTCGTCGTCGCCGGGGCACCGCTGCTGGTCGGCGTCGCCGTCGGCACCGGGGTGATGGGCCTGGCCAACGGACCCTTCGACATCGGCCTGTTCGCGCTGCGGCAGCGACGCACTCCATCGGCGTGGCTGGGCCGCGCCTTCGCGGTGTCGATGTCCTTCAACTTCTTCGGATTCCCGCTGGGCTCCGCCCTGGGTGGCCCGATCGTGGCTCGGTCGGCCGGGCTCGCCCTGGTGCTGGCGGCCGCCACCCAGGTCGTGGCCGGAGGCCTGATCTACCTCCTGGTCCCACGCCATGCCGCGAACGACGGCGAGCGCACCGCACCGTCGTGACCCCCCGGGTCGGTCAGGCCCGGAGCAACTCGCGGGCGATCACCACGCGCTGCACCTGGTTGGTGCCTTCATAGATCTGGCAGGCCTTGGCGTCGCGAAAGGCAACCGCCGCCGGGTGCCCGTCATCCCCTGAATCAGGAGCGCAGAGGTCGACCGCCGCGGCAGCCACCTCCATACAGGTGTCGGTGGCATACAGCTTGGCCACCGATGCCGCCCGGGTTGCCGGCCGACCGGCATCCACCAGCGCTGCCGCGTACCCGGTGAGCGCCCGAGAGGCCGCGATCCGCGCCGCCAGCTGGGCCAGGGTCACCTCATCGACCGGCAGCCCGTGTCCGGCTCGCTGGCCAGCGACGGCAACCGCTGCATCGAGGGCGCCCTGCGCAATGCCGACCGCCTGGGCGCTGATCCCGACCCGGCCACTGTCGAGCGCCGCCATCGCCACCCGGAAGCCGCCGCCCTCCTCACCGAGGAGGTTGGTTCCGGGGACGCGGACCTGATCCAGGACCAGCTCGGCGGTCGAGGAGCCGCGCAGCCCCAGCTTGTGCAGCGGCGGCCCCGTGGTAACCCCGGGCCATGAGCTCTCCACCAGGAAGGCGCTGACCCCACGGGCGCCGGGCCCCCCGGTGCGGGCCATCACCGTGTAGAGGGAGGCGGCGCCCGCATTGGTGATGAACGACTTGCCGCCGGTCAGCAGCCAGCCGTCACCGTCGTGCACCGCGGTGGTGCTCAACGCTGCGGCGTCGCTACCGCTGCTGGGCTCGGTCAGGGCGAAGGCGCCCGTCCAGTCGCCCGATGCCAGGCGGGGCAGGTAGCGCTGCCGCTGCTCGGGGGTGCCAAAGAGCAGCAACGGCTCGCTGGCCACGCTGATGTGGACATCGAGCACGACCGACGAGGAGGCGCAGCATCGGGCGACAGCCTCAATGAAACCGGCGAACTCGGCATGGGTGGACCCGGCGCCGCCAAAGGCGGTGGGCACCAGGAGACCGGCCACCCGCGCCCGGCCTGCGGCGCGCACCAGCTGGTCGGGAGGAGGGCCCTCCCCACGGCTCATCGCCGCCGCCTGCGGGGCGACCACCTCGGCGACGAAGGTGCGGATTCGGGTGTCCAAAGAGGTGACGGGCGGGCCCGGGCCGCCAAGGTCCAACGAGCGGCCCACCCTCCTCAGCCGACCTGAACCAGCGCCGCCTCACCCTGCGCCAGCCCACTGCACATCGAGGCGGCTCCGTACCCGCCCCCGCGGCGGCGCAGCTCGTGGATCAGGGTGGCGAAGAGTCGCCCCCCGCTGGCGCCGATGGGGTGACCGATGGCCACCGCCCCACCGTTGACGTTGACCCGCTCCTCGTCGACCTCGAGCATTCGGCAGCTGGTGATCGCCACCGCGGCAAACGCCTCATTGATCTCCAGGAGGGCGAGATCGGTGATGCCGACCTCGCCACGGGTGCGGGCCAGCGCGTTCTCGATGGCAGTGGCGGGCACAGTCGCCAGATAGGGGTGCTCCGCCGCGGTCTCGCCAGAACCCAGCCACCGGGCGAGCGGGGTCAGCCCGGCGGCGCGTGCCCGGTCGGCAGACATCAGGAGCACCGCGGAGGCGCCGTCGTTGATCCCCGGCGCATTGCCCGCGGTCACTGTCCCCCCGGGGCCGAAGGCAGGGGCCAGCGCGGCGAGCCGCTCCACGGTGGTCCCGGCGCGAGGCTGCTCGTCGGTATCCACCAGGCCGCGGACGGTCTCGACGCTGAGCAGCTCGTCGGCGAAACGACCCGCGGCATGGGCCTCCGCGTAGCGCTGCTGGGAACGCGCCGACCAGTGGTCCTGCTGCTCACGCGAGACGCCGAGCTCATCTGCCACCTGGTCACCGTGCACGCCCATGAGCACGCCGTCGATGGGGCAGCAGAGGCCGTCACGCTGCATCGAGTCGACGGCAACCCGGTCGCCGAACCTCGCCCCGAAGCGCTGGTCCTCGAGCAGGTAGGGGGCCCGCGACATCGACTCCATGCCGCCGGCCACGATCACGTCGGCCTCCCCGGCGCGGATCAGCAGGGCGCCGAGGTTGATCGCCTTGAGCGCGCTGGCGCAGACCTTGTTGACCGTGAAGGAGGGCACCGAGGCGGGCAGCCCGGCGAGCAGTCCGGCCTGACGGGAGGGGACCTGACCCTGCCCGGCTGCGAGCACGGTGCCCATGATCAGCTGCTGCACATCGGCAGGAGCGGTCCCGGTCTCGTCGAGCACCCCACGGATCACCACCGCGCCGAGGTCGACGGCCCGCAACGAGGCGAGCCCACCCCCCAGCTTGCCGAACGGGGTCCGCCGTGCGGCAACGACGACGACCTCAGTCACCGTCAAACACCCCGTGCGGCTTCAGGAGGTGGCGCGCGATGAGAATTCGCTGTACCTCGCTGGTGCCCTCACCGATCTCGTTGATCTTGACGTCGCGGTAGTAGCGCGCCACCGCCGACTCCTCGATGAAACCGTAGCCCCCGTGAATCTGCACCGCCTGGTTGGCGCAGGCAGTGGCCACCTCGGAGGCGTGCAGCTTGGCCATCGAGGCGTAGACCCCGGCGGGACGTCCCTGATCGACCAGGCTGGCAGCGCGCCACGTCATCAACCGCGCGAGCTCGATCTGGGTGGCCATGTCGGCCAGCTTGAACTGAGTGCCCTGGAAGGTCGCGATTGCGGCGCCGAACTGACGGCGCTCCGCGCTGTAGGACACCGACGCGTCCAGGCACGCCTGCGCCACGCCGACGCTGAGCGCGGCGATGGCCACCCGTCCGGCCTCGAGTATTTGTAGGAACTGGCGAAAACCAGCGCCCTCGGCACCGATAAGGTTGGCTGCCGGCACGCGCACGTTGTCAAAGAGCAGCTCGCGAGTGTCAGAGGCGTGCCAGCCGAGCTTGCGGTAGGGTGCGGCCTGGGTGTAGCCGGAGGTGCCCCGCTCCACGGCGATGGCGCTGATGCGGCGGTCGCCGTCGTCACCGGTGAGAGCGGTGAGGGTGACCCCTGCGCTGATTTCGGTTCCCGCGTTGGTGATGAACACCTTGCGGCCGTCGATCACCCACTCGTCGCCGAACCGCCGCGCCCGGGTGCGGGTGCCCCCCGCGTCGGATCCTGCCTCGGGCTCGGTCAGCCCGAAGGCCCAGAGACGCTCCCCGGCGAGCAATGCGGGGAGCCAGCGCTGCTTCTGCTCGGGGGTGCCGAACTGCAGGATGGGAGCGATGCCGAGCGACACGCCCGCCTCGAGGGTGATCGCCACGCTGGCGTCGGCCCGGGCGATCTCCTCGAGGGCGAGGCAGTAGGAGAGGAAGTCGCCCCCGGCGCCACCCTCGCTCTCCGGAAACGGCAGCGCGAAGAGCCCGAGCCGGCCCATGCCGGCGACCAACTCGTAGGGAAACTCTCCGGTGCGGTCGTGGTGCGCCGCACGCGGCGCGATCTCGCCACGGGCGAAGTCGCGGCAGGTGTCGCGGATCGCCTCCTGCTCGGCACTCAGGTCGAAGTCCATCCCCTCGAGCCTAGCCGGTTGGCGCGGGGCGGGCGGCCCACCCTGCACCTAGACGGCGGGGACAATCGCGTCCATGTCCTCGCGCCCTGCCAGCTTCTCGGTCCCAGACGAGCCCCGACGGCGGCTAGCACCGGAGCGGGTCGGCATCCGACTTCTGGAGCGCGCCGACGCCGAGCGACTGCTCGATCTGCGCCGGCGGAGCCGGACATACCTCGAGCCATGGGAGCCGGCGCGGCCGGAGTCCTTCTTCACCCTGGCGGGACAGCGCCAGGTGGTGGACGAACTGCTCGCCAGGCGCTCCGCCGGGCAGGTCGAGCCGCTGGTGGTCAGCGTGGACGCGGCGGTCGCCGGCTGCCTGACCCTGAGCAACATCGTGCAGGGCTCGTTTCGCAGCTGCAGCCTCGGCTACTGGGTGGCCGAGGAGTACAGCGGGCGGGGGGTTGCCGGCGAGGGCGTGAGACTGACCCTGACGCGGGCCTTCGGCGAGCTCGGTCTGCACCGGGTGGAGGCGGCGACTCTGCTCGACAATCTCGCCTCGCAGGCCGTTCTGCAGCGCAACGGGTTCGAGCGGATCGGCCTGGCGCCGGCCTACCTCAGCATCGCCGGTCGCTGGCAGGACCACCTCCTGTTTCAGCGGACCGCGGCCGAGGCAGCGGGAGCTCGCTGAAGCACAACGGCGCCCGGGTGCAAGGCGACCGGCCCCCTGTCGGCGCTGCTGACCGAGAAAGGCAATCTCCTCGACCCGCAGAACGCCCGTCGAGCCTCCCCTAGAGCTGCCCGCGATCGCCGCCCTCGAGCGTGCCCAGGTGCCGCTCCGGCGCCGGAGAGGCGGGGATCGCGCCCTGCTCCGGCGCCCCGCTGAGGGTTCCGGCGTCAACGCTGTCGGCCAGCTCGCCGCCGTCGAGGGTGCCGTAGCCGCCGGCCTGCTCCTCGGTATCTCCCAGGGCCAGGCCGGACTCCCGCTCGGTACCTGCCTCCAGGGGGCCGGCGGCGCCAGGGTCGCCGGTGACTCCCTCCGGGCTGGGGTCCCCGCCAGGGGTTGCCGATTCGTTGTCGATCGGGTTGGTCATGGCTGCCTCCTCGGCGTACTGGGCGTGGCGGGGACCGAATCGGACCCGGTGGTCAACGGGCGGCGCCTGCTCCCAACCGATCGGCCACGAGACGCACCACATCCTCGATGGTGTCAGCAATTGCCGCACCGGCAGCGGTGAGCGCCTCAATCTTCGACTGGGCGGACCCCTTGTTGCCGCTGATGATTGCGCCGGCATGCCCCATTCGCTTTCCCGGGGGCGCGGTGCGCCCGCTGATGAATGCGACCACCGGCTTGTCGAAGCCTCGCCGGAGCAGATCCGCGGCATCCTCCTCGTCGGAGCCGCCGATCTCGCCGATCAGCACCACCGCCTCGGTGGCGGGGTCGTCCGCGAACAGGGGAAGAACGTCGACAAAGGCCATGCCCAGCACCGGGTCACCGCCGATGCCCACCGAGGTGGTCTGCCCGAAACCGGCCTGCCCGAGACCCTGGATCACCTCGTAGGTGAGCGTGCCGCTGCGGGCGACGATGCCCACCGGCCCGGGACGGTTGATGTGGTTGGGCACGATGCCGACCTTGCACTGCTCGGGAGTGACCAGCCCGGGACAGTTCGGTCCCAACAGCCGGACGCCCTGCTGCTTCACGAAGGCACGCGCCCGGATCATGTCGTGCACCGGGATTCCCTCGGTGATGCACACCACCAGGGGAACCGTGGAGGCCGCGGCCTCCATGATCGCGTCGGCGGCGAACGGCGGCGGCACGAAGATGCCCGCGACGGTGGCGCCGGTCTCGCGCACCGCGTCAGCCACCGTGTCGAAGATGGGCACGCCTTTGTCGGTGGTGGTGCCGCCCTTACCCGGGGTCACGCCGGCGACCACGTTGGTGCCATAGCTGCGCATCTGCTCGGTGTGGAAGGCGCCCTCGCGTCCGGTGATGCCCTGGATGAGCACCCGGCTGGTGCGGTCGACGAGAACCGACATGG
>JBHEMT010000090.1:0-13196 GCA_046262435.1 Candidatus Dormibacteria bacterium | reverse complement strand
GACCATCAACTCACCGGCGGCCATCTCCTTCGCCCAGTACGTGGTCGTCGCCGAGGAGCAGGGGGTCCCCCTCAGCCGCCTCGGCGGGACGCTGCAGAACGACATCCTCAAGGAGTACATCGCCCAGAAGGAGTTCATCTTTCCGGTGCGGCCGTCGATGCGGCTGGTCCGCGACGTGATCAGCTTCTGCACCGACCACGTGCCCCGCTGGCATCCGGTGTCGGTGAGCGGCTACCACATCCGCGAGGCGGGGTCGACGGCGGTGCAGGAGCTGGCCTTCACCCTCGCCGACGGGTTCGCCTATGTCGAGGCAGGCATCGCCGCCGGCCACGACGTCGACACCTTCGCCCCCCGGCTGTCGTTCTTCTTCAACAGCCATGTCGACTTCTTCGAGGAGATCTGCAAGTACCGGGCGGCGCGGCGCATTTGGGCGCGCCGCCTGCGCGAGCGCTACGGGGCCCGTGACGACCGTTCCCTCAAGCTCAAGTTCCACACTCAGACCGCGGGCTGCTCGCTGACCGCCAACCAGATCGAGAACAACGTGGCCCGCACGGCCTTCGAGGCGATGGCGGCAGTGCTCGGGGGCACCCAGTCGCTGCACACCAACTCGATGGACGAAGTGCTCGCCCTGCCCACCGAGAAGGCGGCTCAGATCGCCCTGCGGACCCAGCAGATCCTCGCCTACGAAACCGGGGTGACCAGCGTGGTCGATCCACTGGCCGGGTCGTGGTTCGTCGAGAAGCTCACTGACGAGATGGAGGCCGGCGCCGAGGCCTACTTCGCCGAGCTCGATGCTCGCGGAGGCATGGTGGCCGCCATCGACGAGGGCTATCCGCAGCGCGAGATCGCGGATGCCGCATTCCGTTACCAGCAGCAGCTCGAGCGCGGTGAGCGGGTGATCGTGGGCGTCAACGCCTTCACCGAGTCCGCCGCCGGCGATCCGCCGCCGATCCTGACCATCGACCCGGCGGTGGAGCGCGAACAAATCGCCCGGGTGCGCGCCGTTCGCGAGCGCCGCGATAACGGCCTGGTGGCCAGCCGGCTGGATGCTCTGCGCGAGGTTGCTGCCGGCGATGACAACATCATGCCGGTGATGCTCGACGCCGTCAGAGCTCGGGCCACTGAGGGGGAGATCATCGCCGCCCTGCGCGAGGTTTTCGGAGTGCACCGCGAGAAGCCGGTGTTCTAGGACGGCAGCTGCCACCGAGGGCCGCGGCGCCCTCTGGGCGGGTAGAGTGGCGCTGAACGGCAGCCTGAGGGGGTGGCCGGAGGGTCGCGGCGACGTGATCGGTCCCAGGTTCGACGAGGATGTGGAGCGGGCGGCCGGCTCCGCGTTCCTGTCCCTGCTGCGCTCCCTGCAGGCCAATTCGTCGGTGCTTGGCGAGTCCGGCAATCTCGCCCCCCTGCTGGCGCGCGAGGGAGTTCGCTGGCTCTCGGAGTCCGAGTGCCTGCTGGCGGTCTTCGAGGACACCCCCGTCCCCCAGGTGCGCGCCGTCGGCGTGAGCGGCGCCTGGCTGGACGCGCACGCCGGCGCCGTATGGCCGCGTGAGGGCACCCTCGCCGCGCTCTGTGCGGAGACTGCACAGCCGCTCGAAATCACCCGTTCCGAGCAGGACCGAGACCCCCGCGAACCGCTCAACGGTGGCCCGATGGGCACGGTGCGGATGGTGCCGCTTCCCGACTCGAGCGGCGCCGCGCTCGGCGTGCTCGCTTTCTACCGCGCCGCGGCGCGGCCTCTCTCCGCGGCCGAACGCACCCTGGTGGACGCCTTTGCTACGTTGGTGGCGATCAGCCTGCAGCGGGCCGTCGCTCGTGAGCAGGCCGCTCGTGCCGAGGTCCGCCTCCAGCTCGGTGTCGACCTCGCCCTCGACCTGGCGGCGACGCTCCATCCGCCCGAGGTGGTCGCCCGCCTGCTCCGTCGGGCGGTGGACGAGACCGGCTCCGATCGGGGCACCCTCGGGCGGGTGGAGGGCGAGACCCTGGTGACCGAGGAAACCTACGACCGCGACGGTCTGGTCTCCTCGGTGGGCTTGGTCACAGCGGTCGACACCCAGCCCATCCTGATGCAGGTGCTCGGCGAGCGCCGCCCGGTGCGCGCGGGCCGCTACCGCGCCGCTGGACTGTCCGAGCAGCACGAGGAGGTCGTCACCCGGGCAGCGCATACCCTGACCCTTCCGCTGGTCGTCGCCGGAGAGGTGATCGCGGTGATGGTGCTTCAGCGCCGCGGGGCCGTCGCTTTCGATGACGACGACGTCCAGACGGCTCAGGTAATCGGCAACATCGCCGGTTTGGCCCTGCGGAACGCGCAGCTCTACCACTCGCTGCAGCAGGCGGACGAAGCCCGCGCAGCGTTCACCAGCATGGTGGTGCATGAGATGCGCTCACCCCTGACGGTGATCACCGGCTACCTGGAGATGATGAGCAGCGGTATGTTCGGCGAGACCCCGCCGGCGTGGGCCAAGCCGCTCGATACCGTCGAGGCCAAGAGTTCGGAGCTTCAGTCTCTGGTCGACGACCTGCTGTTCTCCTCGCGGCTGGAGACCGGGCGCCTGGCGACCACCGTGTCCTCGATCGACCTGCGCGACGTCGTCCGCGGCGCTCTGGAGCGTGCCGGCCCGCGGGCACGGCTGCTCAACGCGCGGCTTCGGGCCGAGCTGCCTACAGACTCGGCGATGGTGGAGACCGACCCGAGCCACCTCGAGCGAATTCTTGACAACCTTGTCAACAACGCACTGAACTATGGTGGCGAGGCTCCGGATGTGACGGTCGGGCTGGAGCTGGACGACGTGGCTCGGATCACCGTCGTCGACCGTGGCCACGGGATTGCTCCGGAGCACCAGGAGCGTATTTTCGACCGCTTCTACAGGGTCCAGGACCGCACCCGCCACCCCGGCACCGGCCTGGGGCTGTACATCAGTCGCCAGCTCAGTGACCGTCTGGGTGGGACGCTGCTCGTGGAGCGCAGCGCACCTGGCTCGGGGACCACCTTCGCCCTGCGGCTCCCCCTGCGCGACGGCGCAGCGCGGCCCGTCTGATCGGCTAGACTCCGGCCGACAGGTCCACTTCAAGCGGGTCCAGCGAGGCCGGCAAGGGACCGCGTCGCGAGGTGCGCGGACGCACGGCGCGGCTCGGCGCCCGGCGCCTCGCAGCCGCAGGAGATGCCGTGACGGCAGCCCCGGTTCGGCTTCGCCCCCTGGCCCACGTGGTGGGCGTCGACCAGTTCGACAGGCGGTTGCTCGACCGGGTCTTCGCCAGGGCCGCCGGGCTCGAGGGGGTCCGCGACGACCGACTCCACGGCCGCATCATGGCCGCGCTTTTCTACGAGCCGAGCACCCGAACGCGGCTGTCCTTCGAGTCGGCGATGGCCCGGTTCGGGGGCACCACCATCGGCACCGAGGCGGCGCACCAGTTCTCCTCCGCCTACAAGGGCGAGACCCTCGAGGACACGATCCGGATGGCCGCCGGTTACGCGGACGTGATCGTGCTCCGTCACGACGAGTTGGGAGCGGCGGCCCGGGCCGCGGCGGTCAGCGAGGTCCCGGTGATCAACGCAGGCGACGGCCCCGGTGAGCATCCCACGCAGGCGCTGCTCGACCTGTACACAATCCGCACCGAACTCGGCCGGCTCGAGGGCCTCCGGGTCGTGCTCTGCGGCGATCTTCGCCACGGACGCACCGCTCGCTCGCTCGCCCTTCTGCTGGCGCTCTACCCGGGCGTCCGGCTGACCTTCGTGGCCCCCGACGTGGTGCAGATCGGCTCCGACATTCGCTCGCGGCTCGATGCCCTGAGCACCGCGTACGAGCTGACGGACTCGCTCGGGCCGGCTCTGGCCGGCGCCGACGTGGTGTACCAGACGCGCATCCAGCGCGAGCGCTTCGAGGACGCTGCGGACTTTGCCGCGGCCCGGGGCGACACCCGCATTGATGGGGCGATGATGCGGCGGCTGCCCGCCACCGCGATCGTGCTCCACCCACTACCCCGGGTGGACGAGATCACCCCCGAGGTGGATGCCGATCCCCGCGCGGCCTACTTCCGGCAGGCGCGCAACGGGGTGGTGATCCGCATGGCGCTGCTGGACCTGCTCCTCCCGTGAGGGGGTTGCCGGGGGTCGCCGTGGTCGGCGACCGTTTGCTCGACGAGGTGCAGCTGGCGCGCACCCTGCGTCGCCTTGCCCACGAGCTCTGCGAGCGCCATCCAGGGCACGACGACCTGGTGCTGGCCGGCGTGCTGACCCGGGGTCTGCCCCTGGCGCGACGCCTGGCGAGTCTGGTCGAGGAGCTCTGCGGCAGCCCCCCGCGGGTCGCTGCGCTCGACCTCGACACCTACCGTGACGACCGGCCACATGCGGAGCGACGACCCGGGGCGCTGCGCTCGGCTGACGGTGGGCCGGTGCCCTCGATCGAGGGGCGTCCGGTCGTGGTGGTCGACGACGTTCTCTTCACCGGCCGCACCGTCCGTGCGGCGCTGGATGCGCTCAGCCAGGCCGGACGAGCCGCGACCGTCGAGGTTCTGGTCGTGGTCGACCGCGGCCATCGCGAGCTGCCGTTGCGAGCCACCTATGTCGGCAAGAATGTTCCGACGGCGGCCCATCAGCGGGTGGCCGTGCGCCTGCACGAGTGCGACGGTTTCGACGGCGCCTGGCTGGTGGACCAGGGGTGAGGGTGATCCTCCGGGGCGTGCGGGTCATCGACCCTCTGGCCCAGCTCGACGCTGTCGGACAGGACGTGTGGATCGACCGTGGCCGCATCGTCGGCATCTACCGCCGGATCGGCGAAGGGAGCGCCCCGGTGGTCGACCTCACCCCCGCGCCCGGTCGCCCGCCGTGCGTGCTCAGTCCCGGTTTCATCGACCTGCATGCCCATCTGCGTGACCCCGGCCCGGAGGGCGTCGAGACCTTCGCCACCGGAGCGCGGGCCGCCGCTGCCGGGGGTTTCACCTCGCTCCTGGCGATGGCCAACACCGACCCGGTGCGCGACGATCCCGAGCGGGTGGCCGAGGCCCGTGCGCGCAGCGAGGGCGCCGCGGTGCAGGTGCTCCCGGTCGCGGCCGTGACCCGGGGTCTCGAGGGCGACGAGCTCACCGACCTGCGCGGCTGTGCGGAGGCCGGCGCCGCCGCTTTCAGCGACGACGGGCGCAACGCCATCAAGCCGCGGCTGCTGGTGCAGGCGCTCGAGGCGGCTGACGACCTCGGCAGGCGGGTGCTGATCCACCCCGAGGACGAGGAGATGATCGCCCTTGCCAACCGCGAGCGTGAGTCGGTGACCCGCTGCTCGACGCGCCCGGACACCGCCGAGCGGTCGGCGGTGCAGCTCGGCTTGCGCGCCCTCACCCGCGCGGAGCGCGGCCGCCTTCATCTGCAGCACGTCTCCACCACGGCGGCTGTCGAGCTGCTGCGTCGCGCGCGCACCGAGGGTGCCGCGGTCAGTGCCGAGGTCACCCCGCATCACCTGGCGATGTGGCTGCCCTTCGAGCACGAGCCGGATCCTGCCTCGCTGCGCAAGGTCAACCCGCCACTCCGTTCCGAGGCCGACCGCGCCGCCGTGGTCCAGGCGCTGCGCGAGGGAATCATCGAGGCGGTGGCCACCGACCACGCGCCCCATCCCCTCACCGACAAGAACGGCGACTACGAGGCGGCGGCGCCGGGGATGATCGGCCTGGAGACCGCGCTGGCCGTGTGCATCACCCTCGGCGGCATGGGCGATGCCTGGCTGGCGACCCTTGTGGAGCGCCTGACCGCCGGCCCGTGGCGCATTCTCGGTGGCTCGGTCGGCGTGTCCGAGCCGCGGCTGCGCATCGGTGAACCGGCCACCTGTGTCCTGTTCGACCCGGCAGCCGAGTGGACAGTCGGTGAGCGCCCCGGCCTGTCCCTGTCGAGCAACACGCCGTTCAGGGGTCAGCGCCTTCAGGGCAGGGTGCTGTTCACCCTTGCCGCCGGCGAGGTGGCCTATCACGACAGCGAGCGGCTGGCGATTCCGGCCGGGGAGGGGAGGAGCGTGGATGGCTGAGTCAGTGCGCCCGGGGCGGCTGGTGCTGGAGTCGGGGGCCGTCTACGACGGTGTCCTGTTCGGCAGCGACCCCGCGGGGCTGCAGGGCGCCGGCGAGGTGGTGTTCAACACCGGGATGACGGGGTATGGCGAGGTGGTCACCGATGCCTCCTACGCCGGCCAGGTGGTGGTGATGACCTACCCGCTGATCGGCAACTACGGTCACCGTCAGGATCATTCCGAGTCGGCCCGCGTGCAGTGTCGCGGCCTGGTGGTGCGGGAGCTCTCCCCCCAGGTCGGACACCCACTGGCGCACCACTCACTGGAGCACGAGCTGCGGCGCTGGGGCGTCCCCGGGCTGCACTCGGTTGACACGCGCGCGCTCACCCGGCACCTCCGGGAACGCGGCACCCTCCGCGGCCTGATCGCACCGGCCACGCTGCCGCTCGCGGAGCATCTCGCGGCGGCGCGCGAGGTCACCGGGGTGTCCCAGCTCGACCTGGTCGCCGAGGTGAGCCAGGCTGAGCCCTGGCTGCGCTGGGACGAGGGGCTCGACCCGGTCCTGGCGCGTGACCTGCCCTCCGGTCTCGGCGAGGGCACCCGGGTCGTGGTGGTCGACTACGGGGTGAAGCGCAACCAGCTGCGCGCCCTGCGCCATCGGGGCGCCGAGGTCATCGTCGTCCGCCATGACGCGGGACTCGGCGATGTGCTGCGCCACCAGCCCGACGGGGTGGTGCTCTCCAACGGTCCCGGTGATCCCGGCCGCCTGCCGGGTGCGGTGGCGCTGACCCGCGAGCTCCTCACCCGCCGCATCCCTCTGCTGGGCATCTGCCTCGGCCATCAGCTGATCGGACAGGCCGCCGGCGGCCGCACCTCGCGCCTGCTCTTCGGCCACCACGGATGCAACCACCCGGTGCAGGACACGCGCACCGAGCGAGTGGTGATCACCTCCCAGAACCATGAGTTCCAGGTGGACGGCGCCAGTGTCGACACCGACGCCGGCTGGTACGTCAGTGAGCGCAATCTCAACGACGGCAGCGTCGAGGGCCTGCGTCATCGCGACCTCCCGGTGCGCAGCGTCCAGTACCACCCCGAGGGCGCGCCCGGCCCCCAGGACTGCGCCCCGGTCTTCGACGAGTTCCTCCAGCTGGCCCGGGCAGGCCGTGGTGGGGCGGCGATCTCCGGTTCGGTCGCGGTGACGCCCGGCGCCGCCGCGACGGTGGCGCGGACCTGGCAGCGTCCTCCGGTGCCGCGCTGCGTGCTGGTGATCGGCAGCGGCCCGATCGTGATCGGTCAGGCCGCCGAGTTCGACTACGCGGGCACGCAGGCCTGCCGCGCCCTCCGCGAGGAGGGGGTGCGGGTGGTCCTGGTCAACAGCAACCCGGCAACGATCATGACCGACGACGGCTCCGCCGACGCGGTGTACGTCGAGCCGCTGACCGTGGAAACGGTGGAGCGGATCATCGCCATCGAGCGTCCTGACGGCCTGCTGGCCACGCTCGGCGGCCAGACTGGTCTCAACCTCGCCGTGGCGCTCGACGAGGCGGGCGTTCTGCAGCGCTGGGACGTGCGCCTGCTGGGCACCCCGCTGGCCGCCATCCGCACCGCCGAGGACCGTGAGCTCTTCAAGTCCCTGCTCAGCCGGCTCGGCGAACCGGTACCGGTCTCAGCTTCGGTTTCCTCACTCGCTGAGGCGCGCGTCTTCGCCGAGCAGGAGGGCCTTCCCCTGGTGGTGCGTCCCGCGTACACGCTGGGAGGCACCGGCGGCGGCCTGTGCGATACGGAGGAGCAGTACGTCGAACGGGTCTCCGCCGGGCTCGCGGCCTCGCCGATCAGCCAGGTGCTGGTGGAACGTTCCCTGGCGGGATGGCGGGAGCTCGAGTACGAGGTCATGCGCGATGCCGCGGGGACGTGCATCACGGTGTGTTCGATGGAGAACCTCGACCCGATGGGGGTGCACACCGGCGACTCCATCGTGGCCGCCCCGGTCCAGACCCTCACCGACCGCGAGCACCAGCAGCTGCGCTCCGCGGCGCTGCGGATCATCAACGCGCTGGAGATCGCCGGCGGCTGCAACGTGCAGTTCGCCATGGCACCGGACTCTGCCGAGTACTACGTCATCGAGGTCAACCCTCGGGTCTCGCGATCCTCGGCACTCGCTTCCAAGGCGACCGGGTACCCGATCGCGCGGGTCGCCGCCAAGATCGCCGCCGGCAAGCGCCTGCACGAGATTTCCAACGACGTGACCGGGCGCACCACCGCCGCGTTCGAGCCGGCGGTCGACTACTGCATCGTCAAGATTCCCCGCTGGCCCTTCGACAAGTTTCCCGAGGCGGATCGGCGGCTCGGGACACAGATGAAGTCCACCGGAGAGGTCATGGCCATCGAGCGCTCCTTCGAGGCGGCGCTCTCCAAGGCGATGCGCTCGCTCGAGCAGCGGCCACCCCAGGCCGCCGAGCTCGGCGAGGCGGTGCTGGTCGACACCGCCAACGACCGCAGGCTGTTCGCCCTGCAGGAGGCGATGCGCGGCGGCACGTCGGTGGCCGAGCTGAGCCGCCGATCCGGAGTCGGCACCTGGTTTCTCGAGCGCCTGCGCACCATCGTGGACGTCGAGGAGTCGTTGCGCTGGTCCGCCCTGGACGCGGCAGGGATCCTGCGCGCCAAGCGGGTGGGACTCAGCGACAACCGGATCGGGCGCCTCGCCGGCGTCGACGGCGACGCGGTGCGCGCCGAGCGTGAGCAGCTCGGCATCCGCCCCACCTACAAGTGCGTCGACACATGTGCTGCCGAGTTCGAGGCAGCCACGCCGTACTATTACTCCACGTTCGAGACCGAGAACGAGGGCCCTGCAGGCTGGTCCCAGCCGGCGGCCCCGATCGGCACACCCGCGCCGGTGGTGGTGGTGGGAAGCGGGCCGATCCGGATCGGCCAGGGGATTGAGTTCGACTACTGCAGCGTGCAGGCCGCCCTTGCGCTGCGCCGCAAGGGCATTCCTGCGGTGATGATCAACAGCAACCCGGAGACGGTGAGCACCGACTTCGACTGCAGCACCCGACTCTACTTCGAGCCGTTGGACGAGGAGTCGGCCGCCGCCGTGGTCACCGAGGAGCGCGCCGCCGGCGCGGTGGTGCAGTTCGGTGGCCAGACCGCGGTCAACCTGGCGGCTCCCCTCGCGGCGCGCGGGGTGCACATCCTCGGGACACCGGTGGCAGCCATCGACGCCGCTGAGGACCGGGGACAGTTCGAAGCTTTGATGCGCCGACTGGACATTCCTCAGCCGGAGGGTGCGGCCACCAACGATGTAACCGAGGCGATCGCCATTGCCGACCGGGTTGGCTACCCGGTGCTGGTGCGGCCGTCGTACGTGATCGGCGGTCGGGGCATGGAGGTCGTGCACTCGCGCGCAGCCCTGGAGCGCTACCTTGCCGGAGCCCTCGCCGCGTTACCCGCCGACCTGCGCGGCCGGCGCGGCTCCGTGTTGATTGACAAGTACCTGCTCGGCACCGAGCTCGAGGTTGACGCGATCTGCGACGGCGAGCGGGTGCTGATTCCCGGGATCATGGAGCACATCGAGCGCGCCGGAGTGCACAGCGGTGACTCGATGGCGGCCTACCCACCGGTGCACACCAGCTCGGCGGTCCACGACGCGATCGTCCAGTACACCCGCGCCATGGCCCTGGCGCTTGGCGTGCGCGGCCTGTGCAACGTCCAGTTCGTGGTCCACGCCGACCGCGTGCACGTCATCGAGGTCAACCCGCGCTCATCGCGCACCGTGCCCTTTCTCTCCAAGGTCACCGGGGTGCCCATGGTCGAGCTCGCCGTGCGGGTGATGGCCGGCGAGACCCTGGCTGAGCTGGGCTGGGCCGATGGTCTGGTGCCACCCCTGCCCCTGGTCGCGGTGAAAGCGCCGGTTTTCTCCATGCTCAAGCTCACCAACGTCGACCCCGCGGTGGGGCCTGAGATGAAGTCCACCGGCGAGGTGATGGGCATCGACGTCTCCCTTGGCGCCGCCCTGCAGAAGGCCTTCCTCGGCGCCAGCGGGACCATGCCCACGACCGGCGCCGCGCTCTGCAGCGTCGCCGACGCTGACAAGCGCGAGGCGCTGCCGATCCTCTCGGCGCTGGCGTTGCTCGGCTGCCGTCTCTATGCGACCGGTGGCACGGCTGCGTTCCTTGCTGCTGCAGGGATCGAAGCGCACCCGGTGGCCAAGATTGGCCACGGTCGCCCCAACGTACTCGACGTCATCGACGAGGGGCGGGTGGAGCTGGTGATCAACACGGTCTCCCACGTGGAGACCGACGAGCTGCACCCCGGCGACGCATCGGTACCACCCAGCGACGAGCGCCGGCGTGTCAAGGACGGTTTCCGGATCCGGGTGGCCGCCGAGGCCCGCCGCATCCCGTGCTGCACCTCGGTGGACACCGCCGCCGCCCTGGTCGACGCCATGGTCCGCCAGCGGGCCGGGGAACCCGTCGCGGTGGCCACGGTGCGCGCGTACCGCGAGGGCGCGGTGGTGCCCGGGCAGGCTCGGTGAGGCGGTCTGACCTCCGCCGGGCACGCGACGAGCGCGGCGAGGTCCTTGAGGTTGATCGGCTCGGCGGCGGCGTGGTCGAGCTCACCGCGCGGCTGCCCCATCTCGCGGCCACCGCCCGGCCGGGCGAGTTCGCCCAGCTGCTCTGCGGCGACGGACCGGTTCCGTTGCTGCGCCGCCCGTTCAGCGTCGCCTGGTCGGATGGGGGGTCAGTTGCCTTCGTCTTCGAGCCGGTGGGCGCCGGGACCGGACTGCTGGCCGCGAGCCGGCCCGGTGACGCGCTGCAGGCGCTGGGTCCGCTGGGGGTCGGCTTCAACCTGGACAACGCCAGCAGGCTTCTGTGTGTCGCGGGTGGCCTGGGCGCCGCCCCCTTCCCGCTGCTGATCCGCGATGCCCGCCGCCGGGGGATCAAGGTGACCGTGATCAACGGCGCCGCGACAGCGGCGCGCCTCTACCCTGCCTCCCGGCTGCGCCGCGACGACCCTGCGGTGGAGGTGGTCGAGGCGACCGACGACGGCAGCCGCGGCCACCGGGGCCATGTCACCGACCTGGTCTCCGCACTGCTCACCCCGGACACCGCGGTGGCCGCCTGCGGCCCCAACCCAATGCTTGCCAGCCTGGCCCGGGTCCTCTTCGCCGCCGCGGTGGCTCCGCTGCGCGCCGAGGCCTCCCTCGAAGCGCCGATGGGTTGCGGGTTCGGTACCTGCCTGGGGTGTGCGCTTCCCGTGCGCCCGAGTGCCGGCGCCGCCGTCGAGGCCGCCGCCCCCTCAGCCGCTCCTACCTGGGCGCTGTGCTGTACCGAGGGCCCCGTCATGCCCGTGGCCGAGGTGGACTGGGTTGCCCTGGCGGCGCTTCCCGGAGCCGATGTCGCCTGAGGCTGTGGCCTTCGGGGGGCGCGCCGTCGACCTCGGCCGGGGGCTGGTGCTGGCCAACCCGGTGGGCGTGGCCAGCGGCACCTTCGGCTACGGGTTCGAGTTCGAGCAGCTGATCGACATCCAGCGGATCGGTGCCGTGTACACCAAGGGCACCACCAGGGAGCCACGCCCTGGCAACCCACCGCCACGGGTGGCCGAGACGGTGGGCGGGATGCTCAACAGCATCGGCCTGCAGAACCCCGGGGTCGAGCACGTGGCGTCGGTCTACGCTCCTCGCTTCGCGGCCTGGCGCGTCCCGGTGATCGTCAACGTGGCCGGTGGCGACGCCGACGAGTACGTGCAGTGTGCACGCCGCCTGGAGGTCGCCGGGGTCGCCGGACTCGAGCTCAACATATCGTGCCCCAACATCGCCCACGGCATGGACTTTGGCCGTGACCCGGAGGCGGCCGCCCGTCTCGTGGCCGCGGTCCGGCGCGCCACCGATATGGCGCTGGTGGTCAAGCTCAGTCCCAACGTCGCCGACATCGCGGCCATCGCCCGCGCCGTCGAGGGCGCCGGGGCAGACGCCATCTCAGCGGTGAACACCTTCGTCGGCTCGAAGATCCATGCGCACACCGGGCGACCGGTGCTGCCCCGCGGCACCGGCGGCATGAGTGGCCCGGCGATCAGACCGCTGGCCGTCGCCGCTGTGGCCGCGGTGCGCGCCGCGGTGCGGATCCCCGTGGTCGGAATCGGCGGCATCATGAGCGGTCCGGATGCCCGGGAACACCTCGCCGCCGGGGCGGCCGCGATCCAGGTGGGAACCGCCAACTTCGTCCACCCCGATGCCGCCCTGAGCGTCCTCGACGAGCTGGCGGCGTCCGGTGCCCCGGCTGCGGTCCCGCGATGATCGTCTTCGCACTGGTGCTCGCCACCCTGGTGCTGCTTGCCCTGCTCGCCGACCGCTTCGCCAGTGGGTTCTGGAACCGCGCTCACCCGCGTGGCCCGCTCATTCTCTGTCCAGCGTGCGGTGTCCGCCACCCTGCCGACCGCGTCGCGGTGGCTGGCGGAGTGGAGCGGTGCCCGCGGGGCCATGCAATCGTGGCCGCCCCAGACACTCACGGCCGGGTGGCCACCGCGGCGATCTTTGTGCTCGCAGCGTTCGTGGTCTGCGGTCTGGTGCTGGTCCTCGCCGGGGTGGTGGCGGTGTCGTGACGATGCGTGCCGTCGCCGCCAACGGGGCTCCGTACAATCGGCGGCCTGCCCCCTTAGCTCATCGGTAGAGCAGCCGGCTTTTAACCGGTTGAGGTAGGTTCGATTCCTACAGGGGGTAGCTCGCGTCGGATGTCCGTCAACGGCAATGAGCTGCTATCCCTTGTCGGCCGCCGGGCGTATGGTGGTGGTGACCCTCAGAGTGACGCTGGGCTTCGTGGGACGACCCAACTGGCGCGGAGCCGTCCTCGTGCCCCATGATCCTCCCTCTGCCGACGAGTTCTCACGCACGATGGACCCAGGGGTCGGCTTGCCCGATGAGGATCTTGAGTCTGCAGTTGCCGAGGACGCCCTCCACTGGCTGGCGGTGTACGACGAGTTGATCGAGATGAAGGAGGGTCTTTTGCGACGCGCGGACGAACTGCTCAGATGGGCCAGCGAGGAGACCGTCAAGGAAGGCTCCTTCGATGTCCGGGTCCTCCAAACCCAGGCCGAGCGGTACCGCATCCGCCGCAGCAACTGGGCCCACCGCGCAGAGGAATTGCTGGCCGCAGGCCACACAAAACGTGAGCCGCGGGAGCTGGGGGCCTGATGGACCGGTACGAGGACGACAAC
>JBHEMT010000089.1:0-21296 GCA_046262435.1 Candidatus Dormibacteria bacterium | reverse complement strand
GACGTCGGGACTGGCCGCCGTGGTCACCTCGTCGGTGATCCCGGTCGAGGTGAAGTCGGTGTTGCCGGCGATGTGCCCCAGGCTGGGGAAGTGCTTGAGGGTCACCCCCATCCCGGCGGCGCTCAGCCCTCGGACCACGGCGGTGGCGTGCTCGACCACCGTCCCGGCGGAGTGGCCGTATTCCCTGCCGTACCGGCCGATCGCCGCACTGGGGGCGCCGGCCGGGACGATGTCGAGCACGGGAGCCAGAGTGAGGTTCACCCCCGCCGCGGCCATCTCACTGCCCCAGATCGCCGCCTCCTGGGCGAGCCTGGCGGGGGGGACTGCGCCCTGTTGCAGCGCACTGGGAATCGGTGAGAACCCGCGTCCGTAGAACACCTGCAGTCCCCCGGGCTCCCCACCCTCCTGGTTGCCCGCGATCAAGAAGCCGACGCCACCGTTGTTCGCCGCCAGCTGCTGCAGCCGCGCGCTCGCGGCCGCCACGAGGTCATGCCCGTTCCAACCAGGCCCGTTGAGCACCACGTTGCCGGCATGGAGCGAGGCCACTCCGCCGAGCGCCTCCTCAGCCCGGGTACGGCTGAGCTCGACCATCAGCAGCTGACCCACGGTCTGGGCATCGCTGAGACCGGCCAATGTGCCTTCCACGCATTCCGGCCGAGCCGGGGCATCGCCCGCCCGCGAAGCGCCCGCTTGAGTTCCACTCGTCGGCGCGGCCACCCCGCCAGCGGCCGGGCGCAGCGGGGCTGGCGAGGTCGTTGCGCAGCCGGCGAGTGCCACCAGGACCGCGACCGCCGCCGCCAGCCGGGCTCGCCGTCTCACGGGTCCTCCTCAGTCACTCGTCCAATCGTGCGTTCGCGGGCCCCGGGCCGGTCAGAACCGGCTCGCCGCGAGGGAAGTAGAGTTTGGCGCGCATGGCATCCCGTCTCGCCCGTCCGCGGGTCTCACTCGCTGCCGTCCGGGCCGGGCTGGGTTCGACGGCCGCCACCCTCGGCGGCGCTGCCGGTCGCCTGGTCCTGCGCCGCGAGCTACCCGGGACCAGCGGAGAGCTTCGTCTCGAAGGCCTGACCGAGCCGGTCACGATTCGCCGTGACGGCCATGGAATTCCCCACCTCCAGGCCGGCTCAGCCACCGACGCCGCCTTGGCCATGGGCCTGCTCCACGCTCAGGAGCGGCTCTGGCAGCTGGAGACCACCCGCAGGGTTGTGGCGGGCCGCCTGGCCGAGTTCGCAGGGCCGGACGCGCTCGGCGCCGACCGCTTCCTCCGTCGACTCGGCCTGATGCGGGTGGCAGAGCGTGAGGCGGCGTCGACCACCGGCGAGTCGCGCGCGGTGCTTGATGCCTACGCCCGGGGGGTGAACGCCGGCATCAGCTCCGCCCGCTCCCTTCCCACCGAGTTCCGCCTGACCCGGCTGCGCCCTGAGCCCTGGCGACCGGCCGACAGCCTGGCCGCAGCCAAGCTCCTCAACCTCGCCCTCGCCTGCAACTGGGACATGGAGTGGCAGCGCTTCCAACTGCTTCGGGCGATTGGGCCGGACCGAGCCGCCCGACTCAACCTCGTCTATGCGGAGAGCAATCCGACAATCCTGAGTGAGACTGCCGCCGTCGCCACGGGGACACCCGAGGGGCTGCTCGACGCCTACCGCGAGGTGGCCCGCTGGCTCCCCGCCGACCACGGAGGCAGCAACTCCTGGGTTGTCGATGGCTCCCGTACGCCCAGTGGCCGCCCTCTGCTGTGCAACGACCCCCATCTTCCGCCCGGGGTGCCCTCGGTCTGGTACGAAGCCCATCTCGACGTGACCGGTGACTTCGCCAGCTACGGGGTCACCGTCGCCGGGCTGCCCTTTCCCCTGATCGGGCACAACCGCGAGATCGCTTGGGGCTTCACCAACTCGTTCGCCGACGTCCAGGACCTCGTCATCGAGGAGTTCGACGGTCCGCAGGAGCTGCGCTACCGCACCGAGGGCGGTTGGGCGGAAACCGAGGTCCGCCGGGAGACGATTCGGGTGCGCGGCCGCCCTGAGCACGTCGAGCGGGTGTTGACCACCCGGCACGGCCCGATCGTCGAGCGGTTGCAAGGTGAACGACAGGCCGGGCTGGCTCTGCAGTGGACCGCCTACAGCCCTGGTGACACCAGCAGGGCGCTACTCGCCGTCCAGCGGGCCGCCGACTTCGCCGGCTTTCGCGCCGCCTACACCAACCTCGACGGCCCCTCACAGAACGCGGTATACGCTGACCGGCAGGGTGCCATCGGGTATCTCGTGACCGGCCGGATCCCGGTGCGCCGTCGCCCGGTGTCCGGGCTGCCGGTGCTTGGCTGGACCGGGCTTGCCTCCTGGGAACGCTATCTGCGCGAGGATGAGGTGCCTCAGGCGCTCGACCCCGCAGACCACGTCCTGGTCACTGCCAACAACCAGGTGGTGGGTGCCGGCTATCCCCATTACATCGCCCACGACTACATGAACGGGTATCGCGCACTGCGGATCCGCGAGCTGCTCGAGGGCGGGGAGCTCGACGCGGACGCCATGCGCCGCATTCAGCTCGACGTCGAGTGTCCGCCCGCGCGGCAGGTCCGCACCCTGCTCGCTGGCCTGGAGGACTGCCGCGGGCCGGCGGAACAGGCGCGGCAGACGTTGGCCGGCTGGGATGCGCGGATGACCGCCGAGGCCGAGCAACCACTGCTCTACGAGTGCTTCTGTCGTGCCCTGCTGGAGCACGCGCTGCGCCCTCTCTGCGGCGAGCACTGGCGGATCCTGGCCGGGCGCGCCGCAGTCCACCCTGTTCTCGAGTATCCCGGGAACCTCCTTGGGCGGCTGCTCCCCGAGCTCCTGGCGCGCTGGGAGGCCGGCGACAGCTCTCTCTTCGACGGCACGAGCACCTGGGCCGACGTGGCCCGGCGGGCACTGGGGGACGCCGCGGCTGCGGTCGCTGCAATGCCGGCGGCGGAGCGCGCCTGGGGTGAGGCGCACCGGCTCAGCCTGGTGCACCCGCTGGCGGCGGCAATTCCGGCCCTGGGACCGCTGCTCAACCTCGGCTCATTTCCCATAGGGGGCAATGGCGACACTGTGATGGCCACCTCGCAGCACCCTGACCGCCCCTATCGCACCGCGCTGTGGGCGCCCTCATGGCGCCAGGTCCTCGATCTCGCCGACTGGGACGCGTCGACCGGGGTCCACCTCGGCGGCCAGTCCGGGCTGGTGGCGTCGGCACACCGCGGTGACCAGGTGGAGGACTGGCGGCACAACCGCCAGCACCGGCTGTCGTGGACCCCAGATGCGGTGGCCTCGGTCACCCGCCACACCCTGGTGCTGACCCCCTCCCTGACGACCTCCCCGTGATGGTGGGCCAGGGGTGGCGCCGGCTCCTCGGCGGCGTGCTGCTCGCCCTGGTGCTCGTCGCGGGCAGCGGGTTGCTGGCGCTGCGTCCAAGTACGGCGCGCGCGGTCACCCTCCACGCGGAGCGGCACCGGCAGCCGCCGCCATCGCCACCGCCAACGCAAACTCCGTCGCCATCGCCTCCGTCCGACCCCGGTGCACCGCCCTCCGTGACAGCGGCGCCGACCCCCCTGCTCTTCAGCCTGCAGGCGGCCAGCCTGCCATCGGCACCCACGCCGCCTCCCCCGGATGCTGCGGCTGCCCCGGGAGCCGCCCCGACCGCCGCGCCACTCCCCGAGCCGGTCACCACTCCGAGCGCTCTGCCATCCCCAACCGACGCTCCGGCGCCCCCCGCGCTCCAGGCCGGCCTGCCCGCGCAGCGCCCCGAGGATGGGGCCGCCACGCTGGTGATGACCCTGATGCTCGTCTTCGTGGCCCTCGGAGGCGGCGCGGTCGCCCTCCTCGTGCTCCTTCGGTGAGGACGCCGATGGAGCGGCGGGGGGGTGGTGGTCAGAGCGGCGGCGGGCTCGGCTGCGCCTTCCTGCTGCTCGCCATCGCACTGCTCGGCGCCGGTGCTGTGCTCGGCAGTCGCACGGTTGCCGCCCCGGCGCTGGGCGCGGCGCCGACGGGGCCGAGCCATGGCCCAAACGACCTGGAGATCGGGGCGGCCCTCGCCCCGCGGCTGGTGCAGGCCCTTGTCCTCCATCCCCATGCCCTGGTGGTGCTCAGCGAGCAGGACCTGACCGTGCTGGCCCGCGCCCACAACCCGAACCCCGATCGTTACCGCAGCCCCGAGGTGCGCGTGCGCGCCGGCCGCCTGGTGGTCTCGGCGCTGTCCAGCGTGGCCGGACAGCAGGTGACGGGGGTGGCCCGGCTTGAGGTCGCCCTGCAACCCTCCGACGGAGGAGCGCCGGGCATTGCCACTCACCTGGCCGAGGTCGACGTCGGCCAGGTCCCGATCCCCGAGTGGGCGCGGGCGGCGCTCAACCTCCCCGATGACCGCGCGGTGGACCCCTCCGCCATCCTCCAGTCCAACGCCACCCTCCGCCGGCTCGCCGCCTACCTCGATTGCGTGGCGGTGGCGTCCGACGGGTTGCGCATGGGCTTCCACCGACCGGGGGCAGCCGCCGACCCGGCCGGCTGCGATTCCACCCCTGGCCCGGCATGAGCGAGCCAACCCCACCCACCTCGTTGAGCCACGTCGACGACGCCGGCGAGGCCCAGATGGTCGACGTGTCCGCCAAGGCGGTGACCGATCGGAGCGCGGTGGCCACTGGGGTGGTCCGCTGCGATGCGGCCACCGCGGCCCTGATCGCCACCGGCGACGGGCCCAAGGGTGAGGTGCTGGGTCCGGCTCGCCTCGCCGGCATCATGGCGGCGAAGCGCACCGCGGAGCTGATCCCCCTCTGTCACCCGCTGGCGCTCAGCCATGTGGAGGTGCACCTGGCGGTCGACCGGGCACTGCCCGGGGTTCGCATCGAGGCCACGGT
Source organism: Candidatus Dormibacteria bacterium (assembly GCA_046262435.1). GTDB lineage: Bacteria > Chloroflexota > Dormibacteria > Aeolococcales > Aeolococcaceae > JBHEMT01. The sequence goes on along the minus strand of JBHEMT010000089.1, from coordinate 16,435 downwards.
GCGCTGCAGCGGCCGCACCGGCGTGGAGATGGAAGCGCTCACCGCCGTCGCCGTGGCCGCCCTGACCGTGGTGGACATGGCCAAGGCCTCCGACCCATGGATGACGATTGGCGATGTCAGCCTGCAGCGCAAGCAGGGGGGGCGGCACGGCGAAAGGCAGCGTCCCGCTCCCCACTGAAGACCTTCAGGGTCGTTTCCGCGGTGCGACGGTGCGCGTGGCCAGGGGTCAGCCGTGGTCGGTGTCCCCGGCGAGCAGTTGGAGGGCATGGGGCAGGGCGACCCAGATCGCGTCCAGCGACTCGGCCACCGCCCGCGGGCTCCCCGGTAGGGCAACCACCAGGCAGCCGTCGCGGATCCCCACCACCTGTCGTGAGAGCATCGCCATGGGCGTGGCTCTCAGGCCCGCCGCCCGCATCGCCTCCACCATGCCGGGCACGGTGCGCTCGAGCAGTGGCGCGACCGCCTCCGGGGTCACGTCACGCGCCCCGAGCCCGGTACCGCCGGTGGAGACCAGCAGGTCGCTCACGGCGGAGAGCGCCCGGACCGCATCGGCGATCTCCCCTGCCTCGTCGGGCACCACGCGCCGCTCCACCACCACCGCGGGGAGGTCGGCGAGCCTGGCGACGAGCAGGTCGCCGCTGGCGTCGTCACCGTCGCTGCTCCGGTCGTCCGGACCGCGATGGCCGCGCGAAGTCGGCTCTCCGCCCGCGACCCTGTCGCTGATGGTCAGAACAGCGGCGCGATGCACCGGTTCAGCCTAGCGCCGCCGCCACGAGGGCGCCCGGTCAGCTTGCCTGCGACCAGTCCTCGTCGGCGTCGTCATCCAGGGAGCGGGCGTTCCCCCCCAGCAGGGCGTGCTGGATCTCGTAGAGCTCGTCCATCAGGTGGGCGATGGTGATTCGCGAGCGGAGCGCGCGGCGAAGCTCGGGGGGGAGGAGCTCATTGAGCTCTTCCAGTCGACTGTCGAAGGACTCCGGTACGCGCTTGCGCCCCTCCAGATGGAGCTCTTCCAGGGCCGAGAGCAGAGTGTCGATGCCGCGCACCGGGAGCTGCGCCCGGCGGCGCGCCTCGTCGCGTGCGGCCTGGCGCGCCCGGGCGGCGCGAATCTGGTCGTTGGCGTTCTCCAGCGCGGACATCACGACACCAAGTACGTGAACCGGCGCGTTTTGGTTGCATCGGCTCGGTCCCGGCTGACCGGAGGCCGCAGCGCCCGTCGGGGGCGGCCCGCCGTCCGCAGGCCACGCCGGGGAGGCGAGCGACGGTCAGCTGGTCTTCACGCCCACCAGCGAGCCGACTCCGAAGGTCACCGCCGCGGCGATCGCCCCGATGCCGAGCTGACGCAGCGCAGTTCGCCAGATCGAGCGGCCTGTGAAGTATCCGGTGGCGGCCCCGATGGCAAGGGCGGCGACCGCACCGAGCAGGATCGAGGCGAGCACGGCGGTGCGGCCACCGACGACAAACCACGGCAGCAGCGGGACCAGCGCACCCAGTGCGAAGGCGATGAAGGAGGAGATCGCCGCTCGCACCGGCGACCCGGTGGCATCCGGGTTGACGCCGAGCTCCTCCCGGCTGTGAATCTCCAGGGCGACCTCCGGATCGCGCATCAGGCCGGTGGCAACCTCCTCGCTGAGCTCGCGGCTCAGGCCACGCTCGACATAGAGCTGGACCAGCTCGCGGCGCTCCGACTCAGGGTGGCGGCGAATCTCCTCGCGTTCGATGGAGACCTCACGCCTGATCAGCTCCGACTGGGCGCTCATCGAGATGTACTCTCCGGCCGCCATCGAGAAGGCGCCGGCCACAAGGCCCGCCAGGCCCGCCAGTCGCACGATGCTGGGCGAGGGGTTGGCCCCGGCCACCCCGAGGATCAGCGACACGTTGGTCAGCAGCCCGTCCGAGACGCCAAACACGGCGGCTCGCGCGGCGCCCCCCTGGACGTCGCGATGGTGCTCCTTGCGGTGCTGCGACGTGCTGGCCGGGGCGTCGGGGCTGGCGATGCTCACCGCGTCATCGTGACAGCACCGGGGCGGTCCGACCCCTGCCGAGGCGCGACCGGCGCATAGACTGCGCCCCATGCGCCTTCAGGACATGCTCGAGTGGTCGGCCCAGCTCGCCGGCTGCGCCGAGATCCCGGCCGACTCCCAGGTCTACATCGAGGCCGAGGGCGACATCGAGCGCCTGCTGGTCGGCGTGGACATCGGGGTGCCCGAGCTGCTCTACGCCCAGCAGGCGGGCTTTGACGCCGTCCTCGCCCACCATCCGGTCGGTGACCGCGCCGTGGCGGACTTCGGCCTCGTGGTTCGCCGCCAGTTCGACCAGATGACCGCCGAGGGAGTCCCCGCCGAGGCGGCGGAGCGCGCCATCGCGGCCCGCCTGGCGGGGCGGCACCGGGCAGAGCACATGAGCAACGTGAACCGCACCGTGGACACCGCTCGGCTGATCGGAATGCCCCTGGCCAACATCCACCTGGCCGCCGACATTCTCGGCCGCCAGGCGGTCGTCGACCTGCTCCTGGCGCGGGACAGCACCGGCGCCACCGTGGCCGATGCCCTCAGCTGGTTCGACGACCTGCCGGAGATGCGCGCGGCGCTGCACCGGCCGGAGGCGTGGGTTGGCGAACCGGCCTCTCCGCTGGGGCGTTGGACGGTGGCCATGGCAGGCGGGACCAACGGCGGCCATCCCGTGTTCCGGGAGTACTACCGAGCCGGGGTCGACACCATCTTCTGCATGCACATCGCCGAGGGGGACCTTCTGCGGCTCCGGGAGGAGGCGCCGGCGAATGCCAACCTGGTGGTGACCGGTCACATGGCCACCGACAGCGTCGGTCTGAACCGCGTGATCGCCGGGCTCGAGCAGCGGGGCATCGCGGTCACCCGCACCAGCGGAATCCTCGAGGGCGCGCCGCCCCCCCTCTGACGGGGTCATGCCTGCCCCGCGCGGGTATGCCACGCTTCGGCGATGCTGCGCCGCCCGTGGAGTGCGCCCCGCCGCCCGGCTGCCCCGGCAATGCTGGCGCTGGCCGCCGGACTGGCTGCCTGCGCACCTGCGGTCGCACCGGTCGGCGGCGGAGCCGTCGCCGGGCCGGGCATCGCAGCGGTGCGGCAACTGGTCTTCGCCAACCACTACCAGGCCGCCGGGGTCGCCTTCGAGGGGCTGCTCAGCCGCCGTCCGGGCGACGCCGAGAGTCGCGCCTGGTACGCGCTGTTTCTCAACTACCGCCACGACTCCCCCGGCGCCCTCCTTCAGGCCGAAACGGCGGTGCGCAGCCGCCCCCGGGACGGCCTCGCTCAGGCGGTCCTCTGCAGGGTCAATGACTGGTCTAACCACCTCGTCCCCGCCCTGCGCGCCGGCAGGTCGGCGGTGGCCCTGGCCCCGGCAGAGCCGCTCGGCCACCTCTTTCTCAGCGAAGCGCTCGCGGATGACGGCGACATCACCGCTGCGGCCGACCAGTTGGCGCAGGCCTCCTCTCTGCTGGGTTTCGGACCTGGTGCCCGGTCCGCAACGCCGGCCGACCTGCGGCCATACCTGCGTGCCGAACTGGCCCGGGAGCAGGCAAACCTGGCGCACGACAGGGGGGACCGCGCGGCGCAGCTGAGTGCCCTCGGAGCTGCCCGGGAGGCCCAGCCGGCGTGGGTGGAGCGGCTGGCCGAACTGGCCCAGGTGGAGCTGCAGGCCGGCCAGGTCGAGGCGGCGAGGGCGACGTTGAGCCAGGCGGTGGTGGCCGCCCCGGAGGATCCGGAGCCGCTGCGGGCACTCCTCGACATCGCCCTGACCCAGCCCGACTACGCAGCCGCCGCGGCGCTGCTTCCCCGGGCGGCCCGTGCATCGGGCGGCGACGTCGGCTTACTCGACATTGCGGCCCAGGTGGCGATGGCCTCGGCCCACGATCCGGCGGCGGCCCGGAACAGCCTCATCAGCGCGCTGCGCCGCGACCCCACCGACGTCGCCGCGGCCGCATACCTCCTCGCCCTGGCCCGCTACGGCGGCGCCGGTGACGAGACGGAATCCCACGAGGTGCTCGCCGAGGCTGCCAACGGGGCCGCCGACCAGGGCCGCCGCGCCGGCCCGGCGCGCCCGCTCGCCGACCCCGACGCGGCGCAGGCCGCGACTGCCACCGTCGCTCTCCGTGAGGTCAATCTGGCGCGGGCCCGGGCCGGCCTGGGAGCGGTGCGCCTCGACCGGGCGCTGACCGCCTCGGCCGCCGCCCACGCCTGGTACTGGCTCTTCAACAACGCCGCGCCCGAGGTGGCCGGCCTGGGAATCCATCGCGAGACCCCGGGGCGGCCCGGATACCGCGGCGTGCATCCGTGGGACCGCGCCGCGGTGGCCGGGTACGCCACCCGCGATGTCGGCGAGGACATCACCCACCGCGGCTCGCCGACCGCAGCGGTTGCTGACTGGGTCAACAGCGTGTACCACCGGTTTCCCATCCTCCGCCCAGACCTCGTGGCCATCGGGTACGCGGATGTTGTCGTCGGGCCGGTGGTGATGGAGGACATGGAGTTCGGTTTCGACGCCGCCGCCCGGCCCGGCCCCGCGGTGCTCTTCCCCGGGGCCGGCCAGTCAGCGGTTCCTGCCAGCTTCGTCGACAACGAACTGCCCGACCCGGTGCCGGCCGGCGCGCCGCGCATCACTGGATATCCGGTCAGCATCACCTTCCCGCCGACCGCGGTGGTGCGACTGGCCTCGTTCACGCTCGGTGACTCCGCAGGCAGCCTGCTGGCAACGCACCTCATCGCCCCCAGTGCGGAGACGGAGAACTCCGCGGCAGTGCTGGCCGCGCAACCGCTGCGGCCCGGCGCCCAGTGCACCGCCGCGGTGACGGCCATGGTGGACGGGCGGCCATTCTCGCGCACCTGGACATTCACGGTGGCCACGTCGGCCTGACCGGCGGGCGTGGGCACGCGGAGCGGGGCGTACCCTTGCCCGCCATGTCCACAGTCCACTTCCGGCTCGCCACCGCGGTGCGCGCCGCGCTCGATGACCTGGGTGCCGGCGCCGTGGAGGCGGTGCTGGAACCCTCGTCCCGGCCTGACTTCGGTGACTGGTCCACCCCTGCGGCACTGCGGGCGGCCGGAGTGCTGCGTCGCTCGCCGATGCAGATCGCCGAGGAGCTTCGCGAGCGGCTGAGCGGGGCGACGCTGCCCCTGGTGCGCCGCTGGACGGTCAGCCCGCCGGGGTATGTGAACGCACACCTCGAGGAGGCCGTGTGGGCCCCGGACGTCATCGCCGCAGCTCTCGCCCTCGATCGGTCAGTACCGGTTCCTGTCCGCGGGGATGTGGTGGCCGGGAAGACGCTGGTGGAACACACCGCGATCAACACCAACAAGGCGGCACATCTCGGTCACCTGCGCAACGCCACCATCGGGGACACGGTGGCCCGCATCCTGCGCCGGACCGGTGCTCTGGTTGAGGTCAACAACTACATCGACGATACCGGCGCGCAGGTTGCCGACGTGGTGGTCGGCATGCGCGAGCTCCGCCTGATGGCACGCCCCGGGGAGCCGTTCGACCAGTTCTGCTCTCGGGTGTACGTGGAGGTGTCGCGACGCTACCAGGACGACCCACGACTGCTCGATGAGCGGAATGCGGTACTCCGCGACATCGAGGCGCGCACCCAGCCCACCGCGGGCTACGTCAAGGAGATCGCCGCCCGGGTGGTCGCGGCTCATCTCACCACGATGCGCCGTTTCGACATTGCCTACGACCTGCTCACCTGGGAGAGTGACATCCTCGAGCTCGGCTTCTGGAAGCTGGCCTTCGACCTTCTCAGGCGAAGCGGGGCGCTCGTTCTGGCCGACTCCGGCAAAAATAGAGGGTGCTGGATCATGCACCTCGACGGTGAGGCGGCCGCCGCAGAGAGTCCGGAGCATGAGGAGGCCAAGATCCTCGTCAAGTCGGACGGCGTGGCCACCTACACCGCCAAGGACATCGCCTACCAGCTGTGGAAATTTGGCCTGCTCGGTCTGGATTTTCACTACCGTGCCTGGGTGGCCGGCGACCCCGCGGCGCCGGCCACCACCGCCGCCAGTGACGCCGGGCCCGCCGAGCTGCACGGCTATGGACACGCCCGGCGAGTGGTCAACGTCATCGACGTCCGTCAGGCGTACCCGCAGGGCGTGGTCAAGCAGGCGCTGGGGCGGCTGGGCTACACGGAACAGGCTGCGCTGTCCGTCCACCTCGGGTATGAGGTGGTGGCCCTGTCGCCGGCGGCGGCCGCCGAACTCGGCATCGAACTGGAGGAGGGCCGGGTCCGCTATGCGCTCAGCGGACGTCGTGGCGTTGAGGTGCGCGCCGACGACGTCCTCGACCGGACGCTGGCGCGGGTGCGGGAGAAGGCGGCGGACGAGTCCACGGCGCAGGCGCTGGCGGCCGGAGCGGTGCGCTTCTACCTGCTCAAGTACTCGCTCAACCAGGTGATCACCTTCGATTTCGACGAGGCGCTGCGAACCACGGGGGAGACCGGGATCTACCTGCAGTACGCGCATGCCCGTGCCTCGGGAATTTTGCGCAAGGTGCCCGACGGTGGCGCCGAAGCCAAGCCGGTGCGCGTTCTCGAGCCCAGTGAGCGCGCCCTGCTCCATCGCCTCGACGGATACGCTCTCGCCCTCGGCGAGGCGGCGGCTTCGCTCAGCCCCAACCTGCTCACCGGCTACGCGTTCACCCTCGCCGCGGCGCTCAGCGACTTCTACGAGCACACGCCACCGATCGTCCGTGAGGTGGACCCCGACGTCCGTCGCTTCCGGCGCCGCCTGGTCGCGGCGACCCGGGCGACCCTCGCGGACGCGCTCGCCACTCTGGGCATCGCCGCCCCGGAGCGAATCTAAAGCCGGCCCGGCGCTTCTCCGGGCCGCGATGTCCGCGATGCAATTGTGTTGCTGTCCATCACCTGTCTGTCACCGGCGCTGCACGGTTCTTCACCGGCGCCCGTCCGGTTCTTTACAGGGCACGCTGCAGACTGTGGGCGTGGCTCGTAGCGGCCGCCATCTCGTACCGGGGGGTCGAGGTGGAGAGGCTTCCCGCCCGTAAGGGGCCGCACGAGCTGCCACCGGGTGACCCCGAATGCTTTCCCTTCGGCTCGCAGCACGCCCGGTGACCGGTGGACAGCGTCCGGTCGCGCACCGCGCCGTGCCCTCGAGCGCACCCGGCCTGGGTGCGCGACGTACCGCCCGACCACAGCGGCGGAGTTCGCCGGCTCAGGCGAACGTGTCGCCGATCCGGGCGATATTGGCCGCCCAGCGCGGATCGGTCGCGTAGTTCACGTTCATACCGCGCAGCGTGGGCCCGTGGAAGTACTGGCCACTCGCGCTGAGGTAGTCCTCGGCGACCTTGGCGGCCACCGCATCGATGCAACTGGCGAAGGAGTCGAAGGTGACGGCATCCTGGTTCGGGTTGGCGTCGTTCGCCCCATAGCCGAACAGGTTGTGTTTTTGCAGGGCGATCTGGCTGGTGCCGAACGCCGACTCCTCGATCGCATGAGCGAGCAGGTAGCGAGCGGAGACGTGGTGGCGCTGTTCGGCCACGAGCAGCGCGCCGCCGAGGTCATGGAGCGCCGTTCCGCGGAGGAATGCATCCAGCCGGGCTGCGGTCTCTCCGGATGGCAGGGTGAGGTCGGTGTCGACCGCGAACGTGACCCCAGGCACCACAGGAAACACGAGGTCGCGGCGGGCACGCTCGGCAAGCAGGGCTGCCTGCGCGGCGAGGTACTCCCGCTGTGTCCGCACTGCGTCAACGAGGGTCGTCTGCCAGCTGGTCACGGCGCGGTGGGCGGCGAAGTCAACGTCCTGGACTCGTCCCTCCTCGACCTGCACCAGGGCGAGCAGGGTCTGGGTCTGCTGCTCGTCGGCGGCAACCTGGTCGCGCCGGGTCAGCCCGTCCCCCAGCAGCCGCTGGGCATGGGCCTGGTCCGCGGCGATGCGCTGGACCATGGCCTGCATCGCGTCACTGACCGTGTGCACCACCACGGCCCGCTGCATTGCCGAGCTGACCGTGTCGGCCGCCAGCGCCCCGGTCAGCGAGGAGTCAAGCCCTCCTTCGTACGCAAGCCGGACGAACGCACCCAGGGAGAGCCGGTCGTGGTCGGCCTGACGGTGCAGGCGCGCGACCTCAGCGGTGTCGTTGTCGATTTCCCGATCGAGCTGGTCGATCTGCCGACCGAGCGCGGCGAGGCGCTCCCGTGCCGCCGCGAGGTCTGCCCGTGCTTGCGCCAGGGCGCTGTCCTGGGTGCTGGCGTTCTGCTGGGCCCGCTGAAGCTGGTCCTGGGCCTGTTGCCGGGCCTGCTGCAGCTGAGCGGCCGCTCCCCCGGGACTGGGCGGCGCTGACGGGGCAGGGGGAAGCGTGCCGGCCGCCGCCGCGGGCAGGCTGATCGCGGCGAGGCCGAGTACCAGGAGGAGCACCGCCAGGCCACGGCGGCGTGAGTCGATCCACAGAGGCACGGCCGCCAGTGCACCACGCGTGTCCGGGCCCGGTGGGGGCGCGTCACGGGCGTGTCACCGGTACCGCCGCGACCCTCGACAACCCAGCACCGGAGCGCGCCGTCGGCTGCCGCGTGACCTACGAGGCCTTGCGCTCCAGCAACCGATCGCGGTTCTTGACCTTCACCGCCGGCGGAATCACCAGCTCGGCCTGTCGCGGACCGCAGTCCGGACAGTGGCGCTGCCCACCGATCAGTCGTCCTGCGGCGTCGAGGTAGACCACCGAGAGGCGAGCCGAGCTGCACCGGGGACAGGGCGAGGACGGCAGGGCCATACGGGTCTCCAGAGGGTTCGGCGGTGCCGCTCATGATGGCATGGCGGCACGGTGGCGGACCGTCTGGCACCTCGGGCCGTGCGGCACAGCGCTCCCTGCTACGGTCGGGGCCACCGTGCCCGGCGCCGCTCTCGTTCAGCCCAGCGCGGAGCAGCGCCGCCGGCTCAGCCGGTACCTCGACGAGCTCACCCGTTGGAGCTCGGGTCTGAACCTCACCAGCGTTACCCGGACGCAGGCGGACAGCCGGCACCTGAGCGATGTGATCGAGCTTCTCACGGTTGCGCCGCCGGCGATGGGCGCGCTGTGCGTCGACATCGGCTCCGGTGGCGGAGTCCCGGGCATCCCCCTGGCGATCCTGCGCCCCGACCTGCGGGTGACCCTGCTGGAGAAGGACCGCCGCAAGTGCGGCTTCCTCATCCACGTCGCCGGGCTGCTCGAGCTCGCCGGCGTCGAGGTGCTCACCGCCCGCGCCGAGGACACGGGCCATGACCCGGGGCGGCGGGAGCTGTACGACATCGCGGTCAGCCGGGCGGCGGCGCCCGCCCCGGTCCTCTGCGAGCTCGGCCTGCCTCTGCTCAGGCGGGGCGGCGTTCTGCTCGCCATCATGCGTGACCCGGCCGGGGCTGCCGGCTCGGCCGCAGCGGCTGCCGCCGCGTGCGGTGGGGCAGCGCCTGAGCCGCTATCCGCCGGGATTCTGCGGGTTCGCAAGGCGCTGTCCACCGCCGCCGACCTCCCCCGGCGCGCCGGCACCCCGCAGCGCCGTCCCCTCGGCGGGACTACGCTGCGCGGATGACCGACGTTGCCGAGCCCGACGCCGAGGCTCAGCTCCGCGAGCTGGAGTCACTGCTGGCCAAGACGCGGCGGGTCCGGCGCACCATCGAAGCCCTGCGCCGGGCCACCGGCGCCCCGGCCGCGCGGCCGCCTCGGCGCGTGGCCCCCAGCGGCAAGCATCCTCAGGGACGGCCTCGTGGGTCGGCCACCACGGGCCGTTAGCGAGCGGACTTCAGCCGCCGGCGCAGCGCCTCCTCGGCGACCGCACGCTCGTCCCAGGGCACCGGGTCCCGGCCAACGATGATGCAGCTCTCGTGCCCCTTGCCGGCGAGCAGCACGGTGTCGCCGGGCTGAGCATTGGCCGCGGCGTGGGCGATGGCTGCGGCCCGGTCGGGGATCAGCACCAGCCGGTCACCGCTCACCCCGGCGGCGCGAGCCCCGGCGGCGATCTCCTCGAGGATCACCGTCCGGTCCTCACCGCGCGGGTCCTCGTCGGTGAGCACCAGGTGGTCAGCAAGCTCGGCGCCCACCGCACCCATCGCGGGGCGCTTCTCCCGGTCACGCTCGCCGGCGCTGCCGAAGACAACCCACAGGCGTCCCGGCGTGACCTCGCGCAACTCCCGCAGTACCGTTGCCAGTGCCTCAGCGGTGTGCGCGTAGTCGATGACCACCGCAAACGGCTGACCCAGATCGACCCGCTCCATGCGGCCACCGACGCGGGCCAGCGCCTCCAGCCCCGCGACCGCCTCCTCGAATGGGGCCCCGGTGGCGCATGCCGCGGCCAGCGCGGCCAGGGCGTTGGCGACGTTGAAGCTGCCCGCGACCCGCATGCGCACCTCGGTGCTGCCCCATGGGGTGTGGGCGACGAAGTGCACGCCGGCGTCGCCATGGGCGGTCCCGGTTGCAAACAGATCGGCGGTGGGGGTGCCGGCGGCGCTGTAGAGCAAGCGGCGCGCCACCGGGATGGCGGTCAGCACCGGGGCGGCAAAAGCGTCGTCGGCGTCGATCACCCCCACTCCGCCGCTGCCGAGCCGATCGAGCAACATCGCTTTGGTGCGCAGGTACTCTGCGCGCGAGCCGTGGAACTCGAGGTGCTCGCTTGTGATCCTGGTGTACACGGCCGCGTCGAAGTCGACGCCGTCGACGCGGTGCAGCGCCAGGGCGTGAGAGGACGTCTCCAGCGCCACCCGATCGACCCCTTCGGTCAGCATTGCGGCCAGACGGTCCTGGAGGTCCACCGCCTCCAGAGTGGTCTGCCGCGTGGTGTTGGGCTCGATCCTGTCATCGACTCGGAAGTCGACGGTGGTCAGTGAGCCGGCGCGCAGGCCCGCCCCCCGCCAGGCGGCGTGCAGCATGGTGGTGGTGGTGGTCTTCCCGTCGGTCCCGGTCACCCCGGCAACCACCATCGCCGCCGATGGTCGTCCACTGACCACCGCGGCCAGTGCCGCGACCGCGGCGCGGGTATCGGCGACCACCAGGCGCGGGATCCCTGAGGGCACCGCTTCGGCATCCTGCACGACCGCGGCAACCGCGCCCCGGTGGAGCGCGTCGGCAACGTGGCCGTGTCCGTCGGTGTGCTCGCCCGGGATGGCCACGAAGAGGCTCCCGGGTCCGCAGCGGCGTGAGTCGTACTCCACCCTGCGCACGGTGGCGGCGCCCGCCCGCCCGCCGAGCGCCGTCATTCCCGCGGCGCGCAGCAGCTCATCGAGCCGCAGCTCCGCCCTGCTCACCAGTCCTCGGCGCACAGCGCGGTAGACAGGCGCCCGGCGTCCGGCCTCATCGCGTCAGTGCCGCGGGCGCCCCGGGGCCACGGGCCTGCGCCGTTCACGGGATGACGCGCGCCACCTCGACGATGTTGTTCGCCCAGCGCGGGTCGGTCGCATAGTGAGCGTGCATCCCGCGCAGCGTCGGCCCGTTGTAATGGGCTCCGCCCCGGGTCAGGTACTCGGTGGACACCTTGGCGGCGACGTAGTCGATGCACGCTTCGAAGGACGGGAAGCCGCTGGCGTCGCCGTAGGGATTGATGTCGTCGGCGCCGTAGCCGAACAGGTTGTGTTTGTCCCGCGCGAGCCCGCTGTTCCCCCAGCGCGACTCCTCGATCGCGTGGGCGAGCAGGTAGCGAGCCGACACGTGGTACATGGCCTCCGCGGTCACAAAGGCGTTGCCCAGGCCGGCCAGGGCGGTGTGCTGGAGGAAGGCGTCGAGTGCCGCCGCCGACTCGCCGGACGGCTGGGTGAGGTTGGTGTCCAGCCCCAGCGAATGGGGCGCCACTCCGCCGACGGTCGCCGTCACCGGCGGCAGCACCGCCAGATGGACATACCGGCCGGCCACCAGGATTGTGCCCGCATCCGGCGACTCGGCGGCGACCGGTTGGATCGGCCGGGAAACGCTGGGCAGGGCGCCCCCGAGGTGGAGCGCGAGGACCGCGGCCAGGATGACCACAGCGTGGATGACCAGGCGACGCCGACGATCCACGATGCGCCCCATCCCTCCGCGACCCGGTCCCCACGCGGCTCCGGCTGGCCTCGACCCACCGCGAAACCGGGAGCCACAACGACTGGGGGACCTTAGCAAGCCGCTCCGTCGCCTCGTCCCACGCCCGGGCGCGCGGGGCGGTGCCCTCTCCGGCGCTCACCCGCACCGCCACCCCGCCCTCGGGTCGGGGCGCAGCGCCCGAAGCATTTGTTGACTAAGTTGATCGACATTCGGGGAATTGCCTTAGACTGATGCCTGTGCCCCCTCAAACCTCCCGCGACCTGCTTGCCGCCGCCCGCGCCGTGGTGGCCGAGGTCCAGCCCGAGGCTGTGCGCGAGCAGGCTCGTCGCCGCACCCTGATCGACGTCCGCGAGCGCTCCGAGTTCGACGAGGGGTACATCCCGGGGGCGCAGCACCTGTCCCGGGGCTTCCTCGAGACCCAGATCGAGGACCGAGTGCCCGATCGGAACACCCCGCTCACCCTCTACTGCGCCGGTGGCACGCGGTCGCTGCTGGCGGCGCGCTCACTTGGGGAACTCGGCTACACGGACGTGCAGTCGCTCGCCGGCGGGTTCGGGGCGTGGAAGGCCAAGGGCTACGACTTCGTCGTACCCACGGTGCTCACCCGCGACCAGAAGCAGCGGTACAGCCGCCATCTGCTCCTTCCCGAGGTGGGCGAGGAGGGTCAGGCCAAGCTCCTCGGCGCGCGGGTCCTGCTGATCGGCGCCGGTGGGCTGGGTTCACCGGCCGGCCTCTACCTCGCCGCCGCCGGGGTGGGCACCATCGGTATCGTCGACTTCGACACCGTCGACATCAGCAACCTGCAGCGGCAGGTGCTGCACACTCAGGACCGCGTCGGGATGCGCAAGACCGAGTCGGCCCGGATCGCGCTGACCGCCCTCAATCCTGACGTCACGGTGGTCGAGCACACCGAGATGCTCAGCTCGGAGAACGCCGCCGGGCTCTTCGCCCAGTACGACGTCATCGTCAACGGTTGCGACAACTTCCCCACGCGCTATCTGGCCAACGATGTCGCCGTGTTCACCCGCAAGCCGCTCGTCGACGGCGGCATCTTCCGCTTCGACGGCCAGGTGACCACGATGGTGCCCTTCGCCTCACCCTGCTACCGGTGCCGGTATCCGGCGCCGCCGCCTCCCGAGGAGGCGCCGTCCTGTAGCGAGGCGGGCGTTCTCGGCGTGCTCCCCGGGATTGTCGGCGTGCTCCAGGCCGTCGAGGTGGTGAAGCTGATCATCGGCAAGGGTCAGCTGCTCACCGGGCGCCTCCTCCAGATCGACTCGCTCGATATGAAATTCCGTGAGTTCCGGGTGCCGCGTGATCCGCACTGTCCGGTCTGCGGGGAGAACCCCACGATCACCGAGCCGATCGACTACGAGGGGTTCTGCATGGTCCCCACCGGTCTGCCCACGGAGGCGGTCGCCGCCGCGTCCTAGCGGGCAGGGCGTCGTTCTCACGTCAGGGCTGTGGCACGGCCACGTCGAGGAAGTCTCCGACCGCCGCGCTGAACTGGTGGGGATCCTCCAGGTTGCAGAGGTGTCCCTGGCCTGGGAAGGTGTGCCGGGCGGCTCCCGGGACCTGCGCCGCGAGGGCGTCCAGGATGGGGGGAGGAGTCAGCCGGTCCTCACCGCCGCCAACCACCATGGTGGGGACGCGCAGTGCCGCCAGCAGGTCGGTGCGAGCGGGGCGGTGGAGCAGCGCCTGCTCCACCGCGGCCACGGCGCCCGGAGTCCAGCCGCGCACCCGACCGCGCAGCGGGTCGACGATGTGCGCCTCGGCGCGGGCGCGCGGGCCAAGCGCGGTGTCCGGCGCGCCCGAAGCGAGAAACTCAAGGCCTTCGGCCATCACCCGGTCGGCGATCCCCTGGCGCTCGCGGCGCCGTCCCGGCGTGTCGGCGGTGGCGGCCGAACCCACCAGCACCAGCGCCCTCACCCGCGCCGGGGCCAGGGCGAGCAGCGCCAGGGCCACGTAGCCGCCCATCGAGGCGCCGACGCAGCCGAAATCGTTGACCCCGAGGGCATCCAGGGTGTCGAGCAGCGCGGCCGCATAGCCCTCCAGGGAGACGGTCACACCCTCGGGCAGGGGGCTGCGGCCGCAGCCGTACATGTCCGGCCGAAGGCAGCGATACCGTCCCGACCACGCCGCAACCTGGTGGTCCCACTGCGAGGCGTCGAGGGGGAAGGCGTGCAGCAGTACCAGGGCCGGACCGAGACCGGTGTCGTGGACGAAGGGCCGCGGGCGCACCGCGGCAGCCTACCCGGGCCCGGCCCGCGTCCCGCTCATCCGGTGCCCGCGAGCATGACCGGAGGGGTCAGCCGGCGGCGACGCCCTGGAGTGGGAACTCGTCAAGCGGCGCCGGTTCAATGGTGGTCTGCGCGTGCCGCTCGACGTCGCGCAGCTTGAGGATTTCGCTTGGAGTGATCAGGGTGATGGCCACCCCGGTGCGACCGGCCCGGCCGGTGCGGCCCACCCGGTGCAGGTACTCGTCGGGCGTGGTGGGCACGTCGTAGTTGATGACGTGGGAGATGTCGTCGATGTCCAGGCCGCGGGCGGCGACGTTGGTGGCGATCAGGTACTTGATGTGCTCGCCGACGAACTGCGCCATCGCATGGTCGCGCTCCTTCTGCGACAGATCACCGTGGATGACCCCGACCTTGTAGCCGCGCCGCTCCATCTGCATCTGCAGGATGTCGGCCTGCCGTTTGGTCTCGACGAAGATCAGGGCCATGGTCACGTCAGGCTGGTCGAGGATCCGGCTCAGGGCGGTGTTCTTCTCCGCCCATTGCGTCTGGATGTAGAGCTGACGCACGCCAGCGGCGATCTCGGGACGGGTGCTGATCGCGATCGTCTCCGGGTCGCGCATGTGCCGTGCGGCAAGCCGGGCCACCCATTCCGGCATGGTGGCGCTGAAGAGCATGGTCTGACGGTCCTGCGGGCACTGGCGCAGCAGCTTCTCGACATCCGGCGCAAAACCCATGTCCAGCATCCGGTCGGCCTCATCCAGCACTGCGATGCGCACCGTGCTGAGCGTGATCGAGCGTCGCTGGCAGTGGTCGGCGAGCCGCCCCGGGGTTGCCACCACGATCTGCGGGCCCGCCTTGAGCAAATCGAACTGGCGGTTGATCGACTCCCCACCGTAGATGGCCACCGAGTGCATGCCGCTCCGCTCGGCGAGACGGCTCAGCTCCTCGTGCACCTGCACGGCGAGCTCGCGGGTGGGGCACATGATCAGTCCCTGGACCGCCGGTCCCGCCGGGTCGAGGCGCTCCAGCATGGGGATCCCGAAGGCGGCGGTCTTGCCACTGCCCGTGTGTGCCTGTCCCACCAGGTCACGCCCGGACAGAGCCACCGGGATTGCCAGGGTCTGGATCGGCGTCGCCCTGGTGAAGCCCATTGCGTGCACCGTGTCGAGCATTCCCGGGCTCAGTCCAAGGGTGTCGAAAGGCTCGGAGGGGGGAGCTGGCTGGGGGGCCGCATCAACCGCGGGAGCGGCGGGACGCGGCCTTCCGAGCGGTCGCCGAGACCGCGGGCGAAAGGCTGGCACGTTGTGTTTGAGTGTAGCACCGGGGGTGGACGCCCCCCGCTAGGATGCGCGTCGTGCCAACCGTACTCTGCACACTGCCGCTTCCCGAGCCCGCGCCGACGCTGCTCTGTGCCGCGGCGGAGGTGCGCGTGCTCGGCCACATTCCCACACCTGACGAGCTTCGCGCGGAGCTGGCCAGTGGAGTGGACGTTCTTTGCTGCCAGCTGCGTGACGGCATCGATGCCGCCGCGCTCGAAGCCGGGGGGGAGCGGCTGCGCGCCGTCTGCAACTATGCGGTCGGCTACAACAACATCGACGTTGAGGCGGCCAGTGCTCGCGGCGTGGCGGTCACCAACACCCCCGGGGTCCTCAACGACGCCACGGCCGACTGTGCCCTGGGACTCATGCTGGCCGCGGCGCGGCGGCTCTGCGAGGGTGACGCACTGATGCGCGAGGGCCGCTTCACCGGGTGGGAACCCGACTTTCTGCTCGGTCTCGAGCTCCGCGACAGCCTGCTCGGCGTGGTCGGGATCGGCCGCATCGGGCAGGCCCTGGCGCGCCGCGCCCTCGCTCTGGGCATGCGCCTCGCGTATACCGACCGACCCGAGGCGCCGATCGACGACGACCTGGCACCCCACCTCCGCCGCATGGAGCTCAACCAACTGCTCGCCGAGGCTGACGTGGTCAGCCTCCACGTCCCGCTCACCGATGACACCCGGCATCTGATCGGCGAGGCCGCGCTCCGTTCGATGAAGCGGACGGCGGTGCTGGTCAACACCTCGCGCGGGCCGGTGGTCGACGAGGCCGCCCTGGTTCGGGCCCTGCGCGAGGGCTGGATCGCCGCGGCCGGCCTTGACGTGTACGAGGACGAACCTCGCATGGCGCCGGGGCTCGCTGAGTGCCGCA
>JBHEMT010000088.1:0-13633 GCA_046262435.1 Candidatus Dormibacteria bacterium | reverse complement strand
TGCCCACCGCAACCGTTTCCCGGCCCACCGGCCGCTGCCGCGCATCGAGGAGGAGCACCACCACGCGCTCCACCGCGGCCAGGCGCAGGCCGTCGACCAGAAGCAGGGCGTCACGCGGTGAGGTGATTGCCGGCCGTTCGTCGGGATACCACCGCTCGGCGAGTTCCCATAGGGCGGCCAGCCGCACCGCCCGGCGGGGCGCAACAGCGTGCTCCTCGATCAGCCCGGTCACCCCCAGCGCGCGCCGCTCCCAGAAGGGCAGTCGGGAGAGACGGACGGCGCAGCGCAGGACATCGGCGGCGGGCTCCGGGCCGCCCAGCACCTGGGCGATCAGCTCGGCGTCGCTGCGCGAGCCGAGATCCCGGTCGGCGAGTGCGGCGAGCTGGGCGCGACACCGCGGGCGCTGCGGCCCGGGGGGCGTGTCGGAGTCGACGGCAATGGCGGGAAGCATGGCCGCACGATATACACCTGAATGTGTGTATGTCAAGGCAGGCACACCGCCGTGGCGACGCTGCTCAGCGAGCGATGCGCATCCCCACCAGGAAGACCCCGACAAAGAGCAACCCCAGGAGCACCACAGGGGCCCACCCGGCCAGACCGCCGCGCAGGATCAGCCGCATCGGCCCGGTGGCGGCTCGGGTCATCGCCTCCTCCAGCGGGCCCGGCTCGGCCTCGGCCACCGCGGCGGGCAGGAGCTCCGGCCCGGGCGGGGTGTCGGGGGGCGGGACGAGGACGTAGAACACCACCCGCCCCTCCGCGTCCTCCGGGACGTCCGCTGCCTCCACCAGGTTGG
This sequence comes from Candidatus Dormibacteria bacterium, assembly GCA_046262435.1. Lineage (GTDB taxonomy): Bacteria > Chloroflexota > Dormibacteria > Aeolococcales > Aeolococcaceae > JBHEMT01. Next base: position 12,840 of record JBHEMT010000088.1, on the reverse strand, counting down.
GGAGCACCCCGGTGCGATGCCGCCGCGCCCGGCGCGACGGTGCTGCGTGGGCGGCCGGCGCGTCGGGTGCGGCCAGCTCCGGCGCGGCCGTCCGGGCGTCGGTGAGCACTGCCACCGGCGCTGGATGGTCTGCCTCGTGGACGGCCTCCGGCTCAGGGCTGTGCACTCTGAGGCCGCCGCGCCACGGAGGCTCGTCGGCATCGGCCACCGCGGCGTGGTCTGGCGCCGGGCTCTCGACCGCGGGGGCGCCCGCCTCCGGGCCGGCCGGGCCATCGAGCCCCTCCGGCCCGGCTGGGCGCTCCGGGTCAGGTGCCTGCCCCGCGGCCTCAGACCCCGCCGCCGTCACCTGCAACCGCTCGTGCGCGCCGGCGCTCTCAGACACTGGCGATCACCTCGTCCGCCAGCCGCCGATAGGAGGCGGCTGCCTCCGTCGACGAGGCGTAGGAGGTGATCGGGACCCCGGCGAGCGCGGTCTCCTGAAGTTTGACCGTCATCTTGATCATGGTGTCGAAGACACGCAGGTTGGGGATCTGCCGCAACCCGGCCACCATATCGCGGCTGAAGTTGGTGCGCAGGTTGACGAACGTGGGCACCAGGCCGAGCACTCGCAGGTTGGGGTTGAGCCGCTGCCGGGCTGCGTGAACTGTGCGCAGCACCTCCTTGAGCCCCTTGATCGCGTAGCCCGACATCTGCACCGGAACCAGGATGTAGTCCGTCGCGGCCAGAACGTTGACCGTGTGGAAGCCGAAGTTGGGTGGGGTGTCGAACATCAGGTAGTCGTACGCGGCCACACCGTCGCCGCGCAGGGCGTCACGCAGCACCGTCTCGCGGTTCAATGACGACTGCAGCTCATCCTCGACCGCGGACAGGTCGGGGTTGGCGGGCACAAGGTCGAGGTTCGGCCACGCGGTGTGCAGCACCACGTCGGCCACCGGTAGCGCGCCGGTCAGCACCTCGGAGATGGTGCGCTCCAGGCTGTACGGGTTGAAGCCGAGCCCCGAGGTGAGGTTCGACTGTGGGTCCATATCGATGGCGAGCACACGGAGCCCGCGTTCGGCCAGCGCTCCCGCCAGTGAGGCGCAGGTGGTGGTCTTGCCCACGCCTCCCTTGCCGGAGACGCATGCGATGGATATGGTCACTTCTGTCAGAGACCCGGTTGCCGCCGCCGTGGCGATGGGATCAGCGGGCGCCGAGAGGACGCCGACGGACCAGTGTACGGCCTGTTTCCGAGCACCGTGACGCTCAGGCGCGCCGCCGGCGACGGTTTGGGGCGGTATCCGCCCACTCCCAGACGTCGTCGAGTGCGCTCTGCTGCCGCAGCTGCAGGAGCAGCCCACCGGTCACCGGGATCAGCAGTCGCGCCACCTCGCGCACCGGCTGCAGCTGAACATCGCCGGGGACGCCGATGTGCTCCTGGACCAGGCGAAGGCGTTCCAGGGTCATGACCACGGCAAGACTGCCAAAGGGCAGCAGCAGGGTGAGGTAGGGCACCGCAAGCACCCCGGCAAGCAGCGCGTAGCCCAGCCACCCGGGCAGCATCGCCACCTGCTCCGGGCGCCGGTGGCGCTCGATCAGCAGGCCCACACCGGCCAGGGTGGTGGCCAGTCCGAGCAACCACGGAATGCTCAGCGCCCAGGCGCTGCGCGCCGGCCTGACTCGCAGCCGGGGGTCGAAGTCGCCCATCTCGCAGTTGACCCGGTGGTGCCAGATGAGCGAGGAGAGACCCAGCGTGAGCATCGAGAGCGCCACCACCGCGGCCGGTGAACGGTGCTTGCCGGCCGGGCCAAAGGAGGCGCGGCGCGGCTCGCCCGTACCAGGCGGCACGTCGGCCGGTCGGGCCGGACCGCCCTCCGGGTGGGCGAAGGGCTCGGGAGCGCCGAAGCTCCACCGCGGAGCGGACTCTCCGGCAAGGTCGCTGACTGCCGACCTTGTGCGAGTGATGAGGTCGTCCGGCTCGCGCTCGGCAAGCGCGACCTGTCCGTCCTGCCGGGAACCGCCCCGGGGCGGACGCGAGTCGTACTCGTGGGATTCGGCCATGGGTGGAACTCCGTTGGTGTGACGTACCGAACGCTGTCACGCTAGCAGCCGCGCGCAGTTATTGGGGCGGTTGCGACAGTCCCGTGAAGCCCGCGTTGCCCGGGGAAACACAGCGCGCTGTCTGGCTCCGGGTACTGGATTCGAACCAGTGACCTTGCGGTTAACAGCCGCCTGCTCTACCGCTGAGCTAACCCGGATTGCCGCGCGCCAGTATACCGAGCAGTCAGCCAACGCCCTGCTGCGCCGGCGCGGTGACATCGCGGCCACGCACTCGTCGCTGGATCATGGTCAGCCCCAGCGCGCCCGCGGGCGGAAGCAGCAGCAGCGTCGGCAACTGGTAGCGGTAGTCGAACACTGCGGTCATCGCCGGCGCCAGCAGCACGAAAAAGCCGCCTGCGGCGAGCAGAAGAGCGACGCCTCGCCGCTGCCGGTCACGCGGGTCCACCCGTCCGACCGAGCCGATCGCGGCTAGCAACAGGCAGCCCGCCAGCACCGGCCCCGGGGTATAGCCGAAGTCCTGGTAGTGACGCAGAAAGGCCGCCGAACGCACGCTGAAATGGGGGCTGACCCGGGTGTTGCCAAAGCCCTGGTTGCCCACCTTCACCTGGTACTGCGTGTGCGGACCGGGGTTGGTCCACACGCCGACGTAGTAGTCAGTCGGCGGCGCCACCGGCGTCCAGGGATCGGGGGTGGAGCTGGTCAGGAACTGCCAGCTCTCGATGCCGAAGTCCTGGTGACCGATGCTGTGCCCTGGGGAAAAGTAGTGGAGCACGTCATGGGCCGTCTGCCCCAGGTACGGGCCCGGCTGGTGGAGCAGGATTCGACGGGCAAAGTCGCCGGCCACCGCGTTTCGGTCGGTACCTGCCGGAACGTTGGGACGGCGCAGCGGGGCATGCTCATTCCAGATGTACCAGTCGGTGCTGCGCCGCTGCCCGGGTGGGGTGCTGTCGCAGAGCGGGCGCTCCAGCGGTGGGAGTTGCAGCCCGCGGCAGTCGGCGAATGGCTCCACCCGCCCCGCCAAGAAGTAGCCGTCGTAGCGCTCCAGGCCGAGGTGTCCGGTACCCGACCGGAACCAGACCGCATAACCGCCGAGCACCAGCGCCACCGCACCCAGCGTCGCGGCGAGCGGCGCGACCCCCACCCGGCGGACCACCAGGTAGGCAAGCACCGGCGCGAGCACGAAGATGCCGGTGGTCCGGGTCAGGCATGCGGCAGCAATGAGCAGCCCGGCCGCAACGCAGGCGCCCACAGCGGGGCGATCCACGCGCAGCAGGAGGAACAGTCCGGCGACCAGGAGGAACTCGAAAACCGCCTCGGCGAGCACGAAACTCTCGAGGTACACCTGGTAGGCGTCGAGCAGGATCGGCACTGTGGCCAACGCTGCCAGCCATGGCCGCACTCCGAGCCGGAGCAGCAGGACATAGAGGATCACCGCAGACGCCAGCCCCAGCCCGTGCTGCACCACGGCCACGAGGGTGAGATGGTGGCTGTACGACATCAGCCGCAGGAAGATGGGGTAGCCGATCGGGCGAACCAGGTCCGCGCCGAGATGCTGGGCGTCATAGAGGTAGCTGAACGAGTCCTGGGAGAACTCCAGCGCGGGCCGGTAGGCGCGCAGCGTGAGCCCGCGGAGCACCACGCCGACTGCGAAGATCAGGGCGAACCCGCCGTGGTCTCGCCAGCGCACGGCACGAAGTCCGAACCGGTCCCCCACCCGGCCTCCCGCCATCGCCGTCATCTACTCGAGGTAGTCCTTGAGCTTCTTGGCGCGCGATGGATGGCGCAGCTTGCGCAGCGCCTTGGACTCGATCTGACGCACCCGCTCGCGGGTCACACCGAAGCGCCTCCCCACGTCCTCGAGGGTGCGCTGGTGCCCGTCGACGAGGCCAAAACGAAGCTGGAGGACACGCCGCTCGCGTGGCGTCAGCGTGTCAAGCAGGTCGTCGACCTCGCTGCGAAGCAGGTTCAGCGAGGCGGCGTCGCCGGGCGTGAGGGCCTCGCGGTCCTCGACGAAATCGCCAAGGTGCGCGTCATCCTCATCACCGACCGGGGTCTCCAGGGAAACCGGGTCCTGGGACACCTTGAGAATTTCGCGCACCCGGTCGGGGGTGATCCCCATCTCGTCGGCAATTTCCTCATGGCGGGGTTCCCGGCCGAGCTCCTGGAGAAGCCGGCGCGTGACGCGCACCTGCTTGTTGATCGTCTCGACCATGTGCACCGGGATCCGGATGGTCCGCGCCTGGTCGGCGATCGCGCGGGTGATCGCCTGCCGGATCCACCAGGTCGCGTAGGTGGAGAACTTGTACCCCCGGTGGTAGTCGAACTTCTCCACGGCCCGGATCAGGCCGAGGTTCCCCTCCTGGATCAGGTCGAGAAAGGACATCCCCCTCCCGATGTACTTCTTGGCGATCGACACCACCAGGCGCAGGTTGGCCTCGGTCAGCCGGGCCTTGGCGTCGTCGTCGCCACCCTCGATCAGTCGCGCGTACTCCACCTCCTGCTCGGCACGCAGGAGCGCAACCCGGCCGATCTCGCGCAGGTACATGCGCACCGGGTCGTCGAGCGATACCGCGTCCACCGCCTCGGCGCGGGCGAGCAACTCGTCGTCGGCGTCGTCAACGGTCTCAAATTCGCGGTCGCCGTCGGAGACGCTGATGCCCATCTCGCGGAAGGCCTGGAAGACCCGTTCCAGCAGGTCGACCTCCACCTCGAGCGTGGGGAAGGCCTGGAGAACGTCGTCGGGACTCAGATAGCCATGGTCCTTGCCGCGGATGATCAGGACCTCGGCCGCTCGCATCATCGCCTCGGCGCCGGGGTCGGCAGCAACCAGCGTCCGGCCCCCGCCGAGCGGAGGATCCGCAGCCGCAGCGTCGCGCGTGCTCGCCACCAGCGGCAGAGTACTAGACACCCGGATCCGGCCCTGGGGTGGCCACCGATCCGTGTGTCAGCCGGTGCAGCGCGTGGATGCGCTCCACCAGGCTCAGCACCTCGGGCTCGTCGCCGCGGTCGCGGGCGCGCATCAGGTCGCGCTCCAGCTCGGCGAGCTGCCGCCGGTGCCCGGCGACGCGCACCCGGTCCACGTTGGCGGCCAGGGCGCGGTCGAGACTGGGCTCCGGGGCGTCGGCGCCGAGCTCGGGGATGACCTGGAGCAGCAGGCGCGCGGCGAGATGCCGCTCGGCACCGTGCAGTGCGTGGGTGGGCAGCGGGGTGCGATCGGGCAGCGCCACGGCGACCGCGAAGAGCCGGCGCAGCGGGGCACTCAGCAGTGCCGAGGGGTCCAGACCGTGGCGCTCGACCAGGCGGCGGGCGAGCTCAGGGCGCTGGACCACGGCCCCGCCGAGGTAGGCCTCCCAGGCGCTCAGCTCGTGGCCCTCCTCCTCGGCGTGGTGCACCTCGCCCGCGATCGGCGGTGTCGGCGCCGGCGGCACCGACACCACCGCGGGGGCGCGGCGCGGGCCCCGCGTCCGCGCTCGTTCGAGGTCCGCGGCCACCGCCTCCGGGCGGAGGTCGAAACGGCGAGCCACCTGCCCGGTGTAAAGCTCGCGGGTGGCCGCCTCGGGGATCCTGAGCAGCACCGGCAGGGCCCGGCCGAGCGCCGCCCTGCGGGCCTCGATGGAGCTGCCCTCCTCCTGCCCCACCGCCCAGTCGAGCAGGACCCCCCACTCGGGCTGCGCCTCGGCAACGCAGCGCGCGAAGCCCTCGGGGTCGGCGCGAACCAGCTCGTCAGGATCCTTGTAGCCGGCGGGCAGCACGCAGATGCGCGCCGCCATCCCCTGCCCGGCGGCGACGTCAACGGCGCGGTCAGCGGCGCGGCGGCCGGCCGGGTCCGAGTCGAAACACAGCACCAGGGTGGCCACCTGGCGGTGCAGCGCCCGCACCTGCTCCTCGGTCAGGGCGGTGCCTGAGCTGGCCACCACGTTGCGGACCCCGGCCGCATGGGCGGCGACCACGTCGAAATAGCCCTCCACGATCACCGCCGCACCGGCTGTGTCGAACGCCGCACGGGCCTGGTCGATCCCGAAGAGGGCGAGCTTCTTGGAGTAGATCGGCGTGTCCGACGAGTTGAGGTACTTGGGAATGTCGTCGCCCAGGGCCCGGCCGCCGAAGGCGATGGTCTGCCCCGAGGGATCCCGGATGGGAAAGACCAGCCGGTGGCGGAAGCGGTCGCGCGCCCCGCCACGACCCTGGGGGAAGGAGAGACCGGCGTCGGCCACCTCCTCGGCGAGCACACCCCGGCCGGTCAGGTAGCGAAGCAGTGCGTTGCCCCCGGTCCCCCCGGCGGGGGCGAAGCCGATGCCAAAGCGGCGTGCCGCCTCCTCGGGCACTGCCCGGCGGCCGAGCAGCTCGCGCCCGGGTGCGCCGGTCGGCGTGGCCCACAGAACGTGCTCGTAGAAGGCCTGGGCTCGGGCGTGCAGATCGAGAGCGCGCTTGCGCCGCGCCGCCTGGCCGCGCCGCTCGCCGCCGCCGCCGCGTTCGAGCTCGATTCCGGCACGTTCGGCCAGGCTTTCCAGGGCCTGACGGAAGTCCACCCGCTCCACCTTCTCGACGAAGGCGATCATGTCGCCGCCCTCCTGGCAGCCGAAGCAGTACCAGACCTGGCGCTCGGCGCTGACCGTGAACGAGGGCGTCTTCTCGGAGTGAAAGGGACACAGACCGGTGTGCTCGCGACCGGCTCGCTGCAGGCGCACGTACGCGCCGATCACCTCAACGATGTCCAGCCGGGCCTTGACCTCAGCGACCGCGTCAGCCGGCATGGCTCACGCCGAAAAGACTAGCGGGAGAACCAGCCCCGCCGCTTGCGCCGCGCCTCGACCAGGGCCCGCTCCTGGTCGGCGAGCTCCCGCTCTTTCTCGGCGAGCACCCGGTCCTTGTCCGCCTGGGCCAGGGCATGGAGGGCCCGGGCTGTCTCCAGCTCACCCTGAAGCTGCTTGAGCTCGGCCTCGCGGCGGTTCAGCTCCCCCTCGAAGCGCATCCGCTGCTCCGCGTAGATGCGCTGCTCCAGGGTGCGCTCCCAGCGGTCGAGCAGGCCACCGACGAGGTCGCGAGGATCGATCGAGGACATCCCGGTGAGGTCGGCGCGCGGGCCGCCGCCCACCGAGTCGACGATGGCCATCTCCAGGGCACGGGCGGGCGGCGGCACAGCGTCGTCCACCCCGGTTCCCCTGGGACGTTCGATGCGGTGACCGTTGAGCTGCACCACCTGCTGGTCCGCCGGGCCCTCGTCGTCGGCCACCTGCGGCTCGGCGCTGCCCAGGCCCAGGTCGCTGAGGCGCAGGTGGTAGGTCACCCCGCCCGGGCGCGGGGAGCGCCGCGCGGGCACGTCACCGGCCTCGATCCGGCGGACGAGCATCGCCGGCGGCAGGCCGAGCCGGGCTGCCGCCTGCTCCACGGAGAGCTCGGCCTCCGCCCGCCGCGCGGCGACGGCAGGGTGCGTCACAAACGCATCGTTCGACGCAAGAGGTGCGGCCATCGCGTCAAATAGAGTAACCGATCCTCGAGCAAAATCACAGGCGGGACGAGCCGCCGAGGACGGCACGGGCGGACCAGGGGTCAGCGGCCGATCACCTCGACCGCGTAGCGGGAGTTGTCGGTGAGCAGAGTGATCGCCCCCTCAGGGCCGGTGACCACCGCCCGGATGGGCGAGGTGTTGAAGACCTCGTTGGCGCCGTCATGCTCGATCACCGTCCGCTTGACCAGGTAGGGCATCCCCGGCGTCGGGGGGGCCAGCTCGTCGCCCTCGACCACATGCCCGTCGTCGAGCATCTCGGGGCGGCCGGCGCGGGTGCCGGTCTTGCGCACCCGGACGTGCTCGGCCACTAGCGGTCCCGCTCGGTCACGGCCAGGCGCGCCTGGGCCGCGGCCAGCCGGGCGACCGGCACCCGGTACGGCGAGCAGGAGACGTAGTCGAGCCCCAGCTCCTCGCAGAAGGCGATCGAGCTCGGGTCACCGCCGTGCTCGCCGCAGATGCCGATCTTCAGCTTCGGCCGCGCAGCGCGCCCCTCCGCCACCGCCAGACGCATCAGCCGGCCCACCCCCGTGGTGTCCAGTGACTCGAAGGGGTTGACCGGCAGGATGCCCTCCTCGACGTACTTGAGCAGGAACTTGCCCTCAGCGTCATCACGGCTGTAGCCGAATGTGGTCTGGGTGAGGTCGTTGGTCCCGAAGGAGAAGAACTCCGCATCACCCGCGATCTCCCCGGCGGTGAGCGCCGCTCGCGGGATCTCGATCATGGTGCCGAACTTGTAGGCCACCTTGGTCTTGGACTCGGCCAGCACCGTCTTGGCGGTGGCTTCGAGGGTGGCGCGGGTCCGGCGCAGCTCCTCGACGTGGCCCACCAGCGGAATCATGATCTCGGGTCGCGCGTCGACTCCCTCCTTCTTGAGGCTGACCGCCGCCTCCAGAATGGCCCGTACCTGCATCTCCACGATCTCGGGGAAGAGCAGACCGAGCCGGCAACCGCGCAACCCGAGCATCGGGTTCTGCTCGTGGAGGCCGCGGACGGCGGCAAGCAGGCGGACCTGCTCGGCGTAGGACTCCTTGGGTTGGTTGGTGGCCTCGGCCCGCGTCACCTCAACCAGCAGCTCCTCGAGCGAGGGCAGGAATTCGTGAAGCGGCGGGTCGATCAGCCGGATCACGACCGGCTTGCCCGCCATCGCGCGGAGGATGCCGCGGAAATCCTCCCGTTGCACCGGGAGCAGGCGGTCGAGCTCCTTGCGCCGCGCCGTCTCGTCGTCGGCAAGGATCATCCGCTGGACGATCGGCAGCCGCTCCTGCTCCATGAACATGTGCTCGGTGCGGCAGAGGCCGATGCCCTCGGCACCGAACTCGAGGGCGAGCTCCGCGTCACGCGGGTAGTCGCCGTTGGCCCACACGCCGAGACGGCGGATGCCGTCGGCCCAGCGAAGCAGCTCGTCGAGCTCACCGCTGATCTCCGGCTCGATCATCGGCACCGCGCCGGCGATCACGTGGCCGGTGGAGCCGTCGATGGTGAACTCCTCACCCTCCTTGATGGTCCGGCCGCCGGCGCTGAAGCTCTTGGCGCGCAGGTCGACCTTGACCGACTCCGCGCCGGCGACGCAGGGCTTGCCCATCCCGCGCGCCACCACCGCCGCATGGGAGGTACGGCCACCACGGGAGGTGAGCACCCCCTGCGCGGCGATCATTCCGTGCACATCGTCGGGGTTGGTCTCGATCCGTACCAGGATCACCTTCTCGCCGCGCTTGGCGGCCGCCTCGGCGAGGTCGGCGTCGAAGATCGCCGTGCCGTGCGCCGCACCGGGTGAGGCCGCCAGGCCGGTGGCCAGAATGTCGAGCTTGGCGGCGGGGTCGATCCGGGTATGGAGGAGCTGGTCGATGTGGGTGGGCTCGACGCGCATCACCGCTTCCTGCCGGGTGATGAGCCGCTCGTGGGCCATGTCGACAGCGATCCGCACCGCCGCCTGCGCGGTGCGCTTGGCGGTCCGGGTCTGGAGCATGTAGAGCTTGCCGCGCTCCACGGTGAACTCCAAGTCCTGCATGTCTCGGTAGTGCTTCTCCAGCTTGCGTGCGATCCGCTCGAACTGCCGGTGTACCGCCGGCAGCTCCTCCTGCAGCCGTGAAATCGGATGCGGTGTACGGATGCCCGCCACCACATCCTCGCCCTGAGCGTTGAGCAGGTACTCACCGAAGAGAAGCGGCTCGCCTGTGTTGGGATCCCTGGTGAAGGCGACGCCCGTGCCCGAGTCGTTGCCCATGTTGCCGAAGACCATCGACTGGACGTTGACGGCCGTGCCGAGGTCGTGGGGAATCCGGTTGTAGTTGCGGTAGTCGCGAGCGCGTTTGTTGTTCCATGACGAGAAGACCGCGCCGATGGCGGCGCGCAGCTGCTCGACCGGGTCGTCGGGGAAGTCGACCCCGGCGTGCTTGCGCACCAGGGCCTTGTAGTCGTCGATCAGCCGGCGCAGGGCCTGGGGAGTCAGCTCGGCATCGCTGGCAGCCCGGGTGCGTTCCTTGGCGGCGTTGAGTACCTCCTCAAAGAGCTCCCCCTCCACCCCGAGCACGATCTTGCTGAAGAGCTGGATGAAGCGTCGATACGCGTCGAGTGCGAAACGCTCGTCCCCGGTCAGTTCGGCGAGGCCCCGGAGTGTCTCGGCGCTGAGTCCGAGGTTCAGGACGGTGTCCATCATTCCCGGCATGGAGAACTTGGCGCCGCTGCGCACGCTGACCAGCAGCGGGTTGCGCGCGTCACCGAACCCCTTGCCGGTCTGCCGCTCGACGCTGCGCAGGGCGGTGAGCGTCTGCTCCCACATGCCATGCGGGAAATGCTCGTTGGCGGCGTAGTAGGCGTTGCACGCCTCGGTAGTGATGGTGAAGCCGGGAGGCACCGGTAGCCCGGCGCGGGTCATCTCCGACACGCCGGCTCCCTTGCCCCCGAGCAGGTCGCGCATCGCGGCGCTGCCCTCGGCGAAGGGATACACCCACTTGTGACGCTGGCCGGACCCGGCCAGGCCGCGGTTGGCGGCGGCGAGCCGTGCGGCGATCGCACGCTTGCCCGCGGCGGTGAGTTTCGCCGGTGTCGACCTGCGCGCCCCTTCGGGGGACCTGGCTGCCGAGGAGCGCTTGGCCACCCCGGTGCGCTTGGTCGCCGCCGAGCCCTTGGTCGCGCTCGTACGCTTGGCCGCCGTCGAACTCTTGGCAGTGGTGGAAGCCTTACCCGTCGGTGAGCCTTTGGCGGTCGTGGAACGCTTGGCCGTCGTGGCCTTGGCCGTCGCCCGCTTGGCGGTCGTCGTCGCCCGCTTGGCCGTCGTCGTCCGTTTGGCCGCCATGGCAGATCCCTCGGCGAGTGGCTGGTGAGTTCTCGAGAGCGCCCTCCGGCGTCATCAAGGTCGCTCGGCATCCTACTCCGGGCCACCCGAGGCACAATCTGCGGCCATGCAGGTGGCAGGCTACGGCTGGATCCGCGACCTCCCCGACCACCGCGACCAGTTCTATGCGGCGCTGCGCACCACGGTGGGCCCGTTGCCCGCCAGCGTCGATCTGCGCAGCGCCTGCCCACCGGTGTACGACCAGGGTCAGCTCGGCTCATGCACCGCCAATGCCATCGCCGGGGCGGTGGAGTTCGACGAGCTGAAGTCCAGGTCGAGTCAGTCGTGGACCCCCTCGCGGCTGTTCATCTACTACAACGAGCGGGTGCTCGAGGGAACCACCTCCACCGACAGCGGTGCCCAGCTCCGCGACGGCATCAAGGTGATCGCCGCCGCCGGTGTGGTGCCCGAGGCGGAGTGGCCGTACGACATCAGCCGCTTTGCCGAGCGGCCGCCCCAGCCGCTCTACGACGAGGCCACCCGCGACCGGATCTCGAGCTACGCACGGATTCCCCAGATGCTGGTGCAGCTGAAGACCTGCCTCGCCGAGGGGTTCCCCTTCATCTTCGGCTTCAGCGTGTTCGCCAGCCTGGAAACCCGGGAGGTCGCCCGCACCGGGGTGATCCCCCTGCCGCAGCCGGGCGACTCCATGGTCGGCGGCCACGCCGTCGGCTGCGTCGGCTACGACGATGCCGCCCAGCGCTTCATCATCCGCAACTCCTGGGGCACCGGTTGGGGCGAGGGCGGCTATGGCTACATGCCCTACGCCTACCTGATCGACGCCGGCCTTGCCGCCGACTTCTGGACGGTGCGCTCGGCGCCGGGAGGCCCGCCGCTCCAGCTCGGCTGAGCTCGGTGCCCAGGCGGTGCGCTGCGCTGCTCAGCTGACCAGCTGCGCCCGCCAGATGATCCGGTGGTAGTCGAGCCACCACGGGGTGCAGGTGACCATGGTCAGGTCATGGCCGCTGGTCGGCTGCACGTAGGAGTAGGCCTGCTCCGGGGTGAGCTCGGCGCGCATCGTCACCCGGTACGTGAAGGTCGCGCAGGAGCGGTCGTGCACCAGGATGGTGTCCCCCACCGCCAGCTGGTCCATGTGCTGGTACGACGGCTCGCGGTGAAAACCGATCACCACGTTGCCTGCCGCGCCGTAGGCCGGCGACAGCTGGTGGTGAACCATCGGCCGGCCGTGAAGCAGGTCCCAGGTACCGAGCCCGGTGAGCCCGCTGTAGCCGTACCTTGCCAGGCTGGGAAAGATCAGCTCGCCGTCATCGTCGCCGTTGAGCCCGCAACCGGCCGGGGCGGCTGCCAGGGTCAGCGGCTGCTGGCCGCCGCTCGGTGCCGGCCCCTGTCCGAGGTTGTCCCCGGCGCCATGAGCGGTCGGACGCGGCCGCGACCCGGCGGCCACCGGCCCCGCCCCACGGGTCGCCGAACGCTGGTGCCATACCAGCCCACCGGCGATCGCCGCCACCACCAGGGCGGCCAGGACCAGGGCTGCGCCGATGCGGTTGCCCCGGCCCGGGAGGGGTCTGGCGGGCGGCGGGCCTGGTTCCACCCCCCAAGACTAGGACAATGCCCCGGCCATCGCCGGCCGCCCGGCACCCCGTCCTCGGCGGCCGTCCGGTGCGCTTACGCGCCGGTGCTGCGCTGCGCGGTGCGCTCGCGGAACATCCGCAGCTGGTCGGTCACCGCGGTCTCCAGCCCCTCGACCGGGACCCGCACCTGGGTCATCCCGTCGCGCTCGCGGATGGTGACCGCGTCGTCCTGCAGGGTGTCGAAGTCCACGGTGATCGCCAGCGGGGTACCGATCTCGTCCTGGCGGCGGTAGCGACGGCCGATCGCCTGGGTCTCGTCGTACTCGGTGCTGTGGTACCGGCGCAGCCGGTGCTCCAGCCGGCGGGCAACCTCGCTGAGCTCAGGCTTCTTCGAGAGCGGGAGCACCGCGCACTGGAATGGTGCGATG
>JBHEMT010000087.1:0-11592 GCA_046262435.1 Candidatus Dormibacteria bacterium | reverse complement strand
CGGCGGAGACGAGGTGACCGGGCTCGGCGTCGACGCGGTCCCGAAGCTGACCTGGATGTCCTGGCGGGGTGCCTGCCCGGCCGCGTCCCGGGCCACCGTGTGCGCGATGGTGACCGTGTACCCGGTGTTGGCGGCCAGGTGATGGGTGGGCACGATGGTCAGGACCGTGTCGCCGCGGGACCAGCTTGTGGTGTATGCGGTGGCCGGTCGGATGTCGAGGCCGCGCAGCACCGTGGCTCGGTCCATCGGCTGGGTGAAGGACACCCGGATGACGCTGTTGGGGTCGAGCCTGGCCACGCCGCTGGCGGAGGAGGTGGCGCTCGGCGAGGTCACCCGGTCACTCGGGTGGTAGAGGAGCACCGCGGCGACCGCGGCCGCCACCATGGCCGCGCCCAGGCCGCCGCCAAGCGCGATCGGGCCACCCCTGAGAAACCATGGCCTGCGCGCCGTTATGGGACGGCGGCCGAGCTCCCGCTCTGCGGCATCCAGCACCCGGGAGCGGAGCACCGCCTTGAAGCGCGGGTCGAGGAGGGGCTCAGGGCGCGCCGCCCGCAGCCGCTCACTCAGGGCGAGCAGCTCGGGCTCGGCCCGGAAGAGCTCGTCGAGCTCGGCGTCGTGGCCCCGTTCCAGGCCGGCCATCAGGGCGCCTCCTTGAGGACGCCGCTGGCCGCCAGCCGCTGCCGGACGCCCTGCATGCCCCGGTGGACCAGCAGCTTGATGGCACCCTCGGACTTGCCCATGATCACGCCGATCTGAGCCAGCTTGAGGTCCTCGCCGAGCTTGAGGGTCATTGCGGTGCGCTGCTGCTCCGGAAGGGTGTCGATCGCTGCCCAGACGTGCGCGGCGTCGCCTCGCTGCACCGCGGCATCGTCGACGGGCATCGCCGGGTCGACGACGCCGACGGCGTCATCGAGCTCGGCCGTGGGTCGCCTGCCCCGGTAGTGGTCGACGATTGCATTGGAGCTGATCTGGTACAGCCACGCGCTGAAGGGATGTCCGCTCGGCCGGTAGCGCCCGATGGCGCGCAGGGCCTTGAGGAAGACCTCAGAGGTGATGTCCTCGGCAGCCTCCTGGTCGCGAACGCGGCTGTAGATGAATCGGTAGATCTGGCCGAAGTAGTGGTCGTAGAGCTCTCCGAAGGCGTCGGGCTCAGTCCGGGCCCGCTCGACGAGGTGGTCCTCGTACGCCCGAGGGAGGCTCACAGATGCTCCTCACGTCAGCCGCACGTGCCCGGACAACGGGACAGGCGGCGGGGGGTTACGTCGCCCCGGCTCTGCGGCCCGAGGGTGGGGGCGTCAACGGGCGCCGTGGGCGGGGCTCAGGCCCGAGTGTAGGCCCCTTCGGCGACACCGGCGGCATCGATACAATCGGCCCACGTGATCCCTCGCTACTGCCCGCCGGAGATCGCCGCCGTCTTCAGTGACGAGTCCCGGCTGCGGCGCTGGCTGGAGGTCGAACTGCTCGCCTGCGAGGGGTGGGCCGCACTTGACGTGATCCCCCGCGAGGCCATGACCGGGCTGCGGCGGGCGCGAGTCGACGTCGCCCGGATCGCTGCGCTGGAGGCCGAGCAGGGACACGACGTGGCTGCCTTCGTCAGCGGGGTCCAGGAGACCCTCGGCGCCGAGGGCCGCTTCTTCCACTACGGCCTGACCTCATCCGACGTCGTCGACACAGCTTTGGGAAGCCAGCTGCGTGATGCCCTGGCGATCATCGACGCCGATGCTCGACGGCTGGAGGCGGGCCTCACCCAGCTGGCGGAGCGTCACCGGCTCACGGTGATGCCGGGACGGACCCACGGGGTGCACGCCGAGCCGCTCACCCTTGGAGTCAAGCTCGCCAACCACCTCGACGAGGTACGCCGCTCCCGGGTCCGGCTCGCCGCCGCCACCGCCGAGGTCAGCGTCGGCCAGGTGTCCGGTGCGGTCGGCACCCATGCCAGCGTGCCGCCCAGTGTCGAGGAGCACGTCTGCCGCGGCCTCCGGCTGGCGGTTGCCCCGGTGGCCACCCAGGTGGTCGCCCGCGACCGTCATGCCGCCCTGCTCAGCGCCATGGCCATCCTCGGCGCGGTGTTGGAGCGGCTGGCCACCGCGGTCCGGCTGCTCCAGCAGACCGAGACCGGCGAGGCGGAGGAGCCATTCGGCAGCCGCCAGAAGGGGTCCTCGGCGATGCCGCACAAGCGCAACCCGATCCTCTGCGAGCGCATATGTGGCCTCGCCCGCACCCTGCGCGGCTATGCGCTGGTCGGCCTCGAGGACGTTGCCCTATGGCATGAGCGCGACATCTCGCACTCATCGGCGGAGCGCGTGGTCCTGCCCGACGCCTGCGCGATTCTCGCCTACTCGCTGCGCCTCGCGGATCGCGTGGTGCGCGGCCTGCAGGTCCACCCTGAGCGCATGCGCGCCAACCTGATGTTCGGCGGCGGGCTCATGTTCTCGCAACGCGTGCTCCAGGCCCTGATCGGTGAGGCCGGGTGGCCGCGGGAGCGGGCCTACCGCGCGGTCCAGGCGCTCGCCGGGCGGGCCCGGGATGGCGAGGGGGGGTTCCGCGACCTGGTCGTCGCCGACTCCGAGATCGGGGCGGCCCTGAGCTCCGGGTCGCTGGCCCGGTGCTTCGACGAGCGCGGATACCTGCTCCATGTGGACGAGATCTACCGCCGGCTTGGTCTCTCGACCACGCCCGTGGTAGCCGCCGGCGAGGTCGCCCAGGCCGAGCTGGCTGCCGAGGCAGGCCTGGGCGGAGGGAGGCTGTGACATGGCGGTCCTGACCAGTGCGGAGGCCGCGGGCCTGCGGGTGTTCCGGCGCGGCAAGGTGCGGGATACCTTCGACCTCGACGACGGCAGCCTGCTGATGGTCGCGTCTGACCGGATCAGTGCCTTCGACGTCGTCCTGCCGACGCCCATCCCGGACAAGGGCACGGTGCTCACCCAGATGTCGCGCTGGTGGTTCCACAGCACCCGGGACATCGTCCCCAACCACCTCCTGCCCGATGACCCGGACAGCCTGCCCGACAGCGTCGACTGGGCGCTGTGGGGCCCGCGCAGCATGCGTGCCCGGCGCGCCGAGCGAATCGACATCGAGTGCGTGGTCCGCGGCTATCTGGCCGGCTCCGGGTGGAAGGAGTACCGCACGCAGGGCACGCTTGCCGAGGAGCCGCTTCCCGCCGGTTTGCGCGACTCGTCGCGCCTGCCGGAACCGCGCTTCACGCCCGCGGCGAAGAACGATGATGGCCACGACGAGAACATCTCCCGGGCCACCCTGGCCGACAGCGTCGGGGCCGAGCTGGCCCAGCGCCTCGAGGAGGTGTCACTGCGCCTCTTCGAGCACGCCGGCGCGGTATGTGAGGCGGCGGGAATCATCCTCTGCGACACCAAGTTCGAGTTCGGCATGGTGGATGGTCAGCTGACTCTGATCGACGAGGTGTTTACTCCGGACTCCTCCCGGTTCTGGGAGCAGTCGGAGTGGCACGAGGGCTCCAGCACCCCGTCGTTCGACAAGCAGTACGTGCGCGACTTTCTGGAGACGCTGGACTGGGACAAGACCCCCCCGGGACCGGAGCTGCCCGAACCGGTGGTCAGCGGCACCCGCGCCCGCTATCTCGAGGCGGCCCGGAGGGTGTGCGGGCTCGAGCTTCCGTGAGCGTCGTTCTTCCGTGAGGGTCGTTCTTCCGTGAGGTTCGTTCTGCCGTGAGGTTCTTCGCGGAGGTCACGGTCAGCCTCAAGGCGGTGGTCAACGACCCCCAGGGCCTGGTGATTCGTGACGGTCTGCACCAGCTGGGCTTCAACGGCGTTCGTGGCGTCCGCGCCGGTAAGCGGCTGGCTCTCGAGCTCGACGCCGCGGACGACGAGGAGGCACGCGCCGCCGTGGAGTCGATGTGTCTGCGCCTGCTGGTCAATCCAGTGATCGAGGAGGCCCAGGTCAGCGTGCGCGCGGCACCGGTCGCCACCGGCTGATGCGCTTCGGCATTGCGGTGTTCCCCGGCACCTGGAGCGACCGCGACTGCGCCCTTGCAGTCGAACATGCCGGCCAGGAAAGCGTCTTCCTATGGCACAAGGACACCGACCTGCGCGGCGCCGACTGCGTGATTCTGCCCGGCGGGTTTTCCTACGGTGATCACCTCCGCTGCGGAGCCATCGCGCGCTTCGCCCCCCTGATGCAGGCGGTGATCGAGTTTGCCGCGGGAGGCGGCCTGGTCTGGGGCATCTGCAACGGTTTCCAGATCCTCTGCGAGGCCCATCTCCTTCCCGGCGCGCTCACCCGCAACACCTCACTGCAGTTCCGCTGCGAGCCCGCGTGGCTGCGGGTGGAGACGGTGGGCACCCCGTACACCGCCACCAGCATCCGCGGTGATGTGCTCGAGATTCCGGTGTCGCACGGCGAGGGCCGCTACGTTGCGGAGGCCGGCACCCTGGACCAGCTGGAGCGTGACCGCCGAGTGGTCTTCCGCTACGTCGCCGCGGACGGCTCGCCGGTGTTCGAGGCGTCGCCCAACGGGTCGATGCACGACATCGCCGGAATCGTCAACGAGCGTCGCACGGTGCTCGGGATGATGCCCCACCCCGAGCGTGCCAGCACGGCAGTGCTCGGCGGCAGCGACGGGCTGCGCCTCTTCGAGTCTGTGGTGGGCAGCCTTGCAGCCGACGGTCATCATGCGGTCGCCGCCGGGTGACCCAGGCTCCCGTGGCACCCCCCGACGAGGCGACGCTGCGTCGTGTCGCCCTCACCCCCGCGGAGTACGCGGCCGCCGAAAGCCGCCTCGGCAGAGTGCCGACCCCGGTGGAGCTGGGGATCATCGGTGCACTCTGGTCGGAGCACTGCGGGTACAAGACCTCCAAGCCGCTGCTCGGCCGGCTGCCCACCCAGGGAGCGGCGGTGCTCCAGGGTCCGGGCGAGAACGCTGGTGCCGTCGACGTCGGTGACGGGCTGGCGGCGGTGTTCAAGATCGAGTCGCACAACCATCCCAGTGCGGTCGAGCCCTACCAGGGAGCGGCGACCGGCGTCGGCGGCATCCTCCGCGACGTCTTCACCATGGGTGCCCGGCCGATCGCCCTGCTCGACTCGCTCCGCTTCGGCCCGCTCGACGAGCCCCACCAGCGCTACCTCCTGGACGGAGTTGTCGCCGGCATCGGCGGCTACGGCAACTGCATCGGCGTGCCCACCGTCGGCGGCGAGGTCTACTTCGACGAGTCGTATCGCGACAATTGCCTGGTCAACGCGATGTGCGTTGGGATCATCGAGCACCACCGTCTGACCCGGGCGATCGCCGCCGGTCCGGGCAACCCCGTGCTTCTGGTCGGCGCCGACACCGGTCGCGACGGCCTCGGGGGCGCCACCTTCGCCAGCGTCGAGCTGAGCGAGGAGAGCGCCACCCAGCGACCGGCGGTGCAGGTGGGCAACCCGTTCCTCGAGAAACTGCTGATGGAGGCGTGCCTGGAGCTCGCCGGTGACCCGCGCGTGGTCGCCATGCAGGATCTGGGTGCCGCGGGGCTGACCAGCAGCACCGCCGAGCTGGCTCATCGCGGTGGTTGCGGAATAGCCATCGACGTCGCCGCGGTCGCCCGGCGTGAGACCGGGATGACGCCCTACGAGGTGATGCTGAGCGAGTCCCAGGAACGGATGCTGCTGGTGGTGCGCCGCGGCGACGAGGCCTCGGTGGCGGCGTCGCTGAGCCGCTGGGACCTGCACATCACGCGGATCGGCGAGATCACCGACACCGGGCACCTGGTGGTCACCGACGGCGACGAGGAGGTGTGCAGGCTCCCTCTCGACTTCCTCGTCGGCGAGGTGCCGCTGCGCCGTCCGGCCGGGCGCCGGCCCGGACACCTCGACGTGCAGCTCAGCGAGGACCCCCTCGCTCTGACGCCACCCTGGTCTCCCGGAGAGGCCCTGCTGCGCCTGCTGGCGAGCCCCAACCTCTGCAGCCGCCGGGCCATCTGGCGGCGCTACGACCACCAGGTCGGCAACGCCACGGTCATCGCGCCCGGCGGTGACGCCGCCTTGCTCCATCTCCACGGCACTCGCCGCGCCATCGCTCTCAGCACCGACGGCAACGCCCGCCTCGGCGCGCTCGACCCGCGCCGGGGCGCTGCCATCGCGGTGTGCGAGGCAGCCCGCAACGTGGTCGCCACCGGGGCCACGCCTGTTGCAGTCACCAACTGCCTGAACTTTGGCAATCCCGAGAAGCCGGCCGTGTTCTGGCAGCTCGAACAGGCGGTCGATGGGATCGCCGAGGCCTGCCGCGCCCTTGAAATTCCCGTGGTCAGTGGCAACGTGTCGCTGTACAACGACACCAACGGGCGGAGCATCGACCCCACCCCGGTGATCGGCATGGTCGGGCGTCTCGACGACGTTGCGACCCGTTGCGTCGCGGGGTTCCGTTCCGAGGGCGACGTGGTCTGGCTGCTCGGGCCGCCCGGTGCTGAGCTCGGCGGCAGCGAGTACCAGCGGATCGCCCACGCAACCAACTCAGGGCCCCGCCCGCTGCTCGACTTCGAGCTCGAGACACGGGTGCAGCAGGCGGTCCTCGCCGCCAATAGGGCCAGGCTGCTGAGCTCCGCGCACGACTGTGCCGACGGCGGCCTGCTGGTCACCCTCGCCGAGTGCTGCCTGCTCGGTGGCTGGGGCGCGCAGCTCGACCTCGCAGAGCTGCGCGCCGCCACCGGCGCCAGCCCGCCGTCGGGCCTGGTGGCCCTGCTGTTCGGCGAGACGCAGTCGCGTTTCGTGCTGTCCACCGCCGCGACCGATGCCCGGGCTCTTGAGGAGCTCGCCGCTCGGGGCGGCGTGCCGTTGCACCGCCTGGGAACCGTTGGCGGCACGGCGCTTGTCGTCAGCGAGATCCTCGAACTGTCCTTGGCCGCGCTGCGCGCCCGCCACGAGGGGTCCCAGGGATAGCCGAGGGGTCCACCGCTCATGGGTCCGCCGCCAGGCAGCCGGTATACTCCCGGTATCCCCAGGCCAGCCGCTCACCGCACCGCCAGGAAGGCCGCGATGGACGCCCTGCGTTCGCGCTCCGGCACTCCGCGGGCGACGGTGTCTGAGCCGGACATGGGCCGTCTCGCGCTTGACCAGCCGCTCGACCGGCTCCATGAGGAGTGCGGCATCTTCGGGGTCTGGGCGCGCGGCGAGGATGTCGCCAACCTCACCTACTTCGGCCTCTACGCCCTGCAGCACCGCGGCCAGGAGTCGGCGGGCATCGCGGTTGCCGACGGACGACAGGTGCGCCAGTACAAGGAGATGGGGCTGGTCTCCCAGGTGTTCGACCAGGAGACCCTGGAGAGCCTGCAGGGTCATGTGGCCATTGGGCACACTCGCTACAGCACCACCGGGAGTGCCAGGCTGCCGAATGCGCAGCCGATGCGGGTGGAGCACCCCGGTATCGGTCCCATCGCCTTTGGCCACAACGGCAACCTCACCAACGCTCAGGGGCTGCGCCGTGAGCTCGAGGCACAGGGCCACGAGTTCCAGACCACCAGCGATACCGAGGTGATCGGCGCCCTGATCTCCCGCGCCCAAGGTGACAGCCTTCCCGCCGTGCTGCTGCACGTCCTGCCGCGGCTGGAGGGTGCCTACTGCCTGATGTTTCTCACCAGGGACTCACTGGTGGCGGCGCGCGACCCGCTGGGTATCCGGCCGCTGTGCCTTGGCCGGCTTGGCGGCGCCGACGCGCCCGGCGGAGAGGGCTACATCCTCGCCAGCGAGACCTGCGCCCTCGACGTGGTCGGCGCCAACCTGCTCTGCGAGATCGAGCCGGGCGAGATCGTCACCGTCGACGCCGACGGGATGCGTTCGATGCAGATTCCACACGCCACGCCGCGGCGGGCGATGTGCTCCTTTGAGTTCATCTACTTCGCCCGGCCCGACAGCGTGATGATGGGCCGCTCGCTCTACGAGTCTCGCGCCAACATGGGCCGCGAGCTGGCCACAGAGTCGCCCGCGGACGCCGACATCGTGATCACGCTGCCGGACAGTGGCACGCCCGCTGCGATCGGCTACGCCGAGGCCTCGGGGATCCCCTTCGTCGAGGGCATGATCAAGTCCCGGTACATCACCCGGACCTTCATCCAGCCGTCGCAGCGCCTGCGCGAGTCGGGGATCAGGCTCAAGTTCAACCCCATGAAGCAGGTGCTGACCGGCCGCAGGGTGGTGCTGGTCGACGACAGCATCGTGCGTGGCACCACCAGCCGCCGGATCGTCGAGGAGCTGCGCCGTGCCGGCGCCAGCGAGGTGCACATGCGGATCGCATCCCCGCCGATCATGTGGCCGTGTTTCATGGGGATCGACATCGCATCGCGCAATGAGCTGATCGCTGCGCACAACAGCGAGGCGGAGGTGGGGCGGCTGATCGGCGCCGACTCGTTGAGCTACCTGAGTATTGATGGGCTCCGCCGTGCCGTGCACCAGCAGAGTGGCGAAGGGTTCTGCTTCGCCTGTTTCGACGGTCGGTACCCGGTTGAGGTGCCCTCCCTGCTCGAGGCCGACAAGCTTGCTTTGGAGGGCATCCCCGTCCGAGCCGTCTGAGGTTCGCCGCCGGCGCGCGCTGACGGAGCCTCCCGGGTGGTCGATACACTGCGGATGGCGTCGCGGGCGCCTGAGCGCCGCGTCATCCGGCGCACGGAAGGGGACAGTGGGCGACCTTCGCTACGCCGACGCCGGGGTGGACATCGATGCGGGCAACCGCGCCGTCAGCCTGATCCGGCGCGCTGTCACCGCCACCCACGGGCCCGCCGTGATCGGCGGCCTGGGCAGCTTCGGTGGTCTCTTCAGGCTGGACACCGCGCGCTGGCGCGAACCGGTGCTGGTGTCCAGCACCGACTCGGTCGGCACCAAGCTGAAGGTGGCGATCGCCACCGGCCGCCATCGCGGGATCGGTGAGGACCTGGTCAACCACTGTGTCAACGACATTCTCTGCTGCGGCGCCGAGCCGCTCTTCTTCCTCGACTACTACGCCACCGGCCGGCTCCAGCCCGAGCACCTCGCCGAGCTCATCGAGGGTGCCGCGGCAGCCTGCATCGCGGCCGGCTGTGCTCTGATCGGCGGGGAGACCGCGGAGCTGCCCGGTCTCTACGCCCTGGGTGACTACGACATCGCCGGCTTCATCGTCGGCGTCGTTGACCGCCCCGCGATCATCGACGGCTCGCGGGTACGCTCCGGCGACGCCGTGCTCGCGCTGCCCAGTTCGGGGCTGCACACCAACGGGTACTCGCTGGTCCGGCATGTGGTCGCCGCTGCCGAGCTGGCCTGGGATGTGGTCCTCCCGGGGACCGCGCGGCCGCTCGCCGACCTGCTGCTCGAGCCACACCGGTGCTACCTCCAGGCGGTGCGAGAGCTGCGCGAGCGGGTCGACGTGCGGGCGCTCTCCCACATCACCGGCGGCGGCCTGGTGGAGAACATCCCGCGGGTCCTCCCCGCCGGGCTTGGCGTGATCCTGGACCGGGACTCGTGGGAGGTGCCGGCCCTGTACGGCGCCCTGCAGCGGGTGGGCGGCGTCCATCCGGACGAGATGTGGCGGACCTTCAACATGGGCCTTGGCCTGACCGTGGTGGTGCCGGAGGAGCAGGCGGATCGGGTGCGCACCGCCGCCGGCCTGCCGCTGCTCAGGGTGGGCCGGGTGGTGGACACCGCCGGCCCCGAGCGGGTGGTCCTCCACTGAGCCGCGCCGCGGTCCGCGTCGGGGTGCTCGCCTCGGGCATCGGGACCAATCTCGCGGCCCTGCTCGACGCCACCGCGCGCCCCGGCTTTCCGGCGACGGTGACCATCGTCATCAGCAACCGCTCTGATGCCGGGGCCCTTGCGGTGGGGCGGCGATACGGCGTCGAGGTGGCGGCGTTTCCCCTGGCGGACTTCAGCGGTGGCTCAGTCGCCCGGGATCTGGCGATGCGCGGCCGATTCGAAGCTGCGGGTGTCCAGCTGGTGGTCTGCGCCGGCTACAACCGGATTCTCTGCGACGAGTTCGTTGGCGGCTTTCCCAACGCCATCCTCAACGTGCATCCCTCTCTGCTTCCCGCATTCGCCGGCGGTATGCGCGGAGTCGAGGACGCGCTCGCCTACGGCGTCAAGGTGGCGGGCTGCACTGTGCAGTTGCTCGAGGGCGGGGAGGCTGATGGCGGCCCGATCATCCTCCAGGCGCCGGTGCCCGTCCTCGAGGACGACGACGTCGACAGCCTTCGTTCCCGGGTGCACGAGCAGGAGTGGCAGTTGCTGCCCGAGGCAGTGGCGCTGTGGTCTCAGGGTCGCCTGCAACGCGAGGGCCGCCGCATCCGCATCCTTCCCGAGAGCCGCGCCGCGAGTGCCGGCGTCCGGGTGGCGACCGCGTCCGCGGTCTGATGGGAGCGCTCCCCTGATGCGCGCCCTGCTCGGCGTCAGCGACCGCACCGGCCTGGTCGAACTTGCCCGCGGCCTGAGCCACCAGGGGGTCGAGCTGGTCGCCACGGACGGCACCCGTCGCGCTCTGCTCGATGCGGGGATCGAGGCCACGAGCGTCAGTCATCTCACGGGCCTGCCCGAGATGCTCGACGGCCGGGTCAAGACCCTGCACCCGGCCATCCACGCCGGCATCCTCGCCCGTCGTGACCGGCCCGAGCACATGGCCCAGCTGGGTAGCCGCGGCTTCCTGCCCATCGACATCGTCGTGGTCTCGCTCTATCCGTTCGCCGAGGCGGTGGCCCGCGGTGCGGAGTTCGAGGAGACCGTGGAGAACATCGACATCGGCGGCCCCACCATGATCCGTGCGGCTGCCAAGAACCACGACTCTGTCGCCGTTGTGGTGCGCCATGAGCAGTACCCGCTCCTGCTCGAGGAGCTGGCCCGGGACGGTTGCGTCTCCGCTTCGACGCGGCGGCGACTCGCTGCCGAGGCCTTTGCCCTGACCGCTGCCTACGACACCGCGGTGGCGGGCTGGTTTCGTCAGGAGACGGCGGCCTCCGGTGTGGCCCCGGTGTACAGCGTCGGCGGCCCGCTCCTCCACGAGCTGCGCTACGGCGAGAACCCGCACCAGCACGGGGCTCTTTACGCCGTGCCGGGGGTGCCCGGCGGGGTTGCCAATGCGACGCAGGTCCAGGGGGGGCCGCTGTCCTTCACCAACTGGCTCGACGTCGACGCCGCCTGCCGGCTGGTGTGCGACGTCGACGAGCCCGCCGCTGCGGTGATCAAGCACACCAATCCCTGCGGCGTTGCTGTCGCAGAGGACATCAGCGCGGCGTACGCCCGGGCATACGACTGTGATCCCCGCGCTGCGTACGGAGGGATCGTTGGCCTCAACCGAAGGCTGGACCTTGCCACCGCCCGCCTGCTCTCGCGCACCTTCCTCGAGGCGGTGATCTGTCGGGGTCTTGACGACGACGCCGCCGAGCTGCTCCGCGCCAGGGAGCGGCTCCGCGTGCTCACCCTGGGCGGGCCCTCCTGCGCCGGAGATCTCGACGTCCGCTCCATCGACGGTGGACTTCTCGTTCAGTCGCAGGATTGGGTGGCCACCTCTCGCGGTGAGATGCGGGTGGCCACCTCGCGCCAGCCCGACGACGCCCAGTGGCGCGACCTACTGCTCGCCTGGCGAGTGTGTCGTCATGTCAAGTCCAACGCGGTGGTCATCGTCCGGGACGG
>JBHEMT010000086.1:0-32770 GCA_046262435.1 Candidatus Dormibacteria bacterium | reverse complement strand
CGTCAAGCACCCAGGCGCCAACCTCGTTCATGGCGCCGGACTCCTCGAGGTCTCGGATAAATGAGGCGGGAGGAAGAAGCCCCCTGTCGGGGTGCTGCCAGCGAAGCAGCGCCTCGACCGCCACGACCGTCCCAGCCGAGGTGGTCACAATCGGCTGGTAATGGAGGACGTACTGGTTGTCGCCCAGCGCCCGGTCCAGGGCGGAGTGCCAGCCAGAGTCCCGATCAGCCGCGGCATCGAGTTCAGGGCTGTAGCTGACGCTCAGGCACTTCCCGCGGCCCTTGGCTGCATACATCGCAACGTCGGCGCGCCGCATCAGCTCCTCCCAAGCAACAGGTTCGGTGCCGCTGCTGACTGCGATGCCCACGGTTGCTGCGGCGTGCAGGCGGTCATCGCCGAAGACCAGGGGCCGGTCGAGGGCGGCGAGCAGGCGTTGGGCCACGTCGTCGGCGGTTCGCAAGGTCACACCGGCGAGCAGAATTGCAAACTCGTCTCCGCCAAGTCGGGCGGCGGTGTCTTCGTCACGCACCAGTCCGGCGATACGCTTGGCCACCTCCATCAGCACGCGATCGCCTGTGTTGTGGCCGAAAGTATCGTTGACTCGTTTGAAATCATCGAGGTCGATGAAGAGGACAGCGCACGATGCGTTCGAACCGCCGAGTGCTGCCAGAGCCCGCTGCTCGAGAAGTAGCCGGTTGGGCAGACCCGTGAGTGCGTCATGGTTGGCCTGGTGCTGCAGGGCCGACTCACGATCGGCCACCTTGCGGAGCAGCTCGCTGTTCTCGGTCAGGGTTACCAGCTGCCGAATCAACACCAGACCAACCACCGCAGAGGTGGAGGCAAGCATCACAAGGTCGAGCGAGTGGAGCACGCCAACCGAGTACGCGTCGATCAGTCCTGCGCCGACCACCGGGACGTATGGCAGCAGCACCATCAGGCGCGATGGGCCAACCGTCTCCGCACTCGCGATCGCCGGCCGCAAGTACGCACGCAGCGCCGCCAGCCCGAGCAGCAGGTATCCGGCCAGCCAGCCGGTGTCGAGGACGTTGCCGGTGCTGTAGCTGTTGGTTGCTGTGTAGTAGGTGAACGAGCTGTCGGCCAGGGCCATGGTGGCCAGCGCGGCAGCGACCAGGACGACCGCGCTGCGCGAGCCGCGCGGAGTGCGCATCACCGTCACGAAGAGCATGGTGCCGATCACCACGTCGCTGATCGGGTAGGCGAGGCTGATCGCCTGAGCCGTGGCCGACTGGCCCCCGGCGTTGTACACGGCTCTCATCACCAGGGTCCAGCTGGTCGCGAGCAGCGAGATCCCGATGATCAGGCCGTCGAGCAGCAGGCGGGTTCCGCGACGCGCCCCCAGCCGCCGGGGCGGGAGCAGCAGCACCGCGGCGGCTGCTGTGGGGCAGGCCGAGAGATAGCCGAGGTCTGCCAGCGACGGAAAGGGAACAGCCACGCCGAGGTGGATTTCGTACCACGTCCACACCGCCTGCCCGGCGCCCCAGGACAAGGCCGACAGGGCGAAGAAGGCCCACGCCAGGCGCTGGCGGGAGCGTGCCTGGCGGCATCCCGCCAACGCGCAGACCGCTGCGGCCGCCAGTGCCGCGATCGTTTCGCCGACGTCGTCGACCTCGGCCGTCAGTAGCTTTCCACCGAGCCGGAGTCCCAACCACGCACTGAAGACGCAGATCGTCGCCGCTACGGCCACGGCCGCCGCAACGAACGATCCCGTCCCTCGACGCACCGCGACTGGCCCCGTCGAGGCGGCCCTGGCAGACTGCATCACCCTGAGTTTCGGGGCGATTCCCGGCGGCGGCGGCACGCGCCGGTAACGATGTGGAACACCCTCACCTGCTGCCGAACCGGGCGATGGCCACCCCGAACACCGGTCTCGCCGGGGGTGGCATCATGCCGCGATGCCCCGCTCCTCCTGGCCACCGTGCGCGGACGCAGTGGTGCTCGCACCCAGCCTGCTCGCGGCCAACTTTGCGCGGCTGGCCACGGCGGTGCATGCCCTGGAGGGCAGCGGCGCGGAGCGGTTGCACGTCGACGTCATGGACGGTGCCTTCGTGCCCAATTTCTCCTTCGGCACCGACACCGTGCGGACGCTGCGCCGCGAAACCAGTCTGCCCCTCGAGCTACACCTGATGATCGAGCACCCCGAGCGTCATCTCGAGACCTTCGCCGAGGCGGGGGCCGACGGCATCACGGTGCACTACGAGGCCTCGCCGCACCTTCACCGCACCCTGGAGCGAATCCGCGCGCTGGACTGCCGGTCCGGTGCTGCGATCAACCCGGCCACGCCGGCAACAGTGCTTGAGGACGTCCTGGAGTCGTGTGACCTCGCCCTGGTGATGACCATCGACCCCGGGTACGGCGGGCAAAGACTGATTCCCCGGATGCTGCACAAGGTTGCCCAGGTGCGCGCCGAGATCGAGCGTCAGGGGCTGGTCTGCGATGTCGAGGTGGACGGAGGGGTCGACGCCCGCAACGCTCGCGCCTGTCACGACGCGGGCGCCAATGTGTTGGTGGCCGGGACGGCGGTCTTCGCCCATCCCGACGGGCCGTCGGCGGGTGGGCAGTCCGTCCTCTCCGGGGCGACCGGCAGGTGACCGCTGACGGCAGCAAGGACATCCAGCGCGCGGTCGCGTCTTTGGCCGGCCGGCTGCCGGAAGCGCTGCGGCCGCTCGCCGGCCTGGCATACAACTACCGGTGGTCGTGGCTGGCGGACGCTGCCCCCCTGTTCCGGGAACTGAGTCCGGCGCGATGGGAGACCGTCGGCGAGAACCCGGTGCGCCTCCTCGAGGAGCTGCCACCCGAGCGGCTCGACGTTCTCGCCGGCCTCCCGAGCCTGACCGAGCGGGTCGCCCGGGCTGCGGACGCCCTCGCTGACGAACTGCGGCGTCCCCAGGACGCGTCGTCGTTCAGCCGTCAGCGCCCCATCTGCTTCCTCTGCGCCGAGTTCGGCCTGCATCGCTCGCTGCCGATCTACTCGGGAGGCCTGGGGGTGCTCGCCGGCGACATCCTCAAGGAGTCGTCCGACCGCGCGCTGCCCCTCATCGGAGTGGGCCTGCTCTATCGGCAGGGTTACTTTCAGCAGCGGGTTGACCGGGCGGGGCAGCAGCACGAGTACTGGGTCGCGCTCGACCCCGAGATGCTGCCCATGGCGCTGGTCACCGCCGAGGGGGGTGCCCCACTGACCATCACCGTCCCGGTGCGGGGGAGCGAGGTGGTGGTCCAGGTCTGGCGCGTCGATGTCGGTCAGGTCCCGCTCTACCTGCTGGATGCCGACCTTCCCGCCAACAACCAGATCGACCGCTGGATCACCGGCAGGCTCTACGTCGGCGACCGGGCCATCCGCCTCGCCCAGTACGCCCTCCTCGGCGTGGGTGCGATTCGGGCCCTGCGCGCCATGGGCTACGAGCCTGGCCTGATTCACCTCAACGAGGGCCATGCGGCCCTGGCCACGCTCGAGCTTGCCCGGGAGGCCGTGGCCGGTGGCGCCGGGCTCGATGACGCGGTGGACGCGGCCCGGCAGCGCACCATCTTCACCACGCATACACCGGTGGCCGCCGGCAACGAGGGGTATGGCAACGACGAGATTGCCGCTGTCCTCGGCGATTTCCCCGCCCAGCTCGGCCTCGACACCCACGCGTTCCTCCGCATGGGCCGGGTGCATCCCGACAACGACCACGAGGGGTTTGGCATGACCCCGTTGGGCATTCGCATCGCTCGCGCGGCGAACGGAGTGAGTGCCCGGCACGGTGAGGTTGCCCGCGAGATGTGGCAACCGCTGTTCGCCAGCCGAACGCCCGATGACGTTCCGATCGGCAGCGTCACCAACGGCGTCCACCTGCCCACCTGGATGGCCACGCCGATGCGCGAGCTGCTCGACCGCCACCTCGGCGATGGCTGGCAGCAGCGCGCCGGCGACGCGGCAACGTGGGAAGGGGTGGACAGCATCCCCGACGCTGAGCTCTGGGCCACCCGATGCAAGCTGCGCACCGATTTCCTGGCATACCTGCGCGAGCGTGTCGCCGCCGAACGACTGGGACGGTACGAGTCTGCCGAGTACGTCGAGGCTGCCCTGGACGGCTTTCATCCGGACCACCTGACGATCGGCTTCGCTCGCCGGGTGGCGACCTACAAGCGCCTCCACGTCCTCACCTTCGACGGGGCCCGCGCGGTCCGCATCCTCGGCGCAGACCGGCCGATCCAGCTCGTCCTGGCGGGCAAGGCTCATCCTCAGGATGACGAGGGCAAGGCCACGGTGCGGCGTTTCTTCGACTTCAAGAAGGCCGCCGGGGTGCCCCGGCGCGTCGCCTACCTCGACAACTACGACATGGGCATCGCCGCCCAGCTGGTGGCCGGATGCGATGTCTGGCTGAATGTCCCGCGCCCCCCGCTCGAGGCGAGTGGAACCAGCGGTATGAAGTCCGCACTCAACGGCGGCCTGAACCTCTCCGTTCTCGATGGTTGGTGGCGCGAGGCCTACGACGGCAGCAACGGCTGGGGCCTCAGCGGTGAGGCGATGCCCGACCCGGCATGGCAGGATGCGCGCGACGCTGACGCCCTGTACAACACGCTCGAGAACGAGGTGACCCCGCTCTTCTACGAGCGCGACGCCGACGGCGTGCCCACCGCGTGGATGCGACGGATCAAAGCATCGCTGCGCACCTGCGGACCACGCTTCAGCGCCACCCGGATGATGCGCGACTACGCGCGCACCGCCTATGAGGTGGGCAACCCCGTCGCGGCTCCCTGAGCTGGCCTCAGGGTGCCCGGCGCAAAATCAGCCAGATCAGCCGGTGGCGCTGATGCCCTCGCCAGGCTCGTTCAGCCAGTCCTCGGAGTCGGCGTGGCGACTGAGCCGCACCGTGTCCCACTCGTCCAGCGCGTCGGGGTCGACCCGGACGCCCAGTCGGCGCAGCGCCCGGTTGACCGGCCGCTCGGAGATCGGGCGCGGGTCGACGACATCGTCATCGATCCTCTCGGGCCCATAGCGCAGGTCACCGCCCTGCCAGAGCGCCGCCGCCTGGCTGCCCATCCCGCCGAAGTAGTTCGCCTCGACGTAGGCGATGGGTGCCGTCCGCGAGAGCTCGGCGAGGACCGGGTCGAGCCCCGGCGGGAATTTGGCGAAAGCATCGTCGTGGGTCTGCCCGGTGGCCGAGGCCAGCTCATCGAAGAGCTCGTCGGTCAGCGGGACCAGGCTCAGCGACGGGTCCAGCCGCACCACCTGCGCGGACGGAGCTCGCGCGACCAGCTGGCGCAGCACGGCGGGTGCTGCGACGAGCGCCTCGAGAGCACACGGCATTCTTCAATGGTACGAAGGCGGCCCCGAAGGCCGGCCACGCAGGGTCGACCCGGACGAGGCCTGCCTATGCTGATTGGGTGACCGTCGAGTCGTACGCTCAGCCCCTTGCCATTCCCCGGCTGCGCACCCGGCGGCTGCTTCTCCGCGAGTACCTCGCGGACGACCTCGAGCCGTTCGCCGCGATGCATGCCGACCTCGAGGTGATGCGCCACATCGGCGAGGGCGTGGTGCTCGACAGGACCGGAACCTGGCGTTCCCTGGCCGTCGGTATCGGCCACTGGCAGCTGCGTGGCTACGGGATGTGGGTGGTGTGCGACCAGGGCACCGGTGAGGTGCTGGGCCGGTGCGGCCTGGTCAACCCGTTCGGCTGGCCAGGCCTCGAGGTGGGCTGGATGCTGGGACGCTCGCATTGGGGCCAGGGCTACGCCACCGAGGCGGCCCGTGCCGCCCTGGAGTACGGGTGGACAGTGCTTGCTGCCCGCCGTCTGATCAGCCTGATTCGGCCGGCCAACCTGCGCTCCGCGGCCCTGGCGACACGGCTGGGGGCCACGCGCGAGAGCGTGACCGAGGTGGCGGGTGCTCCCGCCGACGTCTGGCTGCACGCCGCTCCCAGCCTGACCGCCTGAGGACCGCGGCCCCCCTCAGCGGTTGAGGCGCATCGGGACATGCCCGATCCCATCCTCGACGTACTCGGCACCCGTCGGCACGAAGCCGAGCCGTTCGTACCATGGGACCAGGCGCGACTGGGCATCGAGAACCACGTCGGCGGGACACCGGTCGAGGGCGCGGCGCATCAGCTCCCCGGCCAGCCCCCCGCCGCGGGCCGGTGCAGCGACGGCCACCCGCCCGATCCGCCGGGGACCGAGCCCCGAGTCCACCTCCGCCGCGGGCTCGTCGAGGACGCGCAGGTAGCCGATGACGGCACCCCCGCGCTCTGCCCACAGGTGCTCGGTCCCCGGTTCGACGTCGCGACCGTCAAGGTCGGCGTAGGTGCACGCCTGCTCCACGACGAAGACCTCCGAGCGGAGGCGAAGCAGCCCGTACAGGGTGACGGCGTCGAGTTCCGCGAAGAATGCGCGGCGCCAGCGGACGGTATCCCCGTGCTCGCCGCTCAGCATGGCCAACCTCCTGCTCGCGCCTCCTGACCGGCTCGTAGAATCGTCGGCGTGGACTACGTCAACAGCATCCTTGATCTCGTCGGCAACACGCCCCTGGTACGTCTTCACGCGGTCAGCGCGGGCCTGCGGCCCACCATTCTCGCCAAACAGGAGCAGCTCAACCCCGGCGGCAGTGTCAAGGACAGGATCGGCCTGGCAATGATCCGGGATGCCGAGGAGCGTGGTCTGCTCCGGCCGGGCGGGACGATCATCGAGCCCACCTCGGGCAACACCGGTCACGCGCTGGCGATCGCGGCGGTCACCAAGGGCTACCGCATGATCTTCGTGATGCCGGACAAGATGTCGGAGGAGAAGATCTCACTGCTCAAGGCCTACGGGGCCGAGGTCGTGGTCTGTCCCACCAACGTCGAGCGGGAGTCGCCGCTTTCGTACTACTCGGTGGCTGAGCGACTGACCCGGGAGATTCCCGGCGCCTTCCAGCCCAACCAGTACTTCAACGCGCGCAACCCAGAGTCGCACTACCGCACCACCGGGCCGGAGATCTGGTCACAGACCGAAGGCCGGGTCACGAGCGTCGTCGTCGCGATGGGGACCGGAGGCACGATCAGCGGCGTCGGACGGTACCTCAAGGAGCAGAGCGCGGACGTCCGCGTCATCGGTGCCGATCCGCAGGGCTCCATCTACTCCGGGCCGATCGCTCCCTACAAGGTGGAGGGCGTCGGCGAGGATTTCATGCCCGACACCATGGACCTGACCGTGGTCGACCGGGTGGTCCAGGTGACCGACAGGGAGTCCTTCCTTGCCGCACGGCGTCTCGCCCGCGAGGAGGGCATCCTGGCCGGCGGTTCATCCGGCATGGCTCTCCACGCGGCCCTGGTGGTGGCCGGCGAGGGCGGTCCCGATGACGTCATCGTGGTGATCCTCTGCGACACCGGGCGCAACTACCTCAGCAAGGTCTTCAACGACGTCTGGATGCGTCAGAACGGCTACCTCCCCCAGCGGCTGGGGCCCGCCCAGATCGGCGAGGTGCTGCGCCATGCCCGCGACGGGGTCCCCGAACTGGTCGCCGTCGAGGCCGGACGCACCGTCGGAGAGGCCATCGACCTGATGCAGCGGTACGGGATCTCCCAGCTGCCCGTGGTCGAGAACGACCACGTGGGCGCCGACATCGTGGGCAGCCTCCAGGAGCGCAGCCTGCTCGACAAGCTGTACCGCGACCCGAGCGTGGTCGAGACCCCGGTATCGGCTGCGATGGACCCGCCCTTCGCCCAGATCGGAAGTCACGAACCGCTGGAGTCCGCCTTCGAGGCGCTGCTCCGCGGCGACGCGGCGGTGATGGTGCTGGAGGGCGAGCAGCCGGTCGGCGTGGTCACCCGCGCCGATCTCCTTGAGTACGTCGCCCACCCCAACCGCCAGCACTGACCCGCCCGCAATGAGCGAGGACGGGCGCGGCTTCTCCACCCGAGCCATCCATGTCGGGCAGGGGCCGGACCTCGAGACCGGTGCGGTGGTTCAACCCATCCACCTGGCCACCACCTACAAACAGGACGGCATCGGGCAGCACCGCGGCTATGAGTACTCGCGGAGTGGCAACCCCACCCGGGCCGCCCTCGAAGAGTGTCTCGCCTCGCTGGAGGCGGCCGGTCACGCCCTCGCCTTTGCGTCAGGTCTGGCTGCAACCACCACCCTGATGGCCCTCTTCGAGCCCGGCGACCACGTCGTCTTCAGCGAGGACATCTACGGCGGCACCTTTCGCCTCTTCATGCAGGTGTTCGGCCGCTACGGACTGCGCTTCAGCACGGTCGATGTCCGAGACCGGGGAGCGGTGGAGGCGGCGCTCACCCCGTCCACCCGGTTGCTCTGGCTTGAGTCACCCACCAACCCACTGCTCCGCCTCGCGGACATCGCCGCACTGAGTGAGCTGGCTCGGGGGCGCGGCGTGACCGTCTGCGTGGACAACACATTTGCCTCGCCGTATCTGCAGCGGCCACTCGAGCTCGGCGCCGACCTGGTGATGCACAGCGCCACCAAGTACCTTGGCGGCCACTCCGACGTGGTTGGGGGCGCCCTGATGACCCGCTCCGCGGAACTGGCCGAGCGGTTGCGTTTTCACCAGAACGCGCTGGGTGCGGTGCCCTCGCCGTTCGACTGCTGGTTGCTGCTGCGCGGGCTCAAGACGCTTGCCATCCGCATGGAGCGGCACTGCCAGAACGCCCTTGCGGTGGCCGAGTTCCTCGCCGCCCACCCCGCGGTCAGCGCCGTGAATTACCCCGGGCTGCCAAGCCATCCCCAGTACCAGCTCGCCGGTCGCCAGATGTCGACGCCCGGGGGGGTCCCCGCGTTCGGCGGGATGGTGTCGTTCGAGGTCGATGACAACGCGGCACCGCGCCTGCTGGCCGCCCTGCGCGTCTTCACCCTGGCCGAGTCACTCGGTGCGGTGGAGTCGCTCGCCGAGCATCCCGGCAGGATGACTCACGCCTCCATCCCGCTCGACGTCCGGCGCGCCACGGGGCTCGGCGACGGTCTGATCCGGCTATCGGTCGGGATCGAGGATCGCACCGACCTGCTCGCCGACCTCGGCCAGGCGCTGGAGGCGGCCACTCGTTGACAGCAGGCCCGGCCGGGCCTACGGTGACCCCGACGGCCCGGTCGTCAGGGGAGATTCCATGGCGGAGGGGGATCCGGCACTTGGCAGTGGCGCGCAACCGCGGCACTTCCTCCGGGCCTGCGTGCTGCTCCTGCTCGGCGAGGAGCCGGCCCACGGGTACGAACTACTCGAGCGTCTGGCGGAGTTCGGGCTTGGCGAGGATTCCGGGACGGTCTACCGGTTGCTCCGCGCCCTCGAGCACCAGGGGCGGTTGACCTCCAGTTGGCAGCGCTCCGACCAGGGGCCGGCGCGCCGCTGTTATGAGCTCTGCGGCCCCGGCTTCGCGGAGCTCGACGCCTGGGTCGCCGCTCTTGCCCGCTCCCGCGAGGAGCTGACCGCCTTCGTGGCGCGGGCTGCCGCGCGCCCGCAGGAAGGCGCTGCGGGAAACCCTGCCAGAGCCGGCGGCCTGCCGAGCGGGGGCATCGCCCCCCCAATGGCGAACCGGCTCAGCTGAGGATGTTCACCGCCCGGGCAGCAACCAGGGCAACGGTGATCAGTGAGGCCGCGGCCTGGATGCCCATCAGCAGTTTGGCGCGCTGGCGCAGCGGCATCGTGTCGGTCGGACTGAAGGCTGTGGCGTTGGTGAAGGAAACGTAGAGGTAGTCGACGAAGCCGGGCTTCCATCCCTCCTCGGCCTTGTCGGGCGCGTTCATCTGCGGGAAGAGAAAGTCCGGCGTACCGGGCTCAGGAAGGAGCCTCGCACCCGGGCCGCCCTGGTCGAGCTCCCAGTACCAGAGGCCGAAGATGAGCACGTTGGTCATGTAGATCTCGATCGACGAGAGAATCAGCTCGCGGCCCTGGGTCTTGCCCCCGGCGAGCAGGAAGTGCACCAGCAGGACGAGGGAGGCGACGTTGGCCAGGTTGACCAGGCCGACCAGGACCAGCGAGGTGATCCTGCCAAAGCGGGTCTCGTTGCGATGCCGGTGCGGCGTGGTCACGGTGAGGGGCAGGAGCAGGGCAAATTCCAGAGCCGGAACCACCCACTTGGGGCCAACCACCAGTCGGTCGGGCAGAAGCAGGTAGAGCGCCAGGGCGGCAACCACCGCGAGCGACGCGGGCCAGCGCGGCTCGCGCGGCTCGCCCGGGGCAGCCAGCCGGCGCCGCTCCACCGCCTGAGCCCGTCTCGCGATGCGCCCCGCCACCGGGCGACCCTAGCGGGTGGAGGTGGGGGTTGGCGACGCACCCGGCATCCCGGGTGCCGCGGCGGGGCTCGCACAGGGTTGGGGAACTCCGGCCAGGAACACCCGGATGCGGTCTTGTGAGCAGAGGTCGGCCACCCGCTGCAACACCAGCTGGGCGAACCACGAGGGGCGCTCCTTGACCGTATACGGATCGGGAGCCGCCACCAGGATCCGGTGCAGGGCTCGGGTGGTCGGCCCGGCGGCGTCGAGCCGGAGCACCTCGTAGCCGGCCCGATCGCGGACGGGCGCCGGGGTCAGCTGGCCCGGCTGCAGCGCCATCACCGCGGCGGCGAAGGCCGGGTCACCGGCATGCAGCTGGTCGAGCGTGAGCACCCCGAGATCGCCCCCGCGCGGGCGGCTGCCATCGTCGTCCGAGTACTGCGCGGCGACGTCGGCGAAAGCCTGCCCCGCGCTCAGCGCGGCTAGCGCCGCGGCGGCGCGACCGGCGGCGAATCGCGCCTCGAGACGGCTCTCGGTCAACCGTGAGCGGATCTCATCCCGGAGCTGATCGAGGCCGCCCCCCGCCTGCTGCTGTGCGGCCACCAGTATGTTGAGGCCGCCGGCGGCTCGGGCCTCGGCAGCGAGCTCGGCGTCGACCACGGCCTGGCCGGGGGCGATCCCGTCGTCGGCGGCCTGCTGGGCGATCACGGCGTCAACGATCAACCCCTCGAGCACGCTGATGCGCACCCTGCGCGACACCTGGGGGTTGGTGCCATGCACCCCGGTGCCCCCGCCCTGGGCGATCGCTGTTTCCACGCTGTGCAGCCGGATGTCGTAGAGCCGCCGGGGCACGTCGGTGCGGTCCACTCGCGCAACCGGAGACTGGCTGGCTGCCGGAGGGGAAGGTGGGGATCCGCACCCGGCCAGCACCAGGCCTGCCCCAACCCAGGCGACGGAGACCCCGGCGGCTCGGCGGGGAACCCTCCAGCCCCTCACTCAGATGACGGCGGTCTCAGGGCGCAGGTCGCCGCGGGAAAACCGGGCGGGGTCGTACGCCGAGAGGTCGAGATCGGGCACGCGGTGGCAGAGCACCTGAGCGAGCAGCATGCCCATCGCCGGCGCCTGCATGAAGCCGTGGCCGCTGAAACCGCAGCACAACCAGAGGCCGGGCAACTGGTCCGACTCGCCCACAATCGCCTGGTGGTCGGGTGACACCTCGTACAGGCCCGCCCAGCCGCTGCGGATGGTCGTCTCGGCGAGCACCGGCACGCGCTCACTGGCGTGCTCCACAAGATGCTCGAGGAAGTCAAAGGCAACGCTGGTGTCGAAGGACGGAGGTTCGGCCGGGTCGCTCATGCCAAGCAGCAGCCCTGCTCCCTCGGGGTGAAAATAGAACGACGAGCGCATGTCGACGGTGAACGGGACGGGGCGGGACAGAGCGAACGGCTCGGTCAGGAAGAGATGGCGCCGGTAGGGCTGCACCGGGACCTCCACGCCGGCCATCGCACCCACCGCGGCGGCGTGGGGCCCTGCGCAGTTGATGACACATTCGGTAGCAACTCGGCTACCTTCGGCACGCACCGCGATGACCCGGTCAGCACTCCGCTCCACCGCTTGCACGGTCACCCCTTCGCAGACCACCGCGCCGTGACGACGGGCGGCCATGGCGTAGCCGCCGGTCACCTCGTTGGGGCCGGCCAGGCCGTCGCTGGGACACCAGCTCGCCGCGCTGAGGCCTTCGAGGTTGAGCTCGGGCACCAGTTCCCCCGCCTCAGCGATGCTGAGCAGGCGGACGTCGGCGAGGCCGGCCTCCTGTTGGAGGCTGACGTTGCTGGCGAATTCGGCCGCCTGCTCGGCGCCGCTAGCGAGCATGAGATAGCCGATCTGGCGGAAGTCGGCGCTGGTCCCCACCTCGTCCTCGAAGCGCTCCAGGAGGCGCCGGCTGAGCATGCCGACGCGCACGTTGGCCGTGGTTGAGAACTGCTGGCGGATGCCGCCGGCGCACCGGCCGGTGGATCCGGCACCTAGTTCCGCCCGCTCGAGCAGCAGCGGCCGCCGGCCCTCGCGCGCCAGGTGGTATGCGAGGCTGCAGCCCACCGCCCCGCCACCGACGATCACCATCTCAGCGCTCTCGGGAAGCTCCGCTGCCATCAGCCGGCGGTCTCCAGGTCGGCGCCCTGTGGCAGCGGCCGCCCGTCGAGAAAGGCCAGCAGGGTGTCGCGCTGCCGGGCCACCGCGAGGTCGCCCCACCCGTGGCCGGTCCCGGTGTCGATCAGCAGCTCCACCTGGCTCTCCTCACGGGCGAGCGCGGTGAGCAACGGCACGTCGACCATCCGGTCGTCGCCGGACACGATGATCAGGGTGCTCCGCCCGGGACGGCGCAGCACCGCGCGATCGTCGCGGGTGATGCCGTCGAGCAACCACTCCCGCGAGGCGTGGGGGTCGGCAAGGAGCTGGTTGGCGAAGGCGACCTCCTGCTCCAATGGGTCCGCATCCGGACCGTCGCTGAACAGCCGCTTCCAGGCGCCGCTGATGGCCCGCTGGCGGCTGGCCCACGCGGTCACCTCGTAGAGCCCCGGCGTAGTGAAGATCTTGATCTGGGTGCGAACCGCCCTGCTGATCAGTCCCGGGGCGAGCAGCGGTGTGTGCAGCACCAGCCGGCGCACATCGTCGCGGCGAGCTGCCAGGGCACAGGCCACCCCGCTACCCAGACACAGCCCGGCCAGACCGAAGTCCTCGATGCGCAGGGCTCGCAGCATCGCGTCCACCACCTCCGCCAGCGCTTCTCCAGTCTGCCGGCCGTGCAGCCGTGGCGACCCACCGCTCCCCGGCAGATTGGGCACGATGACGGTGCGAGCGGCGGCCAGGGGGGCGAAACGCTGGCAGAACTCCTCGCCGGTGCCGAGGAAGCCGTGACAGAGCACCAGCGGCGGCCCACTGCCCAACGTGGCGTAGCTCAGCCGCGCACCGGCAGCGTGCACCCAGCGCACCTCGACGGGGATCGGGGCCGGCGACAGGGCACCCGCCGGGGGCGGACTGGGCGGCACCGGTTACTCGGTGTCGATCTGGGCCCGCTGGAGGCGGCCGCTGTAGTCGACATAGATCGACTTCCACTCGCTGAACTGGTCGAAGGCCACCCGGCCCGCCTCGCGGTGACCGTTGCCGGTGTTCTTGGTGCCCCCAAAGGGAAGCTGAATCTCGGCGCCGATGGTCGGCGCGTTGACATAGACCAGTCCGGCCTCGAGATGGTTGATCGCCTGGAAGGCGCGGTTGACATCCTGGGTGTACACCGACAGCGACAGCCCGTAGCGCGTCCCGTTGGCGGCGGCGATCGCGGCCGCCTCCGACTCGACCGGAATGATCGCCGTCGTCGGGCCGAAGATCTCCTCCTGGGCGATGCGCATGTCGGGATGCACGTCGCTGAAGATCGTCGGCTGGTAGAACCACCCGTCGTCGAGCTCCGAGCCGGTGGCGACATCCCCGCCCAGCAGCAGCGACGCGCCCTCGGTGCGACCGATCTCGGTGTAGCCGTGCGCCCGGGTGCGCTGCGGCTCGCTGATCATGGGACCGATCTGTACCGACTCGTCGAGGCCGTCGCCGATGCGCAGCTCGCGCGTTCGGGCGAGGAGCTGCTCGGTGAAGTCACCGCGGGCGCCCGGGGTGACGATCAGGCGGGATGATGCGGTGCAGCGCTGACCGGCGGTGCCGAAGGCGCCCCATAGGGCCCCGTCGACCGCCAGCTCGATGTTGGCGTCATCGAGCACCACGATGGCGTTTTTGCCGCCCAGCTCGAGCGAACAGCGCTTGAGCAGACGCCCGCAGCTTTCCGCGATCAGGGCGCCGGTCTGAGCGCTCCCGGTGAAGGAGATCGCGGCCACGTCCGGGTGGTGCACCAGGGCGCTCCCAGCTTCCTCGCCGTACCCGAAGACGATATTCACCACTCCGGCGGGCAGGCCCGCCTCCTCGAGCAACTCGACGAAGCGGAGGGCGCACAGAGGGGTGTCCTCAGCAGGCTTGAAAACCACAGCGTTGCCACACAGGAGCGCGGGGAAGATCTTCCACGTGGGGATCGCCACCGGGAAGTTCCAGGGGGTGATCACGCCCACCACCCCCAGCGGCTGGCGCATGGTCATCGCCCACTTGTTGCGCAGCTCGCTGGGTACGGTCTCGCCAAAGGCGAGGCGCGACTGGCCGGCCATGTACTTGCCCATGTCGATGCCCTCCTGGACATCCCCACGGGCCTCGGTGAGCACCTTGCCCATCTCGCGGGTCATCAGCTGCGCCAGTTCCTCCTTGCGAGCCTCCATCAGCTGTGCGCAGCGCAGGATGATGTCGCCCCGTGACGGCCAGGGCGTCTGGCGCCATTCGGCGAAGCCCGCAATCGCAGCCCGCACCGCAACGTCGACGTCCGCCGCTCCGCTACGAGCAAAGGTGCCCACGATCTCACTGTTGCGGGCGGGGTTCCGTGACTCGAAGGTGCGGCCATCGGCGGCCTCCCGCCACTCGCCGCCGATGCGGTTGGCGGCGGTGACCGGCGCGGCGGTGGCGGTGCCCTGGGTCATGGGCACACCTCGCGCAGTGACTCTTCGAGCACATCGAGCCCGCGGTCGAGCTCGGCCTCGGTGATCGTCAGCGGTGGAATGAAGCGAATCACGTTGTCGTCGATACCGCAGGAGAGGAGGAGCACGTCGCGACGCAGCGCCGCGGTGCGCAATGCGGTGACGGAGTCAGCGGCGGGGACGCGCCGCTGGGCGGCATCGCCCTCGTGGAGAAACTCCATGCCGATCATCAGGCCAAGACCACGGACCTGGGCGAGCTCGCGGCACCAGGACTGCCAGCCGCGCATCCGTTCCATGGCGCGCGCGCCCATGGCGGTGGCGTGTTCGAGTACGCCATCGGCCTCGATCGTCTCGAGCACCGCCAGGGCAGCCGCGCAGGCCACCGGGTTGCCCCCGTAGGTGGTGCCGTGCTCACCCGGGTGCCATGCGGACATCACCGAATGCCTGGCCACGATCCCGGCAATGGGCAGCCCGTTGCCCAGCGCCTTGGCCACGGTGATGATGTCCGGCACCACCCCGTAGTGGTCAACCGCGAACCACTTTCCGGTCCGCCCGATCCCGCTCTGGACCTCGTCGGCGACCAGAAGGATGCCGTGGGCGTCGCAGATCTCCCGGAGGCGGCGCAGGAAGACGCGGTCGGGCACCACGTAGCCGCCCTCGCCAAGGACCGGCTCCACGATGATCGCGGCCACGCTGTCCGCCGGCACCAGGGTGAGAAAGAGCTCCTCGATCAGCTCACCCTCGCTGATCCGGCAGCGCTCGTCGGCGGCGTGGGTGCACTCGCGCAGGTGATGCGGGTAGGTGACGTGGTGCACCCCGGGAAGAAAGGGGCCGATCCCGGACCGATACTTGGCCTTGCTCGCGGTCAGGGAGAGGGCGCCGTACGTGCGTCCGTGGAACCCTCCGTTGAACGCGATGATCTCGGAGCGGCCGGTGGCCTTGCGAGCCAGCTTGATCGAGGCCTCGACCGCCTCGGCGCCGCTGTTGCACAGAAAGACCTGGTCCAGCCCTTCCGGGGTCACCTCGACCAGTTTCTGGGCCAGCCGCACAGCCATCGGATGCAGCGTGGTGACCGACGTGTGCCACAGCTTGTCCAGCTGCTCGTGCACCGCCCGGACCACGGCCGGGTGGCCGTGCCCGAGGTTGGTCACCCCGATGCCACAGCCGAAGTCCATGACGGTCCGACCGTCGACGGTGTGCAGGTTGATGCCCTGGGCGCTTTCCACAACCAGGTCGCTGTAGCGGGAGTAGCAGGGGGCGATCAGCTCGGCGTCCCGCTCCCTCCAGACCGCTGCCGAGTCGGGACGGTTCACGACGGTCGTCGACATAGGTGATCTCCACGACGGCGCGCCGGCGCATCAGGCGTCAGCAGGCTGCCCGGCCTTGAGCCTACCCGGTCCCGGCCTTTTTCGGCCCACGCGGCCGAGCGCGAGGAAGCCGGCGAACATCACCGCGATGCCCACCGCCTCGTAGGCGCCCAGCGTGTCCAGGGAGCCCCCCACGGTCTTGGCCGCGGAGAACCCGGCGGCGATCAGCAGAGCACCGGCTGTGAGCAGGACATTGCACACCACCCGGTCCAGCCCGGCCCGGCGTCGGGCGAGCCGCCATGCCGACCAGGCGGACCCGCCCACCAGCACCAGGGTGCCGACGATGTTGAAGACCACGGCGGCAATGTAGAGCGGGTTGCCGTGCCCCGTGATCGCCTCGCCGAGCACCCCCGCGTTGCTGTGCAGCCGCCCGGCGTCGACCGGCACCACGACCGCGTCCACCGCGACCACGGCGGTCAGGACCACGAGCACCCCGGCACACCACCGGGCCGCCCGGGGCGGGCTGAGAAGGAAGACGGTGCCCAGCGCCAGGTAGATCACTCCGAGGACACCACCGAACAGGTAGAAAACCCGAAAGACCGTCGGGGAGAATCCGCGCGCCTGCCCCACCGCCTGGGCGGCGGCGGCCACCGCAAAGATGAGCAGGCCCACCGCCCAGGCGGCGAACGCAGCCCGGCGGGAACGTCGCCAGCGCTCGATCACCACCGCGGCGAAGACCACGGCGAGCAGAGCGGCGACGAGCGACACGTACATATCCGCTGTCGGAATACCACACAGCGCAGGCCCGGGGTCGCGCAATGGCGGCTGCTGCGGGTACCCTGTACCGACCTGCGTGCCGGCCGGCTGGAAACCGTGGTCGTTCCAGGCGGGGGAGTTTCGTCGGCGCAAGCAGGTGGTTAAGGAGGTTCTATGCCCTCGACTCGTCTTATCTCCCTTGCGGGAGCACTGTCCCTGGTGGCCCTCGCCGGGTGCGGCACCAGCAGCAGCGGCGGCAGCGGCGGCAAGAGTTGCACTGGCAGCGTCAGCGTTGGCTCCGACCTCCCGGTGAGCGGCAGCGACGCCTCGGACGGCAAGCCGACCCAGAACGGTGCCCAGCTGGCCGTCGACCAGGCCAACAAGAACAAGGTGCTCGGCGGCTGCACCATCAAGTACGTGCCCAAGGACGACTCCTCGGTTGCCCTTGGCAAGCACGACCCGCAGCAAGGCGCGTCGAACATCCAGGCCTTCATCGGCGACGAGTCCGTGGTTGGCGTGGTCGGTCCCTTCAACTCGAGCGTTGCCAAGGCCGAGCTGCCGATCGCCAACCAGGGCGGTCTGCCCCTGATCAGCCCCTCGAACACCAACCCCGGGCTGACCATCCCCGGCAGCAACCCGGATGTCGACACCTCGGTGCTGCGTCCAACTCCCACCCTGACCTACTTCCGGGTGTGCACCACCGACCTCGGCCAGGGCAAGGGCCTCGCCGACTCGGCGACCAAGAAGCTCGGCGCCAAGAAGGCCTTTGTCATCGATGACCAGGAGACATACGGCAAGGGCCTCGCCGACAACTTCGCCAAGGACTTCGCCGCGGGCGGCGGCACCGTCGTCGATCGGGTCAGCCTGCCCGGTACCACCAAGGACTTCCGCGACACCCTCAACCGGGCCAAGAGCGACGGGGCCGACCTGATCTTCTTCGGAGGCACCTCGAGCAACGGCGGCGGGATCCTCCGCAAGCAGCAGGCCGACGTCGGGCTCACCGCTGTGTTCATGGGCGGTGACGGCATCGTCGACGACGAGTTCTTCACCCAGGCCGGCGATGCAGGCAACGGCGCCTACGGCACCATCGCCGCCCCCGACCCCGCCAAGCTGAGCTCCGCCAAGCAGTTCGTCACCGACTACAAGGCGGCCTTCGGCGCCGACCCCGGTGCCTACTCGGCCAACGCCTTCGACGCGATGAACGTCATCATCCAGGCC
This sequence comes from Candidatus Dormibacteria bacterium, assembly GCA_046262435.1. Taxonomy (GTDB): domain Bacteria; phylum Chloroflexota; class Dormibacteria; order Aeolococcales; family Aeolococcaceae; genus JBHEMT01. The sequence goes on along the minus strand of JBHEMT010000086.1, from coordinate 14,733 downwards.
GCCAAGAAGGCGATCGACGCCAACGGCGGCGCCCTCCCGGGTGATCCCAAGGCCTTCCGAGAGTCGGTCCGGGCCCAGATCGCCAAGACGGACTACAACGGGGCGATCGGCCACACCACCTTCGACAAGAATGGCGACACCACCAACGTCCTCCTCACCCTCGACAAGGGCGTGGGCGGCAAGTGGACCACCGACGCGGAAATCACCCTCAAGGCCAGCGGCTCCTAGCCTCACCCGCGATCAGCGCACCATGCCCCGCAGCGGAGGGAGACAAGGGTCTCCCTCCGCTTCTCTCGTATCCGGGTTCAGGTTGAGGATTCGATGAGCGTCACCGGTCAGACCGCCGCCGTCTCTGCACCCGCTCAGCAGCGGGTGGTGCGCGGCGGCATCAGGCCCTTCCTGGAAAAGAACGGCGGCCTTCTCTTCGGCGGGCTGCTGGTGGTGATCTTCATCATCTGCTCGGTCGTCATCGTGGCTCGCCGCGGACCCAGCGAGTTCGGTAACCAGCTGGTGCTCGGGCTGCAGCGCGGCGCGATCTACGCGCTGATCGCCGTGGGCTACACCATGGTGTACGGCATCATCGAGCTGATCAACTTCGCCCATGCCGATGTCTTCACCCTCAGCGCCTTCTACTCGCTGGTGATTGGCGAGGCACTCGACAAAGTGGGGTTCCACGTCGGCAGCATCGCCCCGGGCAGTCTCGGTGGCCTCCTTCTCGTCCTGCTCATCGTGTTGCCGCTGACCATGTTTCTCGGCGGCATGACCGGCGTTGTGATCGAACGCGTCGCCTACCGCCCACTGCGCGACGCGCCCAAGCTCGCCCCGCTGATCACCGCCATCGGGGTTTCCTTTCTGCTTCAGGGCATCATGTTCGCGGTCTTCGGCAGCGGCGACGTCAATGCCAAGAAGGACAAGTGGATTCGCGGGGCTGCCTTCAGCATCGGGGACGTGAGGGTGGGCTGGAACGACGTCTTCGTGATTGTCACCGCGATCCTGCTGATGCTCGTCCTCCAGGCCTTCATTCGCTACAGCCGCACCGGCAAGGCGATGCGTGCCACCGCCCAGGATCGCGACGCGGCGCTGCTCAGTGGAATCAACATCAACCGGATCATCTCCACCACGTTCTTCATCGGTTCCGCAATCGCCGGCGGGGGCGCCCTGATCTACGCCATCTACTACAACGACCTGCAGTTCAATCTCGGCTTCAAGATCGGTATCATCGCCTTCACCGCCGCCGTGCTCGGGGGGATCGGCAACATTGTCGGCGCGGGTCTGGGCGGCTTTTTGATCGGGCTGGTCTTCGTCTTCGGCACCGAGTTGATCGGCCCCCAGTGGGCGGAGTCGCTGGTCTTCGTCATGCTGATCCTGGTGCTCACCCTTCGGCCCACCGGCCTGCTCGGTCTGCGGGTACCCGACCGTGCCTGAGGCGCCGGTGGCGCCCGTCAACCCGGGCGGAGCACCCGAGGCACAGCTCAACCCGGAACCCCTGGTGGACAGCACAGCCACCCCTGATACCGGGATCGCCGAGACGATCACCGAGAGCCGCCGCACCGAGGCGTCCACGGTGGTCTGGCTGCTTGCCGCCAGTGGCGTTCTGCTGCTGATCGCCGGCTGGTTGCTGCCCTGGCAGGTGTCACGGGCCGCAGGTGGCATCGGCTTCAGCGCCCAGGATGCGCTGTTCGGGTTCACCGGCCCCGGGTCGCTGGCTATCTTTATCGTCGGCATCGCCATGCTGGGCCTGCTGGTGGGCCTCGTGTACGACGCGGTCTGCACCGTCAGTGGTCGAGGGCGTCCGTTCCGCAACCCCAGGGAGCGCGGCGTGCTCGCTGTGGTCGGCGCCCTGGCGACGGTCGCCGCGGTGGTTGTCGCCGCCACGCAGGAGGAGCCGCTGTTCGGCAAACTCGAGCCACGCTACTCATTCATCGACAACGCCCCCTGGATGGTGATCACCGGCTTCATCCTCTGCGCGGTTGCCTACGGCCTGCGCCCCCTGGTACTGCGGAATGGCGGCCGCGCCTTCGCCCTGGTCGCCTTCGCCCTCGGTGGCGCCTTTCCCTTGATCTTCAACCACTCCGGTGACTTCATCTCCTGGGGGGCGCGTTTCGCCGCCGTCTACGTTCTCCTGGCGCTGGGGCTGAACGTGGTCGTTGGTTTCGCCGGCCTGCTCGACCTCGGCTACGCGGCCTTTTTCGCGATCGGGGCGTACACCACCGCCTCCTTCGCCTCGTCGAAGTACGGCATTCACCTGCCCTTTTGGGTCCTGGTCTTCCTCGGCGCTGCGGTCGCCGCGGTGTTCGGCGCACTGCTAGGAGCGCCAACCCTGCGGCTGCGCGGCGACTACCTGGCCATCGTCACCCTTGGCTTCGGCGAAATCGTGCCTGACCTGGCGACCAACAACTTCGGCAACCTCACCGGCGGTCCCAATGGCCTCAGCGCCGACGCGGCCTCCCTCTTCGGGCACAATTTCGGCCAGCTCGGCGCCTTTCCAGAGAACACCAAGTACTACTTCTGGACCATCCTGGTGCTCATCGCCGGGGTGGTGCTCGCCCTGCGCAACCTGGAGCGGTCTCGACTCGGCCGGGCCTGGGTGGCGATCCGTGAGGACGAGGTGGCCGCCGCGGCGACGGGGATCAACACCACCACCACCAAGCTGCTCGCCTTCGCGATCGGCGCCTCGGTGAGCGGTTTCGCCGGCGCCTTCTTCGGAGCCATGCTGGGTACGGTGACCCCGGAGAACTTTGAGTTCGCGGTCTCGGTCACGGCGCTCACCACCGTGGTGCTCGGGGGCCTGGGCAACATCGTCGGCGTGAGCGTCGGTGCCGTCCTGCTTGCCTTCGTGATCAACTGGGTTCTGCCCCACATCCAGGAATGGTCGGGGACGGTTGGCACCACCACCGGGGTCAACGTGGTCAGCGGCATCGACTTCAGCCGCTACACCTACATCGTCTACGGGGTCATCCTTGTCGGGATCATGCTGCTGCGACCCTCGGGGCTGATCCCAAGCCAGGCGCGCAAGGTGGAGCTCGACAAGGGCGGCGACTCCGAGTCGCTGGCTGCGGTCACCGGCAGCGCATGAGCCAGGTGGAGACGGTGCCGGACAGTGCCACCGCCGGCGCCCCCGCCGAGCCGCTGCTGGTCATCGACCACATCACCAAGCAGTTCGGCGGCCTGCTGGCGGTCAACGACATCGCCTTCAACGTCGGCCGGGGCGAGATCGTCTCCATGATCGGGCCCAACGGCGCCGGCAAGACCAGCGCTTTCAACTGCATCACCGGGCTCTACCCGGTGACCTTTGGCGACATCCGCCTCAACGGCCAGAGCATCGTGGGGCTGGCGCCGCACCGAATCGCCACGCTGGGAATCACCCGCACTTTTCAGAACATCCGGCTGTTCAACTACATGACCGCCGTCGACAACGTCATGGTGGGTGAGCACTGCCGGATGCACGCCAAGGTGTGGGATGCCGTCTTCAAGACGCCGAAGGCGCGCACCGAGGAGCGCGAAGCCGAGCAGCGCGCCCTGGCCGGACTGCGCAAGCTGGGCATCGAGCGCTTCGCCGAGGTATACGCGCGCAACCTGCCATATGGGTTGCAGCGCCGCCTGGAGATAGCCCGGGCCCTGGCCAGCAACCCCGTCCTGCTGCTTCTCGACGAGCCCGCAGCGGGGCTCAACCCGCAGGAGAAGGTGGAGCTGATGGGGGTGATCAGCCGGCTGCGTGAGACCGGCCTGACCATCTTCCTGATCGAGCACGACATGAAGCTGGTGATGGGTATCAGCGACCGGGTGGTCGTACTCGACCAGGGCGAGAAGATCGCCGAAGGAGAGCCACAGACGGTGCGGCGTAACCCCCGGGTCATCGAGGCCTACCTGGGCAGCGGCGCCGCCGACACCTCGGCGGACGGCGCGACGGCCGCACCCCGCAACGCCAGTTCGGCGGCCGAGGGGTGAGCGAGGCAACCGCTCCAGCCGAGTCCCAGACGGGCGCCTCGGCCCCCGAGGGGTCCACGTCCCGCAGGCTGCTGGAGCTCGTCGACATCGACGTGTACTACGGCCGCGTCCAAGCGCTCCACGGCGTCTCGCTGCACGTCGGCGACGGTGAGATCGTCGCCCTGATCGGCAGCAACGGTGCGGGCAAAACCACCACCCTTCGCACCATCAGCGGTCTCGTCCACCCGGCCCGCGGCGAGGTGCGATTCGCCGGCGAGCGCACCGATCAGCTGGGCGCCGAGAAGATCGCCCGGCTACGCATCGGCCACTCACCGGAGGGCCGGCGGCTGTTCAGCCGGATGACGGTGTCCGAGAACCTCGAGATGGGCGCCTTCTACCGCCGTGACAAGGACGGCCTGCGCGAGGACTACGAGCGCGTCTACACCCTCTTCCCGCGGCTCAAGGAGCGGCGGGCGCAGCTCGCCGGGAGCCTGAGTGGCGGCGAGCAACAGATGGTGGCAATTGGTCGGGCGATGATGAGCCGGCCGCGGCTTCTCCTGCTCGACGAGCCCTCGCTCGGGCTGGCGCCGATCCTCGTCGAGTCAATCTTCGAGGTGATCCGCGAGGTCAACGCGGCGGGGGTCACGGTGCTGCTGATCGAGCAAAACGCTTTGCTCGCGCTCCGCATGGCGCAGCGTGGCTACGTCCTCGAAACCGGCAGCGTGGTCACCGAGGGTCCCGCCGCCGACCTGCTCGACTCCGCAGACGTGCAACGCGCCTACCTCGGCATGTGACCGCCAGTCAGGGTCAGCCGGCGGTGGCCAGCGCCTTGGCGTACTCCTCGCGAAAGCGGCCGCGAGCGCGAAACAGCAGAGTTTCCACAGCCGATGTGGTGCTCTCCATGCGCTCCGCGATCGCCGCATAGTCGAGCCCCTCCAGCTCGCGCAGGACCAGCACGGTGCGATGGCGGGGCCGGAGCCGAGCGAGGACGACGGCCACAAACCGCCGCGTCTCCGCCTGTTCCAGGCGGCGTTCGGCGTCGAGCTGCAGGCCGCGATCCTCGAGCAGCGCGGCATCGTTGCGGAGCAGGTCGTCGAACGACTGCACCCGGAGCCGGCGAAGGCTGCGCATGTGGTCGATGCCCATGTTGGTGCCGATCCGGGTCACCCAGGCCCCAAAGCGCATCTCGCCCTCCGAGCCGATGCTGCGGGCCGCCCTGAGGAAGGCCTCCTGGGTCAGTTCCTCGGCGACGGCCACGTTGCCGCACATCCGGCTGAGCCGCCGCATGACGGTGCCCTGGTACCGCCGGTACAGCTCCTCGAAGGCACTGGGGTCTCCGGCTCGGTAGAAGTCCACCAGCTGCTGGTCACTCAGGTCACTGGACCGGGGGTCGGCGCGCGGTTCGGCGACGGTCATGCGTCGGAAATCTTGCGGTTTCGCAGCGGTCGTGGGACGCCCAATCGAGAAAGGGTTACAGCTTTGTCATGATTGTGCGGCCGCCAGCCCGCCAGTCTCGCCGCGGCAGGCACCCGGATTCGGAGACCCCGTGACACCTCGCCGGCCGCCTCTGCTGCCCCGGCCGGCTGCGGACCCCGCCGCCACGTCTGCCGCCGTGGCCCGCGTCACCGTGACCTCGGCTCCCGGGCCCGCCGTGCGCGCCTCGCCTGAACCCGCGGGTGGGGCCGGTGAGCTGGTTGGCTGGGTGCAGCCCGCTCGCGGCAGGATGACCCGGGCGGGTGCGCGCGACGCCCTGGCGACAGCGCTGGGAGTGGCCTCGACCGAGCTCGCGACGCTCAGTCCGGGTACGGTCAGCCAGGCGCTGGACCGGCTGCGCGCCATCGCGATCGATCGGCTTCGCCTGGCGGCGGCCGCGGAGCGGGACGAACTCACCGGGGCCAGCCGCCGCGGTGCCGGCCTGGAACTGCTCGCCCGCGAGGTGTCACGCAGCCGGCGCTTGGGTCAGCCGCTGACCGTTGCGTTCCTCGACGTGGACGGGCTCAAAGCGGTCAACGATGAGCTCGGGCACCCCGCCGGGGACCGCCTGCTCCAGGACGTGGTCGGCGCGCTGCACGAGCGGCTGCGCGGCTACGACGTGGTCACCCGCTACGGCGGTGACGAGTTTGTGGTTGTACTCCCCGGCACCGGGCAGGCGGTGGCCGAACGCCTGTTGAGCGGCATCAACGCCCAGATCCGGCAGCGAACGGGCGGTCGCGGCGTCAGCATCGGCGTCGCCGAGCTCGCCGAGGGTGAGTCAGCCACCGAGGTGCTCGCCCGCGCCGACCAGCTCCTGGTGGGCCGCCGGAGGCGACGGCGCTCGCGCGACTCGCGGTGACCCGCTGAGCTCAGACACGGCGCGGGCAACGGTGCACCTGCCGGGGCCCCTGAACGTTCCCGCGTCGCTGGCATCGCTGGGCATCTGGGGAGACGACGGCATCGACCGCTGGGACGGCTCGACCCTGGTCCGCACCGTGCGCGGTCCCGCCAGCCCCCTCCCCTACCGGCTGCGCTCGGTGGGCGCCCTGGCCTCCCCGGTGGTCGAGGTCGAGGTGAGCGACACGGCGTCGCTTCCTCGCGCGGTTGCCGCGGCCGCCGCCCTGTTCATCAGTGACGGCGTCGCGCTGGCGAGACTGCTGCGCGTCGACCCACTGGTGGCCGAGCAGGAGGCCCGACATCCGGGGCTGCGCCCCACGCTGCAGCCGGATCTGCTCACCGCGCTGGTTCGCTCCATCAGCGCGCAGCAGGTCAACCTGCGCTGGGCGGCGACCACGCGGCGACGGCTGGCGGAGGCCTTCGGAACTCGTCATGACATAGCCGGCACCGAGGTGTACAGCCTTGATCCCGACCGGCTCGCCGCCGCTGACCCCGCCGCCATCCGCGCTCTGCAGTTCACCACCCGCAAGGCGGAGTACATCGTGGTGGCGGCACAGGCCGTCGCCTCGGGCCGGCTGCGGCTCGACGAGCTCAGCACGCTGCCCGACACGGAGGTGGTCGCTCGTCTGGTCGCACTTCGTGGACTCGGAGTGTGGAGCGCCGAGTGGCTGCTGGCCCGCACCCTGGGCAGGCCATGCGTGGTGGCAGGCGACCTGGGGGTTCGCAAGGCGGTCGGCCTGGTCTATGGAATCGGCGCCCTGCCCGCCGAGAGGCTGGTGCGCTCGACGACGGCCCACTGGGGCGCCGCCGCCGCGATGGCCCAGACCTTGATCCTCCACGCCCTGCTCGACCGTGACCGGCAGCGGCGCCCCGCGGTTGTCGCCGCCCGCTGACTCACTGCGCCGGGCCGCCGAGGAGCAGCTGGGTGCACCGGAAGACAGCCAGCACCCTGCCTCCGTCACCCCGCACGGTGGCGTCCCATACCTGCGTGGTGCGGCCGCCGTGCAGCCGTTCCGCCCGGGCGCGAATGGTGCCTGCCGTGGCAGTCCCCAAGAAGTTGGCCTTCAGCTCGATGGTGGTGAAGCCAACCCGGCCCTCCGGAAGGCTGCTGACCGTCCCGTACCCGGCGGCAGTGTCGGCGAGCGTGACCACCGCGCCGGCATGGAGGTAGCCGTTGGGTGCCAGGTGGTCGGACTCAATCCGGAGGGAGGCGACCACCACCCCATCGTTGGCCTCCTCGACCACGATGCCGAGCAGGCCGGGGAGCGTGCCCGGGCCCCAGCTGTTCATCGCCGCAACGTCGTGGCCGGGCATGGAGGCGCGACCGGTCACAGCTGCCTGACGTACTCGAGAGCGATCACCGCCACCATGGTGAAGACGCCGTACTCGAGCACCGTCGCCCGGGTCAACCGCCGCTGTGCCGCAGCGGCCGCGAGGCCGCGCAGCCCGTACCAGACGATCAGCAGCGCGGCCGCGCGAGTCCCGTGGTTGGTCCCCGGGGCAGGAAGGCAGAGGAGGCCAATGACCAGGGCACAGCCGACCGCAGCGAGGAGGGCGCGAGCGCGCCCGACGTCCTCGAGACGGATTCCGTCGTAGGTGACCAGGGCCACCCCCAACGCCGCCACCACGGCCCGCCCGGCGGGGGTGAGCCCGAAGGACACACCGGCGACAAGCACCGGCAGCACGATGGTGACTCCGGCCACCTGCCGGCCCACCCGCGCCGTCCAGCCCTCTCTGCCCAGCCGGCGGAGAGCGTCGAGATGTGGCGCGGTGGCGATCACAGTCGCCGTCACCGCCAGCAGGACGAGGTCGAGCACCGGGTCGGCTTGGCCGGCCAGTGCCGTTGCCAGACTGAGGAGCGCCGCGCAGGGAAGGACCGCGGCCTGCGGGCCCGCCCCAGCGCCGGCCGCTCGCGCAGTGGTGCTGTCGTAGTAGATGAGGGCGATCGCGATGACGGCGGCGAGACTGCCGTCGAGGACGATGGAGGTCGACATCCCCACCCGCTGGGGCCGGACGAGCACCGCCACGCTGACCACCGCGGCGGCCACCAGGGTGTGGAAGAGCGGTGCCGGCAGGTCGGCGACCCTCGCCACTGCCGGCCGGATGCCCAGTGCCTCGCGTGCCTGCGCGGCGCGAAACGCGGGGCCGCGAGGGGGTGGCGCGACCCCTCGCTTGTCCACGCCAGGGCCTGCCGATACCTGGCTCACCGTCGTCACACCCAGGCGCAGGGTCACTGCGCGGCGGCGGCCGCCTCGGCGGTGAGGCCGAGGTGCGCCTCGAAGGCCGACAGCAGCTCCTCCACCCGGGCGACGCTCGGCGCCTCGCTGTAGACGCGGATCAGCGGTTCGGTTCCACTGAACCTGATCAACGTCCAGGAGCCATCGTCGAGGTAGTACTTGAAGCCGTCGTCGGTGCGCGAGTTGATCACCGCGGCGCCGCCCAGCTCGGTCGGCGGGTTGGCTGCGTAACGCTGGTAGAGCTCCTCCTTCCGCTCCTCGTATCCATCACGCGGAAGGCGAAGGTCGTGCCGTGCGTAGGCCCACGTGCCCACCAGGTCCTCGAGGTGACGGAGGATGGCGCTCAGCGGCTGGCCGTAGTCGACGATCATCTCTGCGATCATCAGTCCCGCGACGATGCCGTCCCGTTCCGGGATGTGGCCGCGAAAGGCAAAGCCGCCGGACTCCTCGGCGCCGATCAGAGCGTCGCTTTCGGTCATGCGGGGCCCGACGTACTTGAACCCCACAGGGGTCTCGATCAGCTCCACGCCGAAGTGCTGTGCCAGCCGGTCGAGCATCACTGTGGAGGTGAGCGAGCGAACCAGCGGACCGCGCAGGCCACGCTTCTCCAGCAGCAACAGGGCGAGCAGCGCGGCGACCTGCAGCTGGTTGACGAAGCCGCCGCGCTCGTCGATGACTCCCACCCGGTCGGCATCGCCGTCGTTGGCGATGCACAGGTCATGGCCCCCCTCAGCCATCCGGGCCATCGCCTCCGGCATGTAGCGCGCGATGGGCTCGGGGTGCATGCCACCAAAGCCGGGATTGCGCTCGGCGTGGAAGCTCTCGACCACGGTCGAGCCCCCGGAGAGGAGGTCGCCGATCACGCCAGCGCCGGCGCCGTACATCGCCTCGTGGAGAATGTGCAACCCGGCGCCGCGGAGGCGGGGAAGGTCGACCATGCGCCCGACCTGGGCGGCGAACTCGGGCATCGGGTCGATCCCAGTGACCAAGCCCTTCTCCACCGCCGCGGCGAATGTGAGCGTCCGGACTCCCTCGCGCTGCGCGCGGGCGGCCAGGGTTTCCAGCTGTCCGACCACCTCGGGTGGTGCGGAGCCGCCGTAGTCGGGCTTGTACTTCAGCCCGTTGAACTCCGGCGGGTTGTGACTGGCGGTGACCACCACGCCGCCCGCGGCACCGCGGGCCACCACCATCCAGGTCGCCACGGGGGTGGGAACGGGACGGTCGAGCAGGAGGACGCTGATGCCGTTTGCCGCCAGGACCCGGCTGACCTCCTCGGCAAACTGCTCGGCGCAGTAGCGGGTGTCGTGCGCCACCACCACCGGACGGGAGTCGCCGTCGAGGTACCAGGCAACCGCCTGGGCGACTGCGCGGACGTTCTCATACGTGAAGTCGTCCGCCACCACGGCTCGCCAGCCATCAGTGCCGAACCGGATGGCCGGCGCGCTCACGGCGGGTCATTCTACGCGGCGGTCCCGGCGCCCTCGGCCACGTGCCCTGGCGAGTGAGCAGGATGTGACCTCCACATCTGCGGCCGCTTGGCGCACCATTCCGGCGTGCTCTCGCAACGACTCACCCCCCTGGCCGTCGTCGTCCTGGGCCTGGTGCTGGCCGGATGCGGCAGCGACCCGCCGCACATTCCCCAGGCGCTGCCGGCCACCCCGGTGGCGGCGAGCAGCGTGTCGATCACCCAGACCGGTGATCCGGCCTTCGCCATCGACCCCACCAGCGTCAGCTTCGGCCTCGACGACGCCCGCCTGCTTGTCGTCCGCGTCCGGGTGCACTCGTCGGCCCCGAAGGCGGTGACCCTGATGATGCGCGCCAGCATCTTCGACGCCGGCGACCACCTCGTGGGCGACGCAACCGGCGGCCTGGATGGGGTCGGGCCAGGGACGACGATGCCCCTCCGCCTGACCGGGCCGACCCCGATTGGAACCATTGCCAGGGCCACCTTCGAGGTGACCTCCCGGGCGGCGCCCTAGCCAGGGGTTTGGCCGAGCCCCGGCCAAAACCAGGCTGTCCTCTGGTGGCTCCGAGCGGCCTGCACGTCGGAACGCCGGATCGCAGGGCTGTCGCAGAAGCGTTCGGGCACCCGCGTTGCCCGATGACCCGTGGCTCACTGGGGCCACGGCGTTCATCCCTGCGCAGCGAGGCACCCGCGTGGCCCTCCCGGCATCGGCACTCGACGAGTCCCCGCATTTCACGGTGGTAGCCATGCCCGCCTACGGCGCGGCGGCCACATTGAAGCTGACCGTCGACGCCCTCCCGGCACGCAGCCACGACCACCTGCTCCTGGTCGACGACTGCTCCGCCGACGACACCGTCGACCTGGCCCGCGAAATGGGCATCGACGTGCGCGTCCACGACCGCAACCGGGGCTACGGGGCCAATCAGAAGACCTGCTACCGCGAGGCACTCAACCTCGGTGCGACGGTCATCGTCCTGCTCCACCCCGACTACCAGTACGACCCGGGGGCGGTTCCCGCGCTGGTGGCTCCCATCCTTGCCGGCACCGCCGACTTCGTCTTCGGCTCCCGCTTCGCCTGCACCGGAGACCCACGAGCGGGGGGCATGCCCGGATACCGCTACTACGGCAACCGAGTGGCCACCATCGCGGAGAACCTGCTGCTGCGCACCCATTTCACCGAGATGCACAGCGGGATGAAGGCCTACTCGCGACACTTCCTCGAGAGTGTCGACTTCGAGTCCTACTCCGACGGCTTCGTCTTCGACACTGAGATCCTGGTGGCGGCCGTCCAGGGCGGCTTCGCGATCCAAGAGGTGGCAATTCCCACCCGCTACACCAAGGAATCCTCGTCGATCAGCGTCCGACGCTCCCTCGAGTACATCGGCGACTCAGTCAGGGTGTGCTGGGCAGCGCGCCGCCGGCGTCAGCGCCCGCTCATTCCCTAGCCGCGAATGCGACGACGGCTCAGCCGGGAGGCGCTGGCGCTTGCGGCCCTGGCCAGCCTGTCGTGGGCGAATCTGCCCGACGGCGGCGGATACAGCCCGCGTTCAATCGGCCTGGCTATATTCGGCACCCTGCTGCTGATCGCAGCGGTCACCGCCCCCGCCGTGCCCGCCGCCTCCCCCCGTCTGCTGGTGGCGTTGACGCTGGCGACGGTGGCCGCCTATCTCCCATACGCCGCCGCGCACCACGCCCTCGCCCCCACGGTGGTGGCCATCGTGTGCTGCGCACCGCTGGTCATCGTGGTCGGGTCCGCACGGCGCCGCCGCTTGGTGATCGCGCTCGGTGCGACCGGACTCGGAGGCCTGCTCTTTCAGGGCTGGCGATGGGGCTCGATTGGGATCGACGTCTTCGCATCTGTGCAGGCGGCCGCTGCGAAGGTGCTGCAGGGCCGCAATCCGTACGACGCCGTCTTCACCACCTACGTCCTCACCCCCCCGAGCCGGCTCACCGCGGAGCGCATCCACTACCAGTACGGCCCCCTGCTCCCCTACCTCACCGCACCCGGCCGCCTCATCGGCGACGTCCGCGTCCTCAGCCTCGTCGCGTTCGTGGCGCTGGGCGCCTGCGCCCTGGGGCTGGCCCGGCGGTCCCCTCACCGAGAGCGGCTCCTCCCGGTGGTGACCGCTCTCTGCCTTGGTTTTCCCTTCGTGGTCCTGATGGTCATCAACGCCTGGGTGGACGTCTTCATGATGGCGGGCTTCGCCGGATGGCTCACCCTCCGCGCCCGTCATCCGCGCTGGGCGGTCCTCCTGCTGGCCGGAGCCCTGCTGGTCAAGCCCACCCTGCTGATCGTGCTCATCGTCCCGCTGGTGTGGTCGCGGTCGATGCGCCGCGAATGCTGTGTGGCGGCGCTGGCTGCGGCCCTGTTCACCCTGCCATTCGCGCTGGTCACCGGTCCTGCCCAGCTCTATCACGATGTCATCGGGGTCCAGCTCGGATTCCCGCCCCGCACCGACTCGCTGACCCTGTCGTCAGCCCTGTACTGGAGCGGCCACGGCATGGTGCCCGGAGCGGTGGCCCTGATCGGCACGGCGGCGGTGGCCCTGGTGGTGCTCCGCCGCCGCCCCGATGACCTCGCCGATGTCCTGCTCGGGTCCGCCGTCATCTCGACGGTGTCGTTCGTGCTGGCGAAGTGGGCGTACTTCAACTACTACTTCATCCCCGCCGTCCTGCTGGTGCTCTACCTCGCCTCCCGTGGCGTCCCGCTGGGGCCTGACGGCGACGTGGCGACCCCGTCGTGGGCCCGTCACCGGCGACGGCTGGGCCTCCCAGTCCGGCTCACCACCGAGGCCGCATGACCGCCGTGCCGCTGACCTCCCGGGTCCAGCCGGTGTCGCCCACGGCACTGGCCCGCCGGTTCTGCGGTTCCGACCTCGCCATCGCCCGCCTCGCCCTGCCCTTCGTCGCCGCCCTCGCAATCAGCCGGCGGCCCACCACCCTGCTCAGCCCGCAGTTCTATGCAGAGGACGGCGCCGACACGTACGCCAGTGCCTACAACCGAGGGCTCGACTCACTCACCCAGCCCATCGCCGGCTACTGGCAGGCACTCAACCGGCTGCTCGGCCTGCTTGCCTCGCAACTTCCCCTCACCGCCGCGGCCACGTTCTTCGCCGTCGTCGGCATCGCCTGCGCGCTGCTTCCGGTCGCCATCCTGCTCTGGAGCAGCAGGGCTCGTACGGTGGTGGCCGACGCGCGGCTGCGGGTTGGACTGGCGATCACGTACGTCTGCATCCAGCCACCCGAGCTGCGCTTCTCGGTCACCAACGCTCAGTGGCACCTGGTGGTGGCGGCGCTCCTGGTGGTGCTGCTGCCGCGCGCGTCAGGCAGGGGTGGACGCGCCACCGACCTGACCGTGGTGGCCCTGACCGCAACGTCGGGGCCGCTCGGCCTGGCGCTGGTGCCCCCGGCTGCGGTCGAGGTGTGGCGCCGGCGCGACCGCCGCTCGCTCGCCGTCCTTGCTCTCCTTGTCGCCGGGTCAGCTATCGAGATCGGCACGTATCTGACGGTCACCCGCCGCGGCGTGGACGCCCGCCACTCCGGTGACTCGGGAGCCAGCCTCAGAGCGCTTCCCGAACTCATCGCCTCACGAGTATTTGTCTCCTTCTCCGGAGGACCGGGCGTGCCTCTTGGCGGGGTCGCCGGCATCGCGCTGGTGGTCGTGGTCGGCACCTTTGTCGTGATCGCCGCACTGTGGCAAGGGCCGCGGCTGCTGCGCTGGCTCCTGGTCGTGGGCGGCTTTGCCCTGAGCATCGGTCTGACCCACCCCTACGCGGCGCTTGGGGGGTCACACACCGCGTGGTACGCAATGCTGCACCAGGACGCATACCAGCGCTACTTCTTCCTCGCCGACCTTGCCTGGACAGGTGCGCTGGTATGGCTGGCAAGCCGCGTACGGCGACAGCGGGCGCTCGCATGCACCGCCGTCCTGCTGATCGGGTTGTGGTTCTCGGCCGGGGACTGGACTGACCGAGTGCTTCCAGCACCGCATCTCGACGGCCAGCAGGCGCGCCTCGACGCCGCCGTGCCAGGGAGCGCCGTGGTGATTCCCATCACGCCCGAGCGCTGGCAGATGCGGTTGGTTCGCCACTGACCGGAGCCCGGCGGCCGCGGGGGTTCTGCTGGCCGAGCAACGGCCAAAGAACGGGGACGTACGAGCTTGAGACGGCCCCGGGAACGCACGCAGGGTCGATCCATACTCGGCCGCACGGGGCTGCCCGCCCCCCGGACCGTCACTCAGCGGAGGACACCATCCATGGCCAGCGCGCGCGGCACGTCCAGGACACCCGGCGTTCGAGCGGCTGAGCGCCGCACCGCCGTGCACGGACGGCCACACGACGACTGGGCCTCGCTCCGCTGCCCGAGCTGCGCGACTGGGAATCGGCGGCTCCGGCTCGGTCCCGGGCCCTGGGTGGTTGGCGTGACCTGCCCACACCGCTTCCCGGTGCATGAGGGTATCCCGGTACTGCTCCCTGAGACCGGCGAGCAATGGGCGGGGGTGCCGGTGGCCGACCTGCCCAACCACACCGAGGGAGCCGGCCCAAGCCTTTCGGTGGTCATCCCGGCGCTGCGGGAACCCGAGAACCTGGCGGTGCTGCTTCCCCAGCTACGTGCCTCGCTGGAGACCCTGGACTGCACGTACGAGATCCTGGTGATCACCGGCGAGCCCGACCCGGCCACCGACGAGGTGGCGGCGCTCAACCGCGCTCGGGTCGTGCGCCAGACCCGGCCCGG
>JBHEMT010000085.1:0-17176 GCA_046262435.1 Candidatus Dormibacteria bacterium | reverse complement strand
AACGGATGAGCCTGAAGGCTGTCGCTCAGCCGGGCAACCGCGGCGCGAAGGTCGGCCCGCAGGGTTGGCCCACTCCCACGGCGACGCACCCGGCCGCGCACCTCCTCCAGCTCCGGGCAGCCGGGAAGCAGGGCGCCGAGCAGTGCCGGGTCGGGAAGCTGGAGCGACCGCACCAGGTCGGCTGAGGCGCTTCCGTCGTCGATCAGCGACCCGCGCGGGGCGGTGTCCACGGCGGCCGCCAGGGCCCTCCGCCAGATGGTCCACAGCGCGTCGGTGCAGAGCCACCCGGCCGCAGCAACCACCTGAGGCGGCATAGGTGCGGGGAGGGGCACCCCGAGGGCCGCGAGCTGCCGCTCTGACACTGCGCCGCGGCGATGGAGCTCGGCGGCGAGGCTGGGCACGCCGGCGTCGCCGGCGAGGGCCGTCGCCCGGGTGCGGGCGGCGCCCCTGCGGCGCAGAACCGGGGGCATCGGGTCGACCACGGTGACCCCGCCGAGCAGCTGGCGGCGACCCGGGTCGCGGAGCAGGAGGCGGTCGCCGACCTGGAGCGGAAGCTCGGTCGCCAGGGTCAATCGCACCGCGCCCCCGCCGGCTCCGGCGTCGGCGCGCGGCGGAGGCGACAGGGGGCGCACGGACGCCGGTATCGCCGCCGAGCCGACGTGGAGGACGACATGGCTGGGAAGCGCCTCCCGGTCGGCGCGGCCGTCGAGTACAGCTGTGCTGTGCCACGCGCCCGGCGTCAGCAGGGCAGCGCCACGGCTGACCTCGGCCGGTTCAATGCCGCGCAGGTTGACGGCGACCCGTGCCGGCCCCCGCACCTCGTCGACCGGCAGACCAAGGCAGTGCAACCCGCGCACGGTGACCCGGCTCCCGTGCAGTTCGAGCGCGTCACCACGGCGCAGCGTCCCCGCCGGCAGTGTGCCGGTGACCACGGTGCCCGCGCCCCGGATGGTGAAGGAGCGATCCACCCACATCCGTACCCGAGCATCCGGGGCGGAGTCGGGGAGCCGCTGGGCCAGCTCGTCGAGCGCTTGGACCAATCTCGGCAGGCCCTCCCCGGTCACGCCGGAGACCGCCGTGGCCGACAGTCCCGCGAGGCAGGTGCGGCTGAGCCGGCGGCGCGCCTCCTCGGCGACGGGGGCAGGGTCGGCGAGGTCGCAGCGGGTCACGGCGACCAGGCCCTCACGCACCCCGAGCGCGTCGAGGGCGCAGACATGTTCCTCGGTCTGCGTCGCCCAGCCCGCGTCGGCGGCGATCACCAGCAGGACCGCCGGAACCGGGCCCACCCCGGCGAGCATGTTGGTGGTGAAGCGCTCGTGGCCAGGAACGTCGACGAACGCCGCCTGGGTGCCCGATGGCAGCGTCATCCAGGCGTAGCCGAGGTCGATGGTCATCCCCCGGCGACGTTCCTCGGCCCAACGGTCAGGCTCCATCCCGGTCAGGGCGCGGATCAAGGTCGACTTGCCGTGGTCAACATGCCCTGCGGTGGCGATCACCTGCATGTGGTCACCCGATGGTCAGCGCATCCGCGGCTCGCGCCGGCGCCCCCGCCATCGCGCTCCTGGTCCTCGCCACGTCGCGGCATCAGCGGCAGGCCAGCACCGCGCGGACCAGGACCGCGTCGGACTCCGCCGGCAGGCAGCGGGGATCGATCAGGCAGCGGCCCCGCTCCACCCGGGCAACCACCGGCGGGTCACCGCGGCGCAGCGCGGCGGCGTACCGCTCGGGCAGGCTCACCGCCCAGCCGGGAAGCCCCACCCCCGGAGCGCTGCCGCCACCGACCGCCCCCTCGGCGGCCACCACCGACGCCTCGTTGCCGAGTTGTGCGGCGATCGCCTCCGCCCGGACGCGCAGGACTCGCGGGTCGCCGTGCAGGGCGACGGTTGTCGGTGAGGGCGGCCCCGACAGGGTGGCCTCAAGCGCCGCCAGGGTGAGCTTGTCGACTCGCAGGGCTCGAGCCAGCGGGTGACGGCGCAGCCGTTCGACCAGGTCGGCGCGGCCGGCGATGATCCCCGCCTGGGGGCCGCCGAGCAGCTTGTCGCCGCTGGCGGTGACCAGGTCGGCTCCGGCGGCGAGAGTGCTGCTGACGTCAGGCTCGTCAGGAAGGAGGGGATCGGGGCGAAGCAGCCCGGACCCGATGTCGACCACCAGGGGCGCGCCCAACCCAGCGAGGTCACCCACGGCGACCGAGGCGGTGAAGCCGGTGAGGCGGAAGTTGGAGGGATGCACCTTGAGCAGGCACCCGGTGTCCTCGCCGAGCGCGCGGAGGTAGTCGTCCCTGCCGGTGCGGTTGGTGGTGCCCACCTCGCGCACCCGCGCGCCGGTTGAGGCCACCAGGTCGGGCAGACGAAACCCGTCGCCGATTTCCACCATCTCGCCCCGGCTCCAGACCACCTCACGGCCGCCCGCGAGGGCGGTGACCGCGAGCAGCAATGCGGCCGCCCCGTTGTTGACCACGAGGACATCGCCGGCTGCGGGGAGCGCTGCGCGCAGGGCGGCCAGCGCTCCGCGACCCCGCGGTGCCCGCGTGCCGCCGGCGAGGTCGAACTCGACGTCGACGTATCCGGCGGCGGCGCCCAGGGCAGCGACCGCGGCCTGGGAGAGCGCAGCCCGGCCGAGGTTGGTGTGGAGCACGATGCCGGTGGCGTTGAGCACGGGCTGCAGGCTGGTGGCCGCGGCGGGGAGCCCGGCAAGCACCTCGGTGACCAGCGCCGCGGCGTCGATCTCTCCGGTACGCACCCGGGTCTGCGCGGTGCGCACCGCGTCCCGCACCAGCAGCCTGCCGAGCCGTCGCTGGGCGTCGGCGAGGCGCGGGTCGGCGAGCACCGCATCGGTGGCGGGGACCGCGCGGCGCGGGTCTGAGGCCCGGAGCTCGGAGGTCATACGCCTGACCTTACGTCCGTGCGCCCCGTGGCCCGACTGCCCGCGCAACGGTGGCGGAGGCGGACGGGAATCGAACCCGCCTGACCGAGATACTCGGTCACACTGATTTTGAAGACCAGGAGGGCCACCAGGCTCCCAGACGCCTCCGCAACCAAGCGTAGGCGACCTGCTCGCCGACTGGCGCGCGGCCTTGGCCGGGGGCTTCGTGCCAAGGTCAGAGGGTGCTGCGCCTCACCGGTTATGCCCGTGGTGGTGGTTGCGCCTGCAAAATCCCGCCGGGGGAGCTGGAGCAGATGGTCGCCGGCCTCACCGGTGTGGCTGCCGACACGCTGCTCGTCGGCCTCGAGCACGGCGACGACGCCGCCGCGGTGCGACTGGACGGCAACGGGCAGGCCATTCTGAGCACCGTCGACTTCTTCACCCCGGTGGTCGATGACGCCTACGATTGGGGAAGGATCGCTGCCGCCAACGCGCTGTCCGACATCTACGCCATGGGCGGCCGGCCGATCCTGGCGGTCAACCTGCTCTGCTGGCCACGCGACCTCCTGCCCCTGAGCCTGGCCACGGAGGTGCTGCGGGGCGGTCTTGACGTGGCCCGGACGGCGGGATGCCCGGTCGCCGGTGGTCACAGCGTCGACGACGCCGAGCCGAAGTACGGCATGGCGGTCACCGGGATCGCCGCCGCGGATCGCCTGCTGCGCAACGACGCAGGTGTGGCAGGCCTGCCACTCACGCTGACCAAACCGCTCGGCATCGGCGTGCTCAACAGCCGGCACAAGCAGACCGGCGAGGTCTTCGCCGAGGCGGTGGCGACCATGACCCGGCTCAACGCGGCGGCAGCCGAGGCAGCGGTACGCGGCGGCGCCCGGTGCGCCACCGACGTGACCGGCTTTGGCCTACTCGGGCATCTGTACAAGCTCGCCCGGGCGAGCAACCTCAGTGCGGTCATCGATGCGGCGGCGGTCCCCTATCTCGACGGAGCCCGCGAGGCACTGCGCGCCGGATACGTGAGCGGCGGCACCCGGCGCAACCTCGAGTGGGTCACGCCGCATGTCGCCTGGCACGGCCAGGCGGCGCACGATATGGAGGAGCGGCTGCTGCTCGCCGACGCGCAGACCAGTGGCGGGCTGCTGGTCGCGGGCGAGGTTCCCGGCGCGCCGGTGATCGGAGTGCTGCAGGCGCCCGGGGAGCACGTGATCGAGGTCCGGTGACCCGGCATGCCAGCGAACGGGCTACAGCATCAGGGCACGGAGCACCGTTCCGGCGGCACAGCTACCCGCACCCTGCGGCACACACACCAGCACGTCGGCGTCGGCAAGTGACCGCAGCATGTGGGAGCCCTGGCCACCGCTGAGCTCCGCGGTGGGGATGCCGTCAACGGACTCGACCAGGCGCGCCCGGAGATAGGTCTCGAGATGTTCGGGTGCACGCACCGCCTCGGCGAGGCGAACCGCGATGCGGCCCCGGTGGACGCTGGTCGCGCCCTGCAGGGCGAGGATCGCAGGGCGGCCGAAGAGCTCGAATGTGACCGCGCTGCTCACCGGGTTGCCCGGGAGCCCAAGCAGCGGGGTGCCGCACACCGCGCCCACCAGCAGCGGCTTGCCGGGGCGCATCGCGACTCGCCAGGCGGTGATGCTGCCCAGCTCCTCCACGATGCCACGGACGTGATCGTGGGCACCCACACTCACCCCGGCACTGCTGACGATCAGGTCGCACGCGGCAGCGGCGATGAACCGCTCGCGAAGCGCGTCGGGGTCGTCGGCGACCACCCCGAAACGGACCGCCTCGCCCCCCGCCTCCTCGACAGCGGCGGCGAGCATCACCGCGTTGCTGTCGACCACCTGGTGCGGCTCGGGCACCACCTCGGGCGCCACCAGCTCGTCGCCGCCGGAGACGATCGCCACCCGCGGGCGCCTGCGCACCTCGAGAGCGGCGGCACCGACGGCGGCGCATGCGGCGACGTCAATGGGGCGGAGCCGGCGACCGGCCTCGACCACGGTCATACCCGGCGAGATGTCTTCGCCGCACCGCCGCACGTGGGCTCCGGAGCGCACCGTCACCCGAATCGAGATTGCCCCGCCCACCTCGTCGGTGTCCTCCCAGGGAACCACGGAGTCGGCACCGCGAGGCAGCGGTGCTCCGGTCATGATCCGCATCGCGGTGCCGGGCAGGTGATCGGTCACCGCATCGCCCGCGCGGGCCTCGCCGTCGACGCGCAACCGTGCCTCGGCGTCGCCGGGGGACACGCAGTCCGCGGACCGCACGGCGAAGCCGTCCATTGCCGAGTTGTCGACGCCGGGAAGATGGCGTTCGCTGACGACGCTCCGCGCCAGAACACGCCCGGCAGCATGGCTGAGGTCGACGCGTTCGGTCGTAACCGCGCTGAGGCCGCCGAGGACGAGGGCCTGCATCTCGGTGACGCCGAGAAGCGGTGACTCTTGAGTGGGTAGGGGCTGCGGCGGGGCGGTCATCGGCAGCTAGCCTGCCCCATTGTGAGCTTGGACCTGCCGACCTCTGCGCGGTTTGCCGGAGCCGTCCTCTGCGGGGGCGCCAGCCGGCGTATGGGTCGTGACAAGGCAGGGCTGAAACTGGACGGGGTGACACTGCTCCAGCGAGCTGTCGATCGGCTGCGGGCGGCCGGCGCGGCGCCGGTTCTGGTCGTCTCCCGGCTGGGCGAGCTTTCCGCACCCGGAGCCGCCACTGTGGCGGACTCGGCGCTCGATTGCGGGCCGCTCGGGGGTCTGGTCGCCGCCCTGCGCTCCGCGCCGTGGGAGCTGTGCGCGGTCGTCGCGGTGGACATGCCCGACCTGAGCGCGCCGCTGCTGCGGTTGCTCGTCGACCGCTGGTCTGGCGAGGACGCGGTGGTTCCCACCGGGCCGCGGGGGCCGGAACCGCTGCACGCCGTGTATGCGGCGTCGGCCCTGCCCGCGGCGGAGGCCGCGCTGGAGTCGCGCGACCACTCCCTGCGCGGTCTGCTCGCCGCCCTGCGGGTGGGCAATGTGGACGTGGCCGCCGAGCTGGGCCCGTCCCTGGCGGCGTCCTTTGCGCTCAACCTCAACCGGCCCCCGGACGTTGCGGCGTGGCGTCGCCGTCGGGCAGCAAGCGGGCCGCCACCCCGCTGACCTCCTCGAGTGCGAGGGCGGCGCCGATGCCCTGGCGGCGGCGCGCCTCGACGTAGCGTCCGGCCACAAACGTGGCCAGCGGCGCATTGCGGCGTTCGCTCCCGTGAGCCACGTCACGCGCCAGCTGGAGAAGTGAGGTGCGCGTGCTTGAGGACATCAGCTCCTCGTCGAGCCCAGCCGCGGCGGCCAGCTCCGCCGCGAACCGGCGGCACCACTGTTCCTCGAAGGTGTTCGGGTCGTCAGCCCCGCTCACGCCGTCTTGCATCTCCTAAGCATGCGTCCTGGCGCAGTCCTCGCCGACGCCATCGGCCGCGGGACCGCTCGCGCAGCGAGTGCGAAGCGGACCCGGGCGGGAACCGCCCGCTAGCCTGACCGGGCCGCCCCTTATGGAGATCCTCTGGAATGGCTCACGTGACCCCCCTCGGCGCCCTACTGCGTGGTGCCGTTGCCGGCGCCCTCGGGACCGTTGCCATGGACGCATTCCTCTACGCGCGCTACCGGAGCGGTGGGGGCGACCAGGAGCCGATTGGGTGGGAGTTCGGTGGCCCGAGCGACTGGGACAGCGTGTCGGCGCCGGCGCAGGTCGGCCGCCGCCTGGTCGAGGGCTTCACCCGCAGGCCCCTTGCCGCACGCCACGCACGGCTGACCAACAACATCATGCACTGGGGCTACGGGGTGGCCTGGGGCGGCTTGCTCGGACTGGCGGGCGGTTCGCTGCGGCACACCCGGCTCGTCGACGGCCCGCTCTTCGGCGGCATCGTGTGGGCCAGCAGCTACGTCACCCTCCCGCTGGCCGGGCTCTACAAGCCGGTGTGGAAGTACACCTTCGCCGAATTGGCCCCGGACATCGCCGCCCACCTCGTGTACGGCACGGCCGCCGAGCGGAGTTTCCGCCTCCTGACACCGCGCGCGGCTGACTCGCTGCGCTGATCAGCCCTCCGCCATCGTTGGGCCCAGAGGACCGCCGGCTCGGACCGGCATGGGTTCACCGCCTAGCGAAAGCCGTAGAGCCCCTCGTGGAAGTCGCCCGTCTCCGACCAGCGCTCGATCACACGGTCGACCACCGAGTCGTCGACCACCTCAGCTCCCAGGGTCCGGGCGTTGCCCTCGATCGCCTCGAGCACCTGGCCCTGGACGAACTCAGGCACCGCGGCGAAGCGGGCTCGCGCTGAGGCCGTCCATTCCAGGCGATCCTCGTCCCGCTCCTGGATCCGGTGGGAGACCGCGCCCCACAGGTCGTACTTGGCCTGCATCACCTCGGGCGTGATCACCGGGCCGAGACCCAGCTTGTTGGCGGTCCACTCGACCCGCCAGCGGGTAAGTTCGCGGCAGAACTCCGGGACACCGGCGAGCCGCGCCTCCGCCTCCGCGGACCAGGTGTAGCCGAGCGACCCGGAGCGCTCGCTGAGCGGGTGCCCGTACCCCAGCTTCTTGCCCAGGGTGCGGACGAACAGGTCGGAGACCTGCTCACGACCTGCCCGTGCCGCCCGGGACTCAACCACGGCGTGGCTCATCGCCTCGGCCCGGTCGAGGTCGATGTCGTCACGCGCCACTGTGGTCTGCTCGATGCGCTCCCGAAGCGCCTGCTCGGCGGCCTCGGTCCAGACCAGGCCGGCGGGGCCCTGGTCGCCGCCTGCGGGCGGCCCGTGGGGCACGGGACATCCCGACCCGGGCTGGGCGGCCGCGGCGGCGGGCTGGTTGGCAAAGGGGTAGGGGCACCGGCCGCCCTGCTCCTGCTCAGTCATCCGGGGTCCCCCGGCCGGGCGCGGCGGTCTGCTGCTCCAGGAAGTTGCATCCCACCGTCCCACGATGCCACAGTCTCGCCCGTCACCGGGAGCCGTCGAGCGCGTGCAGGGGTGAGGCATGTACCGCAGCGTTTACGTCCCGCTCGACAACTCGGAGCACTCCGACGCCGCCACCGGCGTGGCGGTTGAGCTTGCGGCCGCCTTCGGCTCCGCCTGCATCGGCAGCCATGTGTACGCCGGCCGGATGCATGACTTCCGCTTCAAGCAGATGGAGTACACGCTCCCCGAGGAGTACCAGGACGAGGCCGAGCTGCTCCGCCAGCGGCGAATCCACGACAGCCTGATCACCACCGGCCTGCAGCTGATCAGCGACAGCTACACCGACGTGATGCGCTACCGCTGCCTGGAGCGCGGCGTCGCCTTCGAGGCGCGGATGCGTGATGGCCGCAACTGGGAGGAGTTGGTCGCCGACATCGCTGAGACGGGCACGGACCTGGTCGTGCTGGGCGCGCTGGGCACCGGCGCGGTCAAGGAGTCGCGGCTGGGCAGCGTCGCTGAGCGAGTGCTGCGGCGCATTCGCACCGACGCGCTGGTGGTGCGGCGCACCGGCGCTGAGGCCATGGTCGGGGACATCCTGGTGGCAATCGACGGCTCACCCCAGTCCTTCGGTGGCCTCCGCACGGCGCTGGCTATGGGACGGGCGCTGCACAAGCGGGTCGAGGCTGTCGCGGTGTACGACCCCTACCTGCACTACGCGGTGTTCAACGGCATCGTCGACGTGCTCAGCGAGAAGGCCTCCAAGGTCTTCCGTTTCAAGGAGCAGGAGGCGCTCCACGAGGAGATCATCGACACCGGGCTGGCGAAGATCTACGAGTCCCACCTGCGCGTCGCCCAGGCGACCGCCGCCGAGGAGGGGGTTGAGCTGGGCATCACCCTGCTCGACGGCAAGGCCTTCGACCGCGTGCTCCGGCATGCGCGCGAGACCCGGCCGTGGCTGCTGGTGCTCGGCCGGGTGGGAGTGCACTCCGGCCCAGAGATGGACCTCGGGTCGGCGACGGAGCAGCTCCTCCGGCTGGCGCCGTGCAACCTGCTGGTCAGCGCGCGCACCCACGTGCCACCGCTCGACCTGCGAGCCGAGGCATCGGTTGCCTGGACTCCGGAGGCGGAGGACCGCCTGGCCGGGGTCTCTCCGGCAGCACGCGGGCTGGCCCGCACCGCGGTGCTCCGCTGGGCCACCGAGCGCGGTCACAGCGTTGTGTCCTCCGGAGATGTCGAGCAGGCTCTCGACGAGCTGATGCCGTTCCAGCGGACGATGCGCACCATCGGCGCAGCCACCAGCGCGATCGCGGCCGCAGAGCAGGCAATGCTCGAGGAGCCGCCGGTGCACGAGAGCCGCAGCATCTGCCGGCGCTGCGGGTACGCGTCCCGGGTCGACGCACCGGCGCAGTGCCCGGTGTGCGACGCAGCGGCGGACGAGTTCGAGCAGCTCGACCTGGCCGCGATTCGCGCCGATGCGGGGCTGGAGGGCGACGCCACCACCACCGGCTTCGACGGGCAGAAGCTTGGCTGGACCGTCGACGCGCGGGCCTGCCTGCACCAGCTTCCAGCCGGCTACCTGCGCCGACGGGTCAAGGCGATCATCGAGAAGTCGGCGCGCACCCGCCGGCTCCCCGCGATCACCCGCGAGGTGGTCGAGCCCCACGTGCTCCCCGAGCTGGAAGCGCTCGACCACCGCGCCGGTCCGCACCGGGCCCCGCTGGGCACCGAGCAGCACACCGGCCCCACCGTCAACCAGCCGCACAACCTGCCCTGGTCGGCCGCGGCCGAGGAGCGCCTCGACCGCATTCCCGCCGGGTTCCTGCGCAACCTCGCGGCCGAACAGGTGGAGCGGGTGGCGCTTGCCGTCGCCGCGCCCGAGGTGGGGCTGCTTCACGTTGAAGCGGGGATCGCGGCGGCCCGTCAGGCGGTCCACGACGCCGCCGCGCCCGCCGCACCGGCGCCGGACGGCGGAGGCTGCCCGGTGCCCCACGGGTCCGGGTCCGGGTCGCATGCCGTCGCCGCCGCGCCCTCCCGTTCCGCCATGGCAGCAAGCGCGGCGGGGGTCGCGCCCAGCGGGTGCCCTGTGCACGTGGCCGCCGCTCCGGACGGCGTGGGCGGCTCCGCAGCGGTAGCGCCGCCAGGCGCACCGGCAGGCTCGCAGGCCCAGGGCGACGCCCTCAACGAGGTGCACGCCGCCGTGGTTTCCACCCTGGGCAAGCGGGTGACGCCTGGCGACGCGTCCCGCCAGCGTGCGCCGAGCCCGTGAATGCGCCGCTGGGCGACCTGCACGTCGCCTCGCCATCCTTCCCCCTGGTCGGCAACATCGTGCCGATCGCGCTCCTCTTCAGTCTCCACGTGCTCGTCGCCGAGTACAGCGTGGGTGCGATCCAGATCGCCGTGGCGGTGGAGTGGTGGGGCGGTCGCCGGAACAGCGTCCGGGCGCTGCGTTACGCCAGGGCGCTGGGCACCAGCTACTACCTCCTGTTCAGCGTCGGCGCCACCCTTGCCCTGTTCGCGGTGGTCCTGCTCACCGGGCTGTGGCCCCGCGAGACCGGGGAGCTCTTCAACGTCTTCGCTCCGCTGGTCGGGCTGGCCTTCGGCCTCTTCCTGATCCTCACCCCACTGCTCGTCTGGTACCGCATCAGCTTCGGAAAGATGTCGCCGGGGCGGCACGCGCTGCTCGGTGCCGCAGTGGCCTTCTGGCAGACGCTGTTCGTGGTCCTGATCGTGGGCATCGACACCTACCTGATGACCCCCCGACATGCCGGGCTGCTCGCCGCATCGCTCAACGCCCCGTACTGGCCACTTCTGCTGCACCGCCTCGCCGGCAACCTCTCCTGGACCGCGCTGCTGCTCGCCGCGGTGGCAGTCTTCCGGTTGCGCGGCGCCAGGCAGGCGGCCGAGCGTGAGTTCCAGCTCTGGGCAGCGCGCCTCAACCTGCGCATCGGCCTGCTCTTCGCCCTGCTCATGCCGGTGGACGGTTTCATCCTGGTCGAGGTGCTCCGCCACAGCCAGCCCGGATACTTCGAGAATCTGGTGGGCAACAACGGCCTGTTGATGGTGGTGCAGGAACTGCTCGTCGGCGTCGTGCTGGTGGGGGGCAACGTGGCGCTCCACGCCGAGCGCCCGGCCGACTCCGTTGGCGGTGATGTGCTCGGCTGGGCCGCCACCGGGCTCACCGTGCTCGGAATGGTGGTGGCCGCGCTGCCCACCGTGGTGCTGCCGGCCCAGGCGTCATCGGCGCGGTACCTCGGCCTGGCGCTGGCCAGCGTCGCCACCGCCGCCCACCTTGCCGTGCGCCGGCGGATCACGCCACGCGACGAGGTGCGGGGGATCCAACTGCCCCGCCTCGGTGCCCAGGGCCGCGGGGCGCTGGTGACCATCGGGTTGGTGTCGATGGTGACTGCGGTGTACATGGGCTACATCAAGGAGCACGCGCGTGGCGACTACGCCTTTTACGGCGAACTGCGTCAGTCGGCCGCGCGGGGCAACTTCAACCCGCCACCGAGTGCCTATCCGTGAGGGGTACATGAGTGTTGCCAGCATCAGACCGAATCGCATCGGGGAACCGATGACGACTGCGCCGTGACCGCGGTCGACATCCGCGCCGCCGACTTCCAGGCCGCCTGGTACTTCACCCTGATCCTTGTCTTCATCGCCGCCGCGGTCGGAACGGGCGCCCTCTATGCGGCGCGCGAGGTTCGTCAGATGTGGCGCGCTGGGGAGCGGGGAATCGCGCTGTGGACGGGTGCGGCCACCGCGGTGGGGGTGCTCTTCCTGGTGAGCCTGGTGGCCACCGCCCTGGTCGGATTCGTTCTGCAGAGCAGGGGGAGCTCCTGAGATGCGTCCCGTCAACCGTCGCAACTTCATGAAGCTCGGGACCGGGGCCGGGGTGGGCTTCATCGGCACGCTCTTGAGCATTCCCGCGATCGGCTTTGTGCTCAGCCCGCTCTTCCAGCGCACCCGGCTGAGCTGGGTGACGGTCGGCCCCATCGACGATATCCCGCTGAACTCGCCTACCGCACTGGTTACCCAGGTTCCCACGGGGACGGGATGGCCCACTCCGGCGGTCCCACGGGTGGTGTACGTGGTGCGCACCAGCCAGACCGAGGTGATCGCGCTGAGCAATGTCTGCAGCCACATGCAGTGCGACGTGCACTTCGACAAGCAGCTGGACCAGTTCCTCTGCCCGTGTCACGGCGGCCTGTACGACAAGCGCGGCATCAATGTGGGTGGGCCGCCGCCCGCACCGTTGCCGCAGTGGGTGCAGCGGGTTCGCGTCGATGACCAGGGCCGGCACATCCTCGAAATCCAGAACCAGTTCACCACCAAGGTCTGAGCTCATGTCGATGGTCGGTCTTGTGCTCCGTCCGGTCACCCGGCCGATGCTGCGGGTGTACCGGTGGTTCGATGAGCGCACCGGGTCGACCGCGCTGGTTCAGGGCGGCCTGTATGAGGCAGCCCCCAGCCGTGGTGGCTGGTTCTATGCCCTGGGCAGCGCCACTCTCGCGCTGATCATGCTCCAGCTGTTCAGCGGGATCTTCCTCCTGCTCGACTACGTGCCCTCGGTACAGGACGCCTATCCAAGTCTTCAGTACCTGAAGACCACTGACCACTTCGGGGACTGGGTGCGCGGCCTCCACCTCTGGAGCTCGTACACCCTGATCCTGGTGATCGGGCTGCACATGATGCGCACCTTCATCTCGGCCAGCTACAAGCGCCCCCGGGAGCTCAACTGGATCAGCGGTGCCGTGCTCTTCTTCCTCGTCCTCGGCCTGGCGATCACCGGCGCCATGCTTCCCATGGACCAGGCGGGCTACTGGACAACGGTTGTGGTGACCAACATCCCCCACTACCTCCCGGTGGTGGGCGACGTGATCCGCACCCTCTGGCGCGGTGGGGACGTGGTCGGCCCGCTCACCCTGACGCGCACCTTTGCGCTGCACATCTGGGTGCTCCCCTTCGTGCTGTTCGCCCTGATCGGAGCCCACCTCTACCTGCTGAGGCGCCACGGCGAGTTCGGCGCCTGGGTCAACTACGAGACCACCACCGACAACCCTGAGCAGGAGATCTCAGAGCGCATCCGCAACGCCCAGCCGCCGTACCCGACCAAGCGGGTGGAGCGGCGCTATGCGGCGCCCAAGGAGACGGTCGGCTTCTTCCCCAACCAGCTCTTCAAGGACACAGTGCTGAGCGCCGTGCTCATCCTGTTCATCTTTGTGATGGGGTTGGTGGCGGGGGCCCCCCTGGACGCGCGCGCCGACCCGGCAACGCTCAGCTACGTACCCACCCCGGAATGGTTCTACCTGCCGCTGGACCAGCTGCTGGTGCTCAACCCGCAGAACCCGCTGATTGCCATCGGTGTCTTCGGGCTGATCGGCGTGGGTGCTGTGCTACTCGTCTTCCTGCCCTTCTTCGACCGGTCGCCGGAACGGCGGCCGTCAATGCGACCCGGGGTGCTGATCCCCGGCTTTCTCCTGGCGGGTTTCGTGATCTTTCTCGCGCTGCTCGGCGTCAACAGGCTGTTCAACCTGTGAGGTTCGTGCCATGAGCTTCCAGCCTGAGCTTCGGGTCATGAGCTCCACACCATGAATCCTGTGCTCGCGGCATCGCCGGCGCCGGTCGGGGGGTCACTGGTGGGCAACAGCCTGCTGGTCGCCGTGGTGGCGATCCTCCACATCCAGATCGCCGCGTTCCTCACCGGCTCGACCACCCTGGCCGCGTTCAGTGAAGGCCTCTCGATCTTCCGCGGCGACGAGCGGCATGAGCGCATGGCCCACGGCATCGTCCGCTCCTGGGCGTACGTGTTCTCCTTCGGCTCCGCCCTGGCGATCTTCTTCGTTGTCTTCGTCCTGACCACGGTGTGGGGCCGGTTCTACGTGGCGCTGACCCAGATCACCTTCGCGGTGTTCTTCTTCGAAGCCCTCGCATTCGTGGCCGAGGTGGCCCTGCTCTACGCGCTCTACGTCAACTGGGACCGGCTGCGGCCCTACCGCGGCCTGCGCCTCGGCATGCTGGTGATCCTCAACGTCGTCGACTGGTGGCAGATGGTGTTGATCAATGTCGTCGCCTCGTACATGCTCAGCCCCAACGGTGGCGACCGTAGCGACGTGCGCCAGCTCCTCAACCCCACCCAGCTTCCCCTCACCGTTCACCGGACGGTGGGCAACATCGCCTGGGCCGGTGCGCTGATCGCCGCCTTCGCCGGGTTTCGCTACCTGCGCGCCCGGCGCCGTGAGGAGGCTGAGGCAATGCGCTTCTGGGACTGGGTCGGGCAGTGGGGCGTTCTCTGGGCCGTGGGAATGACCCTCTTCCAGCCCTACATCGGCTACTCGTATGCCAAAGAGGTCCAGCTGCACAGCTACGACAGCTGGTACACGATGATGTTCGGCAGCCTGTCCAACGTCTTCGAACTGCAGTTCCTCCTGCTCGGGGTCATCTTCATCCTCGGCGCGCTCTACTTCGGGCAACGGCTGCGCACTTCCGGGGTCCCGGGCAGCGGGCGTCAGCGACTGCTGGCGGTGCTGCTGATGGCCACCACGCTGTTCGGCGTGCAGCCCGCATGGTTCGCCACCGACTACGCGGCGACGGTGGCCGCCGGCCTCAACCGGCCGTGGTGGAACGGCGGGCTGCTCAACCCGCTGGGCAACTTCATTCCCTACAAGGTGGTGGCGTTGCTTCTTCTCGTCGTCCTCGGCACCTGGTCATTGGTGTCCTTCGTGCGACGCAGGTCGCCTCCCGGCGAGCGCTGGCGGGACGGGGGACGGCGCGGGCAGGCATACCTGATCGCGCTGGGGGTGACGGTGAGCGTGATGATGTCGGTGATGGGTGTGATCCGGGAGCACTCACGCACCCCCTACCTGATCCACGGTGAGCTCACCATCTCGCACCAGGGGCCCGCCGCGGCGCCATCGCCGAACATGCCGCAGCCGCGGATATGAGCGGGCGATCCGCGCCGGCTCGGGTACCACTGGGCTCGGTCGGCCTGCGGATGCCGCTCTACCGGCCACCGAGCGAGGAGATTCGCAGCGTGGTCACGCCACCGTATCCGCCGTGGTTGCGCGACCTCTACGGCTCCGCGGAGGTGAGCGACCGGGGCACCGACATGGACTCAGCGGAGATCTCGGTGGCGGCTGCCCTGAGCGCGGTGAGCAGCGCCCTGCACCACCGGCTGGAGTTGCTCGCCTGGTTGAGCGCCGGGCTCGAGGAGGCCGGCTGGACGGTGACCTTCGACGGCGAGTCGGTGCTCGCCACCGTGGTTGCCACGCCCGAGGGAGCACGGGAGCGGCTCGACGAGCTGGGCCTCGCCGCCGCGGTGACCATGCTCTGTGAGCCCGCGGGCGGCGGGTGGCCGCGCATCCTGCACCACGGCGAGAGCGGTCTGTGACCCGGCCGGTGCGCCTGCTCGTGGCTGAGGACGAGCCGATGATCGGGCGCATCCTCGAGCACAAGCTGGTCCGCGAGGGCCATGAGGTGACCTGGGTGCGCGACGCCGCGGCCCTCCGCCGCGAGGCGGAGTTGCGCACCGCCGACATCGCACTGGTTGACATCACCCTGGAGGAGGACGGCATCGAACTGGTGGAGCGGCTACGTGCGCAGGGTTGCCGGGTCGCCTCGCGCTGGTTGGTGCTGGTGGAGGCGCGCGACACGGCAGGCAGCGCCAGGGCTGCCCTGTGCAGTGCCGACGGTCAGATCAGCAAGCCGTTCAAGCCGACCGTGGTGGCGGCACGGGTCAACGAGCTGCTCGAGGTGACCCCAGCGTGAGCGTGACATCTGCGGTGATGCCGGCCGGGCACGTCGCCGCCGAGGGTGGCCCACCGGTCGCGGCCGCGGAGCTCGAGTTCCGTTATCGCGGCGGGGGCGGCGTGGGCCCCGTCGCACTCCGCATCGATGCCGGCGAGGTGGCGGCGGTGATGGGCCCCAACGGCTCGGGCAAGACCACCCTGCTGCTCCTGCTCGCCGGGCTGCTAGGGCCGCAGCGCGGTGCCGTGCGCTGGTGGGGCCGGCCGGATTCGGGTGCGGCCCGCCGCCGGCTCGGAGTGGCTCTCGATGACAGCGTCGAGGACAGTGCCCTCAGCGGCCGTCAGGCGACGACCTTCTGGTGCCGGCAGTGGGTCAGCGACCCGACCGAGGCTCGCCGGCTCGCCGATGCGGCGCTGCACGACCTTGGGCTCACCAGTGTGGCCGACCGCGCCGTGGGCGGCTACTCATTCGGAATGCGCCGGCGCCTGGGTCTCGCCCAGGCCCTGGCCCACCGGCCGCCCCTGCTTCTGCTCGACGAGCCGACCGCGGGGCTCGACCCGGACGGCGTCGGCGACCTGGTCGGGTTGCTGCGACACCGGGCGGCCGGCGGCGACGCCATCCTGGTGGCGAGCAACGACGCGAGCTTCGTCGCCGCGGCGGCCGACCGGGTGCTGCTCCTCGATGGCGGCCGCCTGGTCCACGCCGGCACTCCGGCGGAGCTGATGGCGGGCGTCGACTCGGCGCGCTGGGCCGATGTGGAGTCCGACGATCCCGCCGCGCTGGTGAGCCGTCTTCGCCAAGTGGTCGGCGCAGACCGCTGCGAGCGGATTCCAGGTGGTGCGCGGATCCGGCTGGGCAGGGAGCCCTCACTCGCGCAGGTCGTCCTGGCGGCCGACGCGGTGGACGGCGGCCTGCGTGCCCTGCACGTCCACGAGACCGACCTGGCCGACTGCTTCCGCCAGCTGACGGGGCACCCGCTGGTCGATGAGGCAGCCCAGGCGTGATCGTCGCCCGGCGCCGCGTGCGCACCACCGCGGCCGCTGCCGCCTCTGCCGATGTGCGCCTCGCACGGTTTCGCCCCGGTGGAATGCTCAGCCGTGAGCTGCTGGTCACCGCGGCGCGCCCGCGCGCCCTGGCCATCAAGATGGTCATGCCCCTGGTCCTGACCCTGCCCCTTCTCCTCGGTCGCGCGCCGGTGTTCTGGGCGGCCACCCTGCTCACCGTCCTGGTGGCGATGACCGGAGCCGTCGGATCGGCGGTCACCCTGGCGCGGGCTCATGAGGCGGGGCTGCTCGGTCGGCTGGCGCTGGTGCCCCGCCCCGCGGCGCGCACCGTGGGAGCCTGGGTTGTGGCGGGGGTGATCATGGACGCGACGCAGCTGGCCCCGGCACTGCTGGCCATCGGCCTGCTCGGCCGTGGCGCCGCGGCGGACGGCGCGGTGCTCCTGCTCGCGGCCGTGGGGGTGCTGGTGATCACCAATGTCCTCGGCTGCCTGGTCTCGCTGCTGGCGGGCGGGCCCGGCGAGGTGCTCCTCGATACCGCCGTCCTGCTGGCCCCGCTGCTCTTCCTGGCTGGTCTCTTCACCGGCGTCCCGGCGACGGGCTGGCGCCACCTGGCGGCCGCGGTCGACCCCTTCAGCGGGCT